>JAKLJX010000001.1:553692-913027 GCA_023150945.1 bacterium | reverse complement strand
CGGCCGCCCCCGATTCTGCCCCGAAAAAAATTGAAGTGTCGAACTTGGGGTAGGTTTGGCCGTTGGTCAAACCGGTGAGCGTAACGGTTTTGGTGACCGTTGAATCGACTGAGATTTCAATAGGAGAAGAGCCTTGGTCTGCGCCAGTGCCCTGATACGGCGGGCCGGTGTCGGTGTCATAATAGATGCGATAGCTGGTGGCGCCGGCACCGCCGAAGGTCAATTCCACCTGTTCTTCGCCCTCGATTGCGCCTTCAATGACAGGAGTAGCAGGATGGTTGGCGACTTTAATGGTATAGCAGGTATCGCGATAGTTGAACCGCACATCAGCAGCCCAAAAACAAAGATTGTAAACACCGTCAGCAACGGTTTGAGAATCCCAGTAGCTGTTAGAAGTCAGTTTATTGGTGGATATGTACCAATACGTACTAGAGTTCGAAAGAATCGTATCATAAGCAAATTGCAAATACTGATTATCTACCCATGTTGTGTCAAAATAGATACTGTTACCGGCCAGCTTGGTTGGCGTTGAGTCCCAAATCTCATACTCGACTCCGAAAAGCCCGGTGTTCGAACCTCCGGGCCCGGAGATGATGTCGTTCGCCTTCATAAGAAAATCTACTCTGCCAGTAACATTGTATATTCCGTCATCATCTTTTGGCATTTGGGCATCGTAACCATGCTGCCCGTCTTTGTGGACGCGAAAATTTGTAATTTTGGGTCTTGTCGTGTCAGAAAAGCTGCACAGTGATTCGTTGTCGCGCAGCGGGTGGACTTCAGAATGATCTTCACCTTCATTGAAATGAAGATGATTTCTGAAATTTGTAATGCCAATTTCATCACCTGCGGTGCTCAAAATTGACTCTGTCGTCAGCCCAGTGGCTATTGATTGCATATGGTCATAAAAAAAGATTCGAAAAGGAGAATTCAATTCCTGCACAAACATCTGTTTGTCTGGTTGACCCTCATAGGTATCTATATCGTTAATGCTCACCACTTTCATGTTGTCGCTGCATGCAATTACGGAGGTACCGGAATCAGCCTGGATGTCGATGCCATCGTGAAAATGTCCGGCGCGATATTCCATAAAAGTGGAATTTAACCGTTGCTGCGTATTTCCGCCGGGAGCAACCGGCCATTGATACGACTGCGAAGGGCAGATCTGCGCTTGAGAAACTGCGCACATCGTGAGCGTCATCATGCAAAAAGCCGGCAGGATGACGTAATCTGCCTTAAAAACCGGGTAAAAGCCATGAAATTTGAACATATCTTATGACCTTTCAACCGAGGTTCGCTTTCATCACCCTTGAATTCACTCACTCACATTCATATATAATAAGCTCTTGGAAGTTCGTATAAGGACACGGTCTGCGGTTGATCCACGATGGATGCGCAAAATATCTTCTGACCCTTCCTGTCTTTCAAAGGCAAAATTGCTGATAACCGCACCACTCATATCCAATTTGACTATTTCAGAATCGTGCAAAACATAAATAACTCTTTCGTCGGAGAAAATCACATAGTCGAGGATGCGTTTGGGCAAGAAAATTTCAAACCGTTTGATTCCTGTTTGAATATCAAACAATGCGGCTTTTTGACCGGGCTGTCCCTTCACATAGCTGCCCCTCGCCAGGAAATATTTTCCATCAGATGAAATGGCAGGATTAAACAGATCAATCTGGCTTAAATCATGAGCAATCGAACCATCTTGTACCGCAAGAATCGCAATACCAGACTTTCGGACATCAAAATCCCAGTACATCAAGAGGAGCCATCGCAATTGCGGAGAAAACTCCCTCTCAACCGCCCATCGGTTGTCCATACTTTTTTCCCACAATTTCGCTCCTCGGGCATCGAAAAGGAACAAGCGATTATCGCGATACATGCCGGTTATTGTTGCCGAAACCACGAAATACTGGCCGTCGGACGACCATTCTCCTTCGAGAGTGCGAGACATTCCGTCCGTGATGGCATGCTCGGCCAGCACTGCGCCGTGCTGGTTATGGAAAATGATACTTCCTTTGCGTCGCAGCAGGATGCAAACATTGCCCTGAGATGAAATTCTATACCCCCGCTCGGGCACATCTTCGCTGCCCTCCTCCGGTGGCGCATCCTGCCATAACAATTCTCCCGTGTCTTTGTACACAACAAAACGGCGGGGATGATAAAAGCCAATGAACTTGCCATTCACAGCAATCGTGGCGTAGCGCCCGGTGCGTGTGACGACACGATGCTGGAGTGCGCCTGCGCGCGTCATGAAATCAACGCTTTCTTTTCTGATAATGATTTTAGGCCGTAATTCTTGTGATAGAGAGTCGGTATAAAAAACCGCATCAATGTATTCCCCTTCGATGGGAATTTCTGCCTTTCGAAAAGTGAGTTGTTTACCTGTTTGTGACAACTCTTGCGCGGCAAGATCGGTTGCCATGCTGCACCACAACAGAGTGCAACTGGCATAAGCTGCAAAGAGATGATTTTTGATCATATTTGTTCTCCAATATAGATCAGATCACGAACCGCTTATCTCCCCTCTGCCAGCCGATCCGCCAAAAAGCCCGGCAAGCCCGCCGCGCGAATTTTCTTCTGGGTTTTGGCCACCGGATACACCGCCCGGCGCAGATCATATTCCCTTTTGTCGGAATCCAAAATGCCGAACGCCGCCGCCGGATTGGAATCGCGCGGCTGGCCCACGCTGCCGACGTTGACGAGATAGCGATGATGTTCTTCGAACCGCAGCGGGTAGGTCTGCAGCAATTGCATTGCGCCCAGGCGGTTGCGGCCGACCACCAGCGGGGAATGCGAATGCCCGACGAAGCAAGCGTGCTGGTGGAAGGCGTGAAAGCTCTGCTCCGCGCCTTCCCAGGAGGTGATGTAGTTCCACTCCTGCGGCTCGAATGGCGAGGCGTGCACCAGCAGGAAGTCATCGAATTCATGCGTGTAGGGCAGTTGCCGCAGAAACCGCTTGGCCTCGGCGCTGAGCTGCGCGCTGGTCCACTCGATGGCCTCGCGCGCCACGTAGTTGAAAAAACTCAGATCGGTTTCATCCAGGCTGGCTTCATCATGATTGCCTTTCAGACAGATCGCGGCGCGCGCCTGCACCAGCTTGACGCACTCATCGGGATTCGGGCCGTAGCCGACGACGTCGCCGAGGCAGAGGATCGCATCGACCTTCTCCTGCTCCAGTTCCGCCAGCACGGTTTCCAGCGCTTCGAGATTGCCGTGAATGTCAGAGATCAAGCCATAGCGCATGCGCGTCGTTCCAAGGAATCTTTGGGTGTGGTGAAAGCGAGCGGCACCGAGCCGGGATGGGCTGAAGTGAGGGCCGGTCTGGTTTTGGCTGAAAAGTGCCGCAATATAACATTCCGGCTCAGCCGATACAAGTCCATTCTTTACATCAACGCGACCGGATCCATATCAACATGGACCCGCAGGCGCCGGCGCGCCTGGGATTTGTAGAAAAAGGCATAAACCTGGCTCAGGGTCGTTCGCAGCAAGCGGGCGCCGGGGTCGTGCACCACGTCGCTCTTGATCATCACCTGCCAGCGGAATTCGTTTTGAATCCGGCGCAGCGGCGCCGGAGTGGGGCCATAGACCAGCATCGGTGTTTTGGATTTGCGCAGCAGTGCCGCAAAGTCATCCGCCACGCCGCGCACGCGTTCTTCATCCTGGTGCCGAAACACCACCACTGCCAGCCGGGAAAAGGGCGGATACTTCAGCGCCTGCCGGTGTTGAATTTCGCCGGCATAGAATTGGTTGAAATCATGATGCTGCGCGCAGAGCAGGCAGAAATCCGTGGGTGAAAAAGTCTGAATGATGACTTCGCCGCGCAGATTGCGCCGGCCGGCGCGGCCCGCCACCTGGGTGAGCAACTGAAACGTGCGCTCGCCGGCGCGAAAATCCGGGCGCAACAGCGTGGTGTCGGCCGAGATCACGCCCACCAAAGTGACTTTGTGAAAATCCAAACCCTTGGCGATCATTTGCGTGCCCAGCAGAACGTCATAGCGATGCTCGCCGAATTCGTGCAGAATGCGATCGTGCGCCAGCTTGCCGCGCGTGGTGTCCAGGTCCATGCGCACCACCCGCGCCTGGGGCAACAGGGTCTTGAGCGCCGCTTCGACTTTCTGCGTGCCGATGCCCTTGAAAATGAGATCGAGGCCGCTGCACTGCGGGCAGGTGTCGGGCGCGCGCTCATAGGCATAGCAATAGTGACAGCGCAGCATATGCCCCATTTTGTGATAGGTCATGGGGATGTTGCAGGCGTCACAACGGCGCACGAAACCGCAATGCACGCACTTGATCATGGGCGCGAAACCGCGGCGGTTCTGCAGCAGAATGACCTGTTCCTGGCGCGCGATTTTCTCCACGATTTTTTCGAACAGCGGCCGCGAGAAAATGCCGTCGTGATCGGGCGCGGTTTTGCGAAAGCGCATCATGTCGATCAGGCGCACGGCGGGCAGCGGCACATTGTCGATGCGATTGGGCAATTCCAGCAGGTGATACTTGCCGGCGCGTGCGTTATAGTAGGATTCGAGCGCAGGCGTTGCGGAACCGAGCAGCACCGCCGCGCCGGCCATCTTGGCCCGCATCACCGCCACGTCGCGGGCATGATAGCGCGGGGCCGGATCAACCTGCTTGTAGCTGGCATCATGCTCTTCATCCACCACGATCAGACCGAGCTTCGCCAGGGGCGCAAACACCGCCGAGCGCGCGCCCACCACGACGTTGGCCTCGCCGCGCTGCACCCGGCGCCAGGCATCAAAGCGCTCGCCCGCGCTCAAGCGGCTGTGCAGCACCGCGATATTGGCGCCGAAATTTGCCTGAAAGCGCGCCACGGCCTGCGGCGTGAGTGAAATCTCCGGCACCAAGACGATCGCGCCCAATCCCGCAGCCAACGCATGCCGGATGGCCTCGATGTAGACTTGCGTTTTGCCGCTGCCGGTGATGCCGTGCAGCAGAAACACGCCAAAGCACTTCTGTTCGAGAATCGCGGTGACTTGCTGCACCGCTGCGCGCTGTTCCTCGTTCAAAGTCACCGGCTCGGCTTTGGCCGGCAGCACGGCATACGGGTTGCGATCGATTTCCTTGCGCTGCAGTTGCACCAGCGCCTTGTGCACCAGTGCTTGCAGCGTCGCCGCCGCCAGCCCGGTCCGTTTCAGAAAAAAAGGCCGTGTAGCCTCGCCCTGTTTATGCAGCCAGCGCAAAGCCTGCAACTGTTTTTCATTCACCCGCAGCCTGGTTGCAGCCCGCGCCGGTGTTCCCGTAGCGGCTGCGGTGACCGAATCTTCGTGCGGCGCAGCCTGCTCTGTTCCCTGCGATTCCACCAACCGGCGGCCGGCGGCCGTCAATTCCACATAAGTCAGGCGCAGCGGCGCCGCGGCCGGCTTGCCCACTTCCTGCGACAATTCCACCCAGCCCTGTTGCGCCAGGCTGCGCAGGCTGGCGCGCACGCCGTGGTATCTCAGATTGCGCGCAAGATGCGCGACTTGATAGCTGGTCTTGCCGAGCAGGGCCTGCACGATTTCGGCTTGGCGTGGGGCGCGGCCGGCCAGCTCCGTCAACTCATTCAAGCTCGGCGTGTGTATCAAACGAACAGCCTGCTTGCTTTCCTTTTCCAATCCCGGCGGCAGCATGGTGCGCAACACTTCGCCCAAGCTGGCGAGATAATATTCCGCCACCCACTGCGCCAGCGCCAGCCGGGTCACATCAAAGAGCGGGCTCTCGTCCAGTATGTCCAAAATGTCTTTGAGTTTTTCTTCAGGAAAGTCGATGGTGGACTTGCGCGCCGCGATAAAGCCGGTGGCGACACGCTTGCCCAACGGCACCAGGGCGCGGCTGCCCACTTGGGCCAGCGGCAGCAGGGATTCCGGAATGCGGTAGGTGTAGCCCCGCGACATCGGCAGAGCAAAATGGATTTCAGCGTAGGGAAATTGCATGGGAGATGATCATCAGCCACGCAGGCTGGCACTTTTGTCAGAATCCACGGAAGCGCGGCCTGCATTGCGTTGACGAGGTTTGCCCCGGCATTGTCAAGTGACAAGGAGCAGGCCAAAGTCCCCGGCGCGCGGTGGCAGCGGGCAATGGCATTCGGCGAATTTCAGCGCAGCGACGGCGTTGCAGCCGTGGACTTGAAGGCCGGCTTACCCCGCCGCACCAGCAGCAACGCCACACCGGCGGTCATGAGCAGCAGGCTGATCAATTGTGCGTCCGAAAGCAACCCGAAATGATGCTTGGGCGTCATCCGCCAGAATTCGGTGAAGAAGCGGCCGGCGCCGATCAACATGAGATAAAGCGCGAAGCGCGTGCCGGCCGGCCAGGCCTGCCGCCGCAGCCGCCACAAAATGGCAAAGCTGATCAGCAAAATCACGAGATCATACAACATGGTGGGATGCACGGCAATGTCGTCCGGAATCGGCGCGTTCGGGTGCATTTGCGCATAGAGATTTTGCAGCTCCGCGTTGTGGCGCGTGGGCACGACCCCCTCAGTAAAGCGCATGGCCCAGGGCAAATCCGAAGGCGGGCCGTAATCACCGTCGCCCGAGAGAAAGCAGCCCATGCGGCCAAAGGCCTGGCCGAGCGCCAGCACCGGCGCGAACAGATCGGCGATGTGCAGCAGCGGCAGCCTGCGCTGCAACGTCAGCGCAACCACCGCGGCAAAGCCGCCGATGAACCCGCCATACCACACCAGGCCGGCGCCGGATAAAACATTGCCCCAAAAATCTTCCTTGAGAAGATAGGGATGTTCGATCAGAAAATAGAGCTTCGCGCCGATCATGCCGCCCAGAAAAGCCGCCAGCACCAGCAGGCCGGCATCGTCTTTCGGCAGTTTCGTGCGCACGAATTCCTTCTCCAACAAATAGCCGCCGGCGAGAAAGCCGAGCGCCGCCATCACACCGAAGCTGTGAATCGTGAGCGGACCAATCTCGAAAAGTTTGGGGAACATGAAACCCTTGTTTGGTTATGCCGAGTATAGCCACCACCGTAGTCACCCGGCTCGCATCATGTGAAGATCCGGCACCGTGCCCAGCATCTCACAAGATTCGATTGAACGACCCAGCGAGAGACCACTTCCGCGAATAAGTGCCTGCCTGGAAATGAAGAAACCGCCCGGGCGCCTGGCCCCGCAGCGTGCACAAGTCGAAAAACACCCGCTCTTGCTCATGACGAAGCGCCCGGGCGGTGATGCTGTTGGACAGACGCGACTCAAGGCAGTCGGCCACTACCTTTCTCGCGTCCTGCTCGTAGAACCTGCCTGCGGCTCGCCCGGTTGGGAGGTTGAATTGGGACGCGCGAGCGCAAACATCCGGCGAAAGGGCAGCGGTGCTTCGACTTCGAACTTCATCCGCTTCCCGGTGACCGGATGCTCGAACCCCAGAAGGTGGGCATGCAGGCCGAGGCGGTTGAGCGGATTGCGCGTGCTGCCATACTCCTTGTCGCCGATGATGGGATGGCCAAAGGCGGCGAGCTGCACGCGAATCTGATGCTTGCGGCCGGTTTCCGTCTTGATTTCCAGCCACGAGTACTTTGCCACGCGGCGCACAACGCGAAAGTGAGTGACTGCGAGCTTGCCGTGCCGGGCATTACCGGTCACATAGACTTTGTAGGCGCGATTCTCCGCCAGATGGTTTTCCAGCGTGCCCGACTCCGGCTGCACCCGGCCCTCGACCAATGCAATGTAACCGCGTGTAGTCGAGTGACTGCGAAACTGCTCCTGCAATTTGCGCTTGATGGTCTGCGAGCGCGCGAACACCAACAGGCCGGAGGCGTCGCGGTCGAGGCGGTGCACGATGAAGATTTTGTTTTCGGGATTCTGGCTCTTGACGTGGGACGCGAGGTAGGCATAGACGGTTTTTTCGCGTTCCTTCTCCGTCGCGATGGTGAGCAGGTTTTGCTTCTTGTGCAAAACGACGAGATGCTCGTCTTCATAGAGAAGGTCAAGCTCCGGGTGCAACCGCTGGCGGAACACCTTGCGGCTGATCTCGACGCGATCGCCGGGCTGCAACAGCGTCTTGCCCAGGCGCACCACCACGCCGTTCACCTTGACCCGATCATGCTCCAACAATTTTTTGTGGGCGTTTTTCGAGGTGTCCGGATGCAGCGCGCGCAGGTAGTCAGCGAGCGTGAGCGTATGTTTGACGGTGATCTGCAAAATTGCCTGTCAGATTGAGGCCTGCCGCCCACAGCAGCGGCGTGATGCGCATTCGCCGCAAGGTAGCAAAATATTCCGCCCGCGCAAGCAAATTTCCCGCGCCCGGCCGGCGACAGAAGCCGCTCCAGCGGATGATTCCCGCTCCTGCCGTGCGCCGGTCGGCGAAACGCAGTTCGGCAGGCAGAAGCGAATCTGCCTGCCGAGGCTGCGGTGAGCGGTTGCAGCTCAGTTCTTTTTCGGATACGGCGGCGGCAGCGGCAGCGTGGCACGCTTGGTTTTCAATTGTTCCAACACTTCCGCAATCGCCCGGTTCAATTGTTCGTCCTCGCCGGCGAATTCCTTGCCGGGGTCGTTGTCCACGAAGATGTCGGGCTCCACGCCGCGGCCTTCGATGATCCACTCCCGGCCCTCAGTATCATAGCTCGCAAATTCCGGCTTGAAGAATTGGCCGCCATCCACCAGCGGCAACGGGCCGCGAATGCCGACCACGCCGCCCCAAGTGCGCTTGCCGATCAGCTTGCCGAGTTGATATTTGCGGAAACGGTAGGGAAACAGATCGCCGTCGGAGGCCGAAAACTCGTCAGTCAAACACACCATCGGCCCGAGGAAGGCGGCGTAGGGATCCGGCGTCGGGCGGGAGTTGCGCGGCAGATCCACCATCACCAACTCGCGCCGCAGGCGCTCGATCAACATCGGCGAGACATTGCCGCCACCATTGCCGCGCACGTCGACGATCAACGCCTGCTTGCGCAGTTGCGGATAGAAATGTTTGATGAATTCATTCAGGCCGCCCGTGCCCATGTCCGGCACATGCAGATAGCCCACCGCGCCGTTGCTGGCTGCGCTGACTTTCTTGATGTTGTTCTGCACCCAGTTGTAGTAGTACAAATCCGCTTCATCGCCGATCGGCACCACCGTGGTTTCCCAACTGCCGGCCGTCTCCGGTTTGGAATTCAAGCGCAGCGTCACCTGCTTGTCCACGGTATTGAGCAGGGCCTCGAAGATGTTGGTCATGGTGTTGGTGGGCTTACCGTTCACCGCCAGAATGTAGTTGCCCTCCGCGGCTTTCACGCCGATTTCAGTGAGTGGTGAGCGCAGCTTCTTGTCCCAATTCTGGCCGCGCAGAATGCGCTTGATCCGGTAGTACTTCGAAGCGGCATCGCGCTCCAGCTCGGCGCCCAACAGCCCGGTTTGAATGCGGCGGACGCTGGGCCGGTCGCCGCCACCGACATAAGCATGGCCGACGTTCAGCTCGCCGATCAGCTCGCCGAGCAGATACGTGAGATCATTGCGGTTATTCACATGGGCAACCAACGGCGCGTACTTGTCGCGCTGCGCCGCCCAGTCCACGCCGTGCATACCGGGATCATAGAAAAATTCCCGCATCTGGCGCCAGCACTCGTTGTAAATCTGCCGCCACTCCTGCTGCCGGTTCAACCGCATCTCCATCCCGCTCAGATCGAGCTTATCCTTCAACTCGATTTTGGCCTTGGGCAGATCGATGAGGGCGTAGCTCTTCTGCTGGCCCACCAGCATCTTCTTTTGATCGAAGGAAATTTCGAAACCGTCGATCTGGCCAAGCTCGGTTTCCTTCTGCTCCTTGAGATCATACAGCAACAGCAGCGGCTTTTCGTCCATGCTGCCTTTGCGCTGGTAGTAAACTTGATCGCCCACCGTCACCAGATGCGAGTAGCTCGCCGGCTTGATCGGTAGCGACACGAGCCGGTCCAACAGGCCGTCGAAATCGATCTTGACCACCACCGGCTGCGGCTTGGCGGCTTCTTTGCTCTCCTGCTTGGCGGCCGCGGCCTTGCCGGTTTCGGCTTTGGCGGTGTCGGCTTTGATCTCGACTTCATCGCTGCGCGGCTTGAAAGGCGATTCCACCTCCTTGTTCAGCGTGAGCAGATAGATGCGCTCCATGTCCTGATAGGCGTGATTCCATTCCGTCCAACTGTAAATGGGATTGAAATCGCGATTCGAGGTAAACAGCAAAAACTTGCCGTCGCTGCTGAAGGCGGGATTTCCCGAAGCATACCAGCCTGCGGTCACCGCCTGCGCGCGTTTGGTATCCAGGCCGTAAATGAAAATGCGTTGCAGGCTCTCTTCTTCGGGCTTGGCATACACGATCCACTTGCTGTCCGGCGACCAGGCATACTCGCGAATTTCCCACAGGGGCGATTGATCGACTTCAGTGATGGTTTTGGTTTGCACTTCCACGAAGCGCAGGCGCTGTTTGCGGTCAGCCCACAGGATCTTCTTGCTGTCGGGCGACCACAGCAGACTGTACTTGTAGGTCGTCTCGTTTTGGGTGAGCGCAGTGGGTGCGCCGCCGGCCTGCGGCACAAGGTAAATCTCATCTTCGCCGGATTGGTCGGAGATGAAGGCGATCCATTTGCCGTCCGGCGACCATTTGGAATCACGCTCATGCACGCCCGAGCTGTTGGTGAGATTGCGGGTGGCGCCGAATTTCGCCGGCACGGTGAACACTTCGCCATGGGCGCCGAACAGCGCGCGCTTGCCGTCCGGCGCAATTTCGTAATTCGTCACTTCGTCGCTCACGCTGCGCAGCTCGTCGCGGCCATTGAGGCGGTCATCGGCGATTTGAATGGAAACCTTTTGTGCCTGCTGCGTGGCGAGGTCGAACCTGTAAATGTCGCCGGCATACTCGTAAACGATGGCGTTCGTGCCCAGCGCCGGAAACTTGATGTCAAAATCACTGTTGTTCGTCAGACGTTGCGTTTGCCGGGTGGTGAGATCGAAGCTGTACAAGTTCATGCGCTGGTGTGGCTCGCGGTCGGAGAGAAAATAGATCCGGTTGCCGGCCCACATGGGGAACACGTCTTGCGCGGGGTGATTGGTGAGATTCTCGGTCTGCCGGGTGGTGAAATCGTAAATCCAAATATCATCCGCCATGCCGCCGCGGTATTTCTTCCAGGTGCGGAATTCGCGGAACACGCGGTTGTACGCCATTTTCTTGTCATCCGGTGAAAAGGAACAGAAGCCGCCGCGCGGCACCGGAAGCTGCTCCGCCGGCTCGCCGGTGAGCGTCACGGCAAACAGCGCGCCGATGAAGCTGTTGAACGAGCGCATGCGCGAACGGAACACGATGCTCTTGCTGTCGCCGCGCCAGGCCATCACGATGTTGTTGGGCCCCATGCGGTCGGCCACGTCATCCCGGCCGAGCGTGGCGGTATAGGTCAAACGCTGCGGCGCGCCGCCGGTCGCGGGCACCAGAAAGACTTCGGTGTTGCCGTCGTACTGCCCGGTGAAGGCGATCCATTTGCCGTCGGGCGAAAAACGGGCGAACATTTCGTAGCCATCATGATTCGTGAGTTTGCGCGCCAAGCCACCGGTGGCGGCGACGGTGTACAAATCACCGGCATACGTGAACACAATTTGATTTTCGTGAATGGCAGGGAAGCGCAGCAAGCGCGCCTCCTCTTGCGCGCGCACGGACAGCGCGCCCAATGCCAGCCAACACAACACCAACAGCGTGCGTCGAACCATTCCTTACCTCCTGCGGGTTTTGAATGCCACCATCTCGTTACCACTTGACTCTTACTCCTACTCTTACTCCTGCTCCTACTCCCTCCCTGCTCCCTTCAAATAAACATAAGATATTCAAAACGCAAGTCTCGCCTTACCAACCGCTACAGCAGCCTCCGGGCGGCCATGCCCGCCAGTCGCGGGCCATGCGCGGCACAGCCAGAAAGGCAATTGATCGAATATGAGTAGAGTGCATTTAGGCAGGCACAGCCGTCGGTGCAGGCAGCGTGCAGAAAAACGCGGGCGCAGCAAAATGAAGTGAAGGCGTCAGGAGACGCAGAAACTCAGCCGAGGGCTGAAGGTCGATGAAAAGAGCATCGGCTGCAATCGCTGAATGGCTTAGGAACAACTGGCAGGCAAGGCAATCATACCATTTCCCGATCGCTGCGAGGCAACGTCGGGCGCCCTCATGGCATCGGGTAACACGGATGCGGATTCGTCCTTCCGGGCCGGCCGTTTTCACAATTGTTATTTGTGCTTGCTTGCCGGACGGGATTTCCTTATTTTCGGCTCCCCTTTTTTGAACCGGAAACAAGCTGACGGAGGCATGATGAAGCAAATCGATCCAGTGGAATTGCACCAACGCCAACTGCAAGGCGAAGCCATCGTCCTGCTGGATGTCCGCGAGCAGTCTGAAGTGGACCACTGCAAAATCGAGGGCGCCCTCCATATTCCCATGCGCGCCATCCCTCATCGATTGGTGGAAATGAATCCGGAAGACACCATTGTCGTTTATTGCCATCACGGTGGCCGCAGCATGCAGGTCTGCCGCTTTCTCGAACAGAAGGGCTTCAAGAACGTTATGAATCTGCGCGGCGGCATCGCGCAGTGGTCGCAATCCGTTGACCCCTCGGTGCCGGCGTATTGAAAACCGCAATGAGGAGGCCGTGCCTTTCCGCTTCACGCCCGCGATGCAAAAGCGCCTGAACCGGCGATTGGTGCACATGCTGCACAATGCCCTGCACCATTTTCCCGAACTGCAGGGCCAGACCATCACCGTGGGCTACACCCGCGCCCACCTCGGCGCCGCCGTTCGCGAGCAATGCTTGATTCGTTTGCGCGCCCGCAAGGTGAGCTACAACACCATCGGCCATGAGTTGACACATTTGGTCCAGGGCCAAAACGGCATTCCCGAAGGCGAGAAACAATGTGACATCTGGACGCTGGCGCGCAGCCCGCTGTTCTGCGATGAGGCGCCGACTTACTTGCGCCTGCCTGCGCGTGTGCGGCTGCACTGGCCGGCCTTCGCATATGCCGTGCGCGCGCTGTGCCTGCGCGCCCTCGAAATCAGAAAGACGCACCAGCAATACATCCGCTGGCTGGAGCAGGAGTTGCTCGAGCTGAGCCGCCGCAGCGCAGGTTCTGCCGCCTCGCAGCTTTCTTTGTTCGAAGCTGCCGGCCAGGAAAACCCGGAGGCAGGATGATCGCAAGCCTGCGTTTGAGGTTGCTGGTGGCAGCAGGCGCGGTATTAACTCTGCAGCCGCTCGCGGCACACGCGCAAACTCCCACGTTTGGCAGCCGTGTCGATCGCGGCGCGGTGGCATGCCGGCCGCTCACGGAAGCCTCCGGCCTCGCGGCCAGCCGCAAAAATCCCGGCGTGCTGTGGACGCACAATGATTCCGGTGATAACAGCCGGCTGTTCGCGCTCAGCACCAACGGCAAGCATCTCGGCACCTTCACGCTCGCCGGCGTGACTGCGCGCGATTGGGAAGATCTCGCCCTCGGTCCGGGCCCGGTGCCGGGCGTGGATTACCTCTACATTGGCGATCTCGGCAACAACTATTCTCCGCATCCCCTCAAATACATTCATCGCATTCCCGAGCCGCGCGTGCGGCCGCAGCAGTCACCCCTCGATACCACCCTCACTGGCGTGGAAACGATCACGGTGCAATATCCCGACGGCAGCCGTGATGCGGAGACGCTCATGCTCGATCCGCTCACCAAAGATCTCTACCTCGTCTCCAAGCAAGACACCGTTGGTCAGGTATACCGCGCCGTGTATCCGCAGCCGACTTCGGGTACGCTCACCCTCGAGCACGTCGCGACCTTGCGTCTGGGCGGCGTGGTTGCCGGCGACATTTCGCCGTCCGGCGACGGCATTTTGATCAAAACCTACGTCGCGATTTACTTTTGGCCGCGGCAGCCGGATCAAAATCTGTGGCAGGCCTTCGCTCAACCGGCCACGCCCGTGCCCTACATTCTCGAACCGCAAGGCGAAGCGGTGGCCTGGCAGGCGCAGGGCAAAGGCTACTACACGCTGAGTGAATCGCTGCGCGGCCTGCCGGTGCATTTGTATTACTATCCCAAGCTCGGCACTTCGCCGCGGCCGTAAGCCGCAGTTCGCGCCTCCTCTCAAATCACCTCCGGCCAACGCCGACTGATACCGATTCTTCAATCCAGATGATCCCCGGCTCGCGCAGCCCTGAAACCCTCCCGCTGCGAGCGCTGCGCCGGCTGTCACTCCAGCCAAAACAAAAACGCCGCGCCGGCAGGAGGCCGGAAACACGGCGTTTCGGTTGGAGCATGTTGCGGGTTGAGTCGTTCGGCAACCTGAATGCAATTCGAGAGGCCGGTAATGCAGAAGCGGGCGCTATTTGAGCAAGGTCATGCGCTTGGTTTCGGTAAATGACACGGCGCCGGTTGCGTCACGCACCACCAGGCGATACAAATAGACGCCTGCGGCCACTTGTTCGCCGGCGGCGCTGCGGCCATCCCAATTCACATGGTGTTCGCCCGCGGCAAACTTGCTGCTGGCCACTTGCTTTACGAGTTGGCCGGCGGTATTGTAAATCTTCAGTGTCACCTCGCCCGCCTCGGGTAGTGCAAAACCAATCATTGTACTCGGATTGAAGGGGTTGGGGTAGTTTTGCGCCAAGGCAAATTGCGCAAGCACAGCGTTCTGTTTGGCAATTGAGGTTCGTTCATCTTCCTCGGTTTCATCTACAATCTTGCTTTCGATCTCTGCCACTTGGGCATTGGCCGCAACTACACTTGAAGCGGAATACTTGATCGTGACATAGTCCGCCTGGCCGTTGGCCGCAATGCTATAACCTGTCACGTAAGCGTCTCCGCCAGCATTAACGGCAATGTCTCTAACCTCATCAAGATTGTTGGCCTGGGCGTTAAACCGGGCAATCCATTGCTGCACACCGGTATTGTTGTACATAATCGTAGTGTAGTCCAGGCTGCCAGTTGAGCCAAAGCTGTGACCGGCCACGTAAACATTGCCGCTGCCATCGACAGCCAGATCACTGGCGATATCTTCACCATTGCCCGGTCCATTGTAACGCGCGCTCCACAGCTCAACTCCTGCACTGTTGTACTTCACGGTGAAGTAGTCATGATTCCAAATCACGCCAGGGCTGTAGCCGGTCACATAAACATTCTCGGCAGCGTCCACGGCAATGTCTCTTGCTTCGTCAGTGCTGTTGACCGGCGAATTATAGCGCGCCACCCATTGTTGCACTCCTGAGCTGCTATACTTGATCGTGGCAAAGTCTGGGCTGCCACTTGTGCCAATGCTATGACCGGTGATATAGACATTACTTGCGCCATCGAGAGCCATGGTGTTGGTAATGTCATCTCCATTGCCCGGCCCATTGTAGCGCTGAACCCATTGTTGCGTTCCACCACTATTGTATTTGATGGTCAAATAATCATGATTCCCTTTCGCCCCATAGCTCTGCCCGGTTACGTAAACATTGCCTGAGCCATCAACGACAATGTCCTTGCCTTCGTCGTGATTGTTGGCTGGTGCATTGTAACGCCTGATCCATTGTCTTGCGCCGGCGCTGTTGTACTTGATGGTGGCGAAATCCGCACTCCCGCCTGCGCCAAAGCTGTGCCCGGTGACATAGGCGTTGCTTGCACCGTCGACCGCCAAGGCATTGATTTTGTCATTACCATTGCCCGAGCCATTGTAGCGGACAGACCATTGCTTCATGCCACTGCTGTTGAATTTGATTATGAAATAATCCGGATTCCCTTTTGCCCCCACGCTGAATCCTGCGACCAGGATGTTGCCAGAAGCATCGACAGCAATGTCCCTGGCTTCGTCGATATTATTCACAGGCGTATTGAATCGGGCGACCCACTGCCGCTCGCCGTCAGAGTTGTATTTCAGCGTCAAAAAATCACGGTTGCTGCTGGAACCGAGACTAAAGCCGGTTACATACACGTTGCCGGCGCTGTCGAGCGCGAGGGCATTGGCTTCATCTGTGCCGTTGGCTGGGCCATCGTAGCGCACGACCCAGGCTTGCAATGAGGCAATCTTGAAGTTACCGGGGTTATCACCAAACACACCGGTATTCGCCACGGATTCCACACGAACACGGCACGTGCTCGAAGGCTTATCCGGTACGATCACGTTTTCGCTGCCGTCATTAGCGGTGTTTGAGGCAAGCGTAAATGGGAAAGTCACACCACCATTAGTCGAGAGTTTGATGTTCACATTCCCGCTGACACTATTCGAGTTCCATAGAATGGTTTTCGTTGAATCAACTGGCCACGTAGCTCCGGCTGCTGGCAGGGTCACAGTAAGAGTTGGGGGCGATACTATCGTAAAGCTTTGTTCTGGCGCAAATGCAGAACCTGCGAACGCATTATCAATCGCCTGCACACTCCAATAATACGTGCCTGGCGACAAATTCTTTATCGTCCAACTGTTCCGGTGATTTGTGTTGCCCAATTGGGGAACCTTCCGATAGGCCGTGGCCGTGTTTGACATTGGCGAAAGGATTTGTGCGCCTCCCGGAGTGTTTCCAATTCGTAAATTATAGGTCAAAGCATTTTGCGCCGTTTGGCTGTCAGTGGCTTTGTTCCAGTTGAACGTGACGGCATTGCCAGAGACAGAAGCATTAAGGTCGGCCGGAGCCGTAGGGGCAGTATTTGCAATGGTAGTATTGTTCCGATATACCCTTGCAATCGTACTATTTGAACCATTGGTGCCTGTAAGAAGAATATCAAGATCTCCATCGTCATCATAATCACCCCAGGCGACGGAACCACCTGACACACCAGGTAAGCCTGCATTTATATCAGTGAAACCATTGAGATCATTGCGATAGATTCTTGTGACGAATCCCTCATCTGAGTATCCCGTTAATAGAATATCCAAGTCTCCATCATTGTCATAGTCTCCCCACGCAGCCGCACTGCCCTCAACTCCTACCAGTCCGGCAGTTATCGGGCTAAAAATGCCATTTTGATTCTGATAGATTTCGGCAATTCGGTTTGTTCCTGTACTACCTGCAAGCAAAATATCCAAATCGCCGTCATTGTCGTAATCTCCCCAAATACATGGGCCAGTGACACCTGGTAGCCCGCTGAGTATGTCAACGAAGTTACCCTCATCGTTGCGATAGACAATGGTTATACGTACCTCACTCGAGGTTAGGCCAGTTGTTATGAGGTCTGAATCGCCATCATTGTCGTAGTCTCCCCACGCCGCGGAACTATGGTCAAGAGGTGTTAATCCAGCTACACTATCCACAAAATCTTCACCATCATTTCGAAAGATTTTTGCAGTGGGCTCGCCCGAATTGCCAGTTCCTGTGAGCAAAATATCTAAATCTCCATCATTGTCATAGTCATTCCAGGTTACAATGCCCGCTCTGACCGCTGCTAAAGAGGTATTGATTTCATTGAAATTAACTCCATCGTTACGGTAAATTTTCGTGACTCCCACCAAGCCGCCGAATGATAACTGTCCGGATAGCAAAATATCCAAGTCACCATCATTGTCATAATCACCCCAGGCCATGGAGCTTTGAGAAACATGAGTAAGGTCGAAACTAATTTGAAAGCTGGTACCCTCATTTCTGTATACGTTGCTCCTAAATCCTCCTAGCTGCAACGCAGTACCTGCGAGCAAAATATCCAGATCTCCATCATCATCATAGTCGCCCCAATCTCCTGACGAGTAATTGTCGTAAACTCCGATCAGATTCGTGGCAATGTCGGTAAATGGCTCAGTCGGCAAAGCAGAATTAATGGCATTGAGAGCGTCAGCCCTGCTGCTGCCGATTATAGGATCGAACCCGGCAGCCACCCCTTTCGACACACCCTCATTCATTCCTAGCAACAAGGGATTCTGCCCAGACGCATGCGTAGCTGTCATCTCTTTTTGCCCTGATATTTTTTGCCTGCCTGTCTGCTGGTGCCAATTTGGCCCACGATCTTCATCCTCCGGGCGATCGCCAAACCGGCCCGTGGGCAACCCCATTTCCGTTTGATTGCGCTCCTCTGCAACACCAGTAAAGAATACGTGGTCGCGTGTTCTCAAATTTTTCGTATCAGCCGTTTCTTGCGTTTGTGCAGGTGCAATGGTTAGCAGCGTTGCCAATAACAAGAGAGTCGCCAAATTTTTCATGATGTTTCTCCGTCTGATAAAATTCAAAGTTACAGATCTGGGCATCTGCTCCAAAGATCAACTTTTCTATCAATCGCGGTGAGACAAACTTATTGTTGTGGCCAAAACAGCCATTCATGTTATCAAACCTCGAAACGCCACTTACCCCCGGGACTTCAGTCGTGGCGTTTCGAGATGTGTCTATGGGTCACCCAACAACGCAGACCTGGTAAGGCGATCACCAAGATTCCCTGCGAAGTTGCTGGAGCAATGTAGTTGAAATCACGTGGAGATTCAATCACACGAAGGTTGTATTTTGGATCGGAGGGGAAAGCAGGGAGAGTTGAATTGGGTTTCAAGCGCCTGAAGGCGCGACTACGAACCCTCACTTCTGCAAGTATTTCAACACCGCTTCGGTGCGATTGTGCACGTGCAGCTTCTCGTAAATCTTGTGTAAGTGTGTGCGCACGGTTTCTATGCTGATGCCGAGAGTTGTTGCGATTTCTTTATATAAAAATCCCTTGGCGAGATAGCTCAGAATTTCCTGCTCGCGCCGGGAAAGATGTTCCATCTCTTTCGCCGGGGTTCGCATCTGTTGAAAAATTTGCACGACTCTGCGCGCAATCTGGCTGGACATGGGCGAGCCGCCGTTGTGCAAATCTTGAATCGCCTCCAACAGCCTGGCGGGTTGCGTCTTTTTCAGAATATAACCGCTGGCGCCGGCCATCAGCGAATCAAAGATTTTGTCGTCGTCTTCGTAAATCGTGAGCATCATGATCTGCAATTGGGGATAATCCGATTTCAGGCGGCGAATGCATTCGATGCCGGACATGCCGGGCAGCTCGATGTCCATTAAGACGACGTCTGCCTCCAGCGCCGCCAACTCCTCTAAAGCAGCTTCGGCGCTGCTGCATTTGACCACGCAACGAAAGCCCTCTGAGCCGTTGATGAGATAGGCCAGGCCGTTGCGAATGTCATCGATGTCTTCGACGATGGCGACGTTGATAGGCATATGACTTTATGAAATTGACAAATCAGACACGAATGACTGTGCCGGGTTGTTCAAAAATAAAAAGATTGTGCTGCCGATCAATCACACGAAAGTAGTAGGGCTCGAGCCACTTTTCCAACACTATACCCGATTCCATCGGCTGAGAGCAAATAAAAAGCTTGACCGGCGGTTTTACTGGTTTTATATTGGGCCATTCTTTTGGATCTATCGGTCATGGAATGGAGGTGAGAAATGAAAAATCAACTGATACAGTCTGATCCCAATGTTATGATGGGTAAGCCGGTTGTTGCAGGGACACGTATAACTGTCGAGTTGATCCTGGAAAAACTGGCTGCCGGTGAAACGATCGAGCAACTGATGGAAGCACACCCCCGTTTAACGAGGCCGGCGATACTTGCCGCTCTAGAGTTTGCAGCGTGCGCTCTCCGTGCTGATGTTCTTTATCCCATTGCCGAGCACGCCGCATGAACCTGTTGGCTGACGAGGGTGTTGACAGGCCGATTGTGGAGCAACTTCGACGAGATGGGCATGATGTTATTTATGTCGCAGAAATGGAGCCCGGCATCCCCGATGATATTGTGCTTCAGCAGGCAAATGAACATCAAGCCTTGCTTATCACGCAAGATAAAGATTACGGCGAGTTGGTGTATCGTCGAGGTTTGGCTCATCGGGGTGTTATTTTGATTCGTCTCGCTGGTCTGCCGCCACAAACGAAAGCTGCCATTGTTGCAAAGGTGCTTGCTGCGCGCCTAAACGAAATGCCCGGGGCTTTCAGTGTCATTTCACCGGGCATCGTTCGTATACGAAGCAAAAAGAAGTAGCCGCTTCGCACGAAAGATTTTTACAGAGACAACCCGTTTGTCGAGGAAATTCTCGCAACCGGCATCCGGATTGTCTAAACGCATTTGATCTTCGCCCAAATCCTCACCCGCGTTCCTCCGTTCGGCTGCGATTGAATCTCGAATTCGCCGCCGATATCTGCCATGCGCTTGCTCATGTTGCACAAGCCGTTGCCGCAGCCGTTGACGGTTTCCGGCACAAAGCCCTGCCCATTATCCCGAATTGAAATCTCCAGCGTATGATCGTAGGAGATGAGCTGCATCTCCGCTTCCGTTGCCCCGGCATGCTTGACGATGTTGTGAATGGCCTCTTTCACCACCAAAAAAACGTGACGCCGGAACTCCGCGGAAATCGAATGGCCGGGCACGGCCTCTGGAAAATGCAGACGGTAGTTTATCGCTGTCAGCTCGAAGCAATCCGCCGCACATTTGCGCAGATACGCCGCCAGATTGTCGAGCGAGTTGTTTTTCGGATTGATCGCCCAGATGATCTCACTCATGCTGTCGATGGTGGCGCGCGCGGTGGCGGAGATTTTTTGCAGGTCGCTGCGCAATTTTTGAGGATTGGCGAAATTTTGTTGCGCCAGCTCACCGAGAATGGCGATTTTGGTCAAATTCGCGCCCAACTCATCATGCATGTCTTTGGAGATGCGTTCGCGCTCGCGGCTCAATGCTTGCTGGCGCTCGATCGCTTCCAAACGCTGCTTGAATTTTCGCATGGAAACATACTTTGCCGCGGCGGCGACGGCGGCAAGCGTCGCTGCGACCGTCAAGATTTTGAACCACCACGTCATCCAAAATGGCGGTACGATGGCAATGCGGAGCGCCGCGCCCTGCGGGTTCCACACCCCGTCGTGATTCGTCCCCTTCACCCGAAAGGTGTAGTCACCGGGATCGAGATTGGTATAGCGCGCGAACCGGCGCGTGCCGCAATACACCCAGTCCTGGTCAAAACCCTCCAGCATGTAGGCGTATTGATTCTTCTCCGGATGGGTGTAATCCAATGCGGCAAATTCGAAGGAGAAGACATTCTCCTCATAATCGAGTTTGAGTTTGGTGGCATTGGCGATGTCGATGTCGAGCTTTACTGGCAGATCGAATTTTTTGAAATCCGTCAACACGATGGGCGGCAGAAACGAACTATCTTTCACCGAATCCGGATGAAAAAGATTGACGCCATTGATGCCGCCGAAAAACATTTCGCCGGTTCGTTTGCTGCGATGATACGCGCCGGTGTTGAACTCGCGTGATTGCAGGCCGTCCTTCAAGGCATAGTTGCGGAATTTTCCGGAGACGGGATCAAGTTTCGAAATGCCGCCATTGGTACTCAACCAGAGAATGCCGTGATCATCGCCGAGAATGCCGTAAATAAAGGTGTTGGGCAGCCCTTCTTTTTCGTGGTAGCGCGTAAACGTTTTTCTCCCGGGATCGAGCTTGTTCAAACCATCGGTTGTGCCAATCCAAAGATTGCCGTCGCGATCTTCAAAAATGCTTTTGATGTAGTCGTTGCTCAAGCTGCTCGGGTTGGCAGGATCGTGGAAGTAGTGCGTGAAGTTTTGACTGGCGCGATTGAATTTGTTCAAGCCGCGTTGCGTGCCGGCCCACAGAACACCCTGCCGGTCTTGATAAACAACGGTCACGGGTATGCTGCTCAGGCTGGTGGGATCATCCGGTTGGTGCTCGTAGGTAATGGTTTGCCGGGTTTGCTTGTCATACATGCTCAACGCGTTGCCGCCGACCCAAATCTTGCCCTCTTGATCTTGGCAGATCGCATCAGCACTATGCCGGGGCAGGGCCAGGCGCTTGCCTTCGTCGTTGAGCGGATTTGCAAAGGTTTCATGTTCACGATCGAGGCGATTCAAGCCCTGGCTTCCCAACCACAGGATTCCTTCACGATCTTCATAAATTGCCACGACGTCGGTCGCGTTTAGCGTCCGTGGATCGGCGGGATTATGCGAATAACGGGTGATTTCTCCGCTGCGGCGATTGACGCGGTTGACGCCGGAACTGATCATGCCGATCCACAAATCGCCTTCGCGATCTTCCCAGATCGCTTTCGGCAGGCCCAGACTGAGACTGTTGCGATTATCCGCCTCGTGTTTGAGGTGCGCGAATTTGGGCGGGCGCGGATCGAGTTTGCTCAAACCGCTGCCATCGGTAGCAAACCACATCAATCCCGAGCGGTCGCGATACATTCTGGTGCAATTGCCAAAACTGATGCTGGCAGGATTTTTAGGATCGTGGCGGAAGCGCAAGAATTTGCCGTTGGTGGGATCATGGCGGCTGACCCCGCCGCGGTCGGCCAGCCACAATGCGCCGGTAACATCTTCGCAAATCCCCACGACTTCATTATCCAGCAGCGACGTGGAATCGCGAGGGTCATGTTGAAAATGGTGCGTGACCTGCTCTTTATGGCGGTCGAAAATCATCAACCCACTGCGCGCCGTGCCCAACCAAAAAGTGCCACGACTGTCTTCGTGAAGCGCCACCACGCCATCGTTCGTCTTGCGCAGACCAAAATCATAACGCTTAAAAAAACCGGTGGCGCGATCGAACTTGTGCAATATCCACCCGGCAATAATCCAGAGCGTGCCCGCGCGATCTTCATAAATGCGCCGGACATAGGGATGGCTCAGACTCTGCGGATTCTGCGGATCGTGCCGGTAGCGAGCGAACGTCTGCGTTTCGGGATTGAAGGAATTCAAACCATCAAAGGTGCCGATCCAAAGCACGCCGTTGGCGTCAAGATTAAGACTAGAGATATGATCACTCGAAAGGCTGGAGGAATCGGCAGGATTATGCCGGTAACGCGTGAACGTGCCGCGCTGGCGATCGAATTTGTTGAGTCCTGCTTCAACCGTGCCGAACCACAGCATGCCGTCACGGTCTTCCACAATTGCCGAAACGTTGTTGTGCGAGAGGCTGTTGCTGTTGCCGGGATCGTGCTTGTAATGCTTGAAGCTGTAGCCATCGTAGCGGTTCAAACCGTCCGCGGTACCGAACCAGAGGAAGCCCTGGCGATCTTGAAAAATGGCACCCACCGTACATTGCGACAAACCCTGCTCGACGGAGACCTGCTCGAATCTGAAGTCGCGCGGCTGGGCGCGATTTGTCGCGACATTGCCGAGCAGCGCCGTGAAGATCAACCAGCAAGCTGCCCGGCTTGGCGGTGATTGGCATTTGCGAACCCGTGCAGAACGTATGACCATTTTCCACCCATGAAGCCCGAGGAGACACAAAAAACTCGCCGGCGAAGCAATAAGCCTGACAGCTCAGCGGGCAGGCTTGCGAAGGCAATCCGGCGCGACGGCGAATGCTGCCAAGGCGAATCCGGCACCGCGCAAGAAATCTCGATCTTTGAAATTTCTATGTGAGTTTGGAGAACCCCGTTGCAAGGCTGTGCTTGCAGCAGTGACTATACCGGCAAGGCCGGCATAGTGGCGAGAGAGGACTGGCCCAGAGCGGGGCAAGGCGAGTGTCACGTGCAATAGACAGGAAGAGGAGGAAAGCGCCGGATCAAAACCTCAGGCGCGAGAAGGAGATACCGGCACAGGCTGGCTGCATTCAACGGTTTGAGAAGCTCGCGGCCTTTTCGTGGCGGCGATCCCAAATCACCAGAATCAAAACCATTGCCATGGTCACGCCGGAGAGGCCGGGCACGGCCCAGCCGAGGTAGCCGAGCGTTTCCATGACATCGATGGCGAAAGCCGCGAGAATGGGACCGAACAGCGAGGCATAACCGTAGAGCATCGAGAAACGCGCGTTAGTCACCGGCAACTTGCCCGGCGGCGTGCGGTCGCCCAGAATCTTCAGGCTGACGGGATAGACGCCGCCGACGCCCACACCAATGCCGACGAACGCCAGCGTCGCCCAGATTTTTTCTCCGGCAAGGACTTTCTGACTCATGATCCCGGCTGCGAGGCAGCAGGCCATGCCGAATACACCGATGCCCGCCATGGTGCGTCGCACGCCGAATTTGTCCGCCAGCCAGCCGCAAATCGGCTGGGTGAATACCATGCCGAACGCGGTGAAGCCCACGATTTGCATGGTTTCACTGCGGCTCAAGCCCAGGCGCTGGCCCTCGACGGGATAGGTGCCGGCAATGGCCATGTCGAGCGCGCCGAAAACAATCGCGCCAAACAAACCCAGCCACAGGCTTTGCCAATCGATGCCGCCGGCGCTCTGCTGCTCGAAGTGGGATTCCAGCTTGGGCGCGGGCTGGCCAATCTCACCGCGCAAGCCCCACCAGGCCAGCGGCGCGATGAACAGCGCGGCCACCGCAACCAGTCCAAAACACCACAGGCCGACCCAATCATACGCCCAGTCGCTCACAAAAACGCCGGCGGTGAATCCGGAGGCCAGTGAGGCGCCGTAGGCCGCCATCACCCGGCCACGCACGTGAGCGGCAACGCCGCGCAGCAGCGAGACCTCGGCGGCGACGAAAGTCATGGTGGCGGCAGCACCCAGCGCAAAGCGGACGATAAACAGCGCCGGTTCGTAGAAGGCCAGCGCCATTCCCAATCCGGCGAAGCCGAGAGCCTGGCCAATCAAGCCCAGGAAGTTGATGCGTTGCGTGCCGTGGCGCTCGACCAGCCTGCCGACGCGCGTGCTCAGCAGAGCGACGGCAACCGCCAGCATGGCGGAAACACCGCCGGTGAAATACTCGCTGAAACCGCGCTGCTCCAGCAACGCCGAAACCAGCGGCGCGACCGCGCCAAAGCTGGTGCCCACGAGCAGCATGGAACTGATGAGCGCGATCACTTCCGCAGGGCGAAGAGGGGAGTCGGGAGAAGGCTGGAGGTTTGGCATGAGGTGATTCGGCAATTAGACCGCGAGAAACACGAACCAGGCGAGACCGGCGCGAAGCACGAAAAGGGGTTCAAGCGCTTTGGCGCAGCCTGCCGGTGGCGATGAAAAATTTTTGCCGCAATGTAATGCTGGCTCGGGCTGGAAAGCAAGGCCAGTCTTGATTTACAAACTGCAAATCGCTATTATGACTGCCGCTTGACCCAGAGATGACGCCCGTGTTTCATGACTTTCATTTCGCATGAGCCAGATTCGATATTTCACCGCCGGGGAGTCGCATGGCCAGGCCCTGGTGGGTATATTGGAAGGCATGCCCGCCGGCCTGGAGATCAGCGAGGCGGAAATCGCCCAACAGCTCCAGCGCCGCCAGCGCGGTCACGGCCGCGGCGGCCGCATGCGCATCGAACAGGATCACGCCCGCATTCTCAGCGGCGTGCGTTTCGGCAAGACGCTCGGCTCGCCGATTGCGTTGCAAATCGAAAATCGCGACTGGTCGAATTGGCAAACCCGCATGGCCGTGGCGCCGGCAACCGGGGAGGTCGCGCCGGTGGAGATTCCGCGGCCCGGGCATGCGGATTTGGCCGGCGGCATCAAGTATCAAACCGATGATTTACGCAATGTGCTGGAACGCGCGAGCGCACGCGAAACCGCGATGCGCGTGGCGCTGGCGGCGGTGGCGCGAAAATTCCTCGCGGCTTTCAGTATTCACATTCTCAGCCACGTGGTGCAAATTCAACAGGCGCGCAGCCGCTACACCTTTTTGGATATCGGACAAGCGGCTTTCGACATTCCTGTGGCGGAAATCGCTGACCGCACCGAGGCCTCGCTGGTGCGCTGTTTGGATGACGAGGCCGGCCGGGAAATGGTCGCGCTCATCGATCAGGCGCGGGCGGAGCGCGACACGGTCGGCGGCGTTTTCGAAGTGGCGGCGCTCAATGTGCCGGTGGGACTGGGCAGCCACGTGCAGTGGGACCGCCGCCTCGATGCCCGGCTGGCAGCCGCCTTCTTGAGCATTCCGGCGGTCAAGGGCGTGGAAATCGGCAACGCCTTTGCCGGCGCGGGGAGCTGGGGCAGTGCATTTCAGGATCAGATCTATCACACCGCTGAACGCGGTTTTCATCGCGCTTCCAACCAGGCCGGCGGCTTGGAGGGCGGCATCACCAACGGCGAACCGCTGGTGGTGCGCGCCGCCAAGAAGCCGATTTCCACTTTGATGCGGCCGCTGGATTCGGTCAACCTGCGCACCAAGGCGCCGGCCGCCGCGCATCTCGAGCGCTCGGATGTGTGCGCCGTGCCGGCAGCGGCAGTGATCGGCGAAGCGGTGATGGCGCTCGTGCTCAGCGACGCCCTGTTGGAAAAATTCGGCGGCGATACGA
Organism: bacterium; assembly: GCA_023150945.1. Taxonomy (NCBI): domain Bacteria; species bacterium. The sequence continues at coordinate 886,953 of JAKLJX010000001.1, read as the reverse complement.
TGCAGGAAATTCTCGGACGATGGACAGCTTGGTCACGCTCAAACCGGTAAAACATGTTTTCTTGATTGGCTTCATGGGGTGCGGCAAAAGCACGATCGGCAGGCTGCTGGCGCGCGAGCTGGGCTGGCAGTTCGTGGATTTGGATGAGGAGATCGTGCGGCAGGAACGCATGCCGATCGAGCAGATTTTCGACCAGCACGGCGAGCCCTACTTCCGCGGCGTGGAGGTGAATCTCTTGCAGCAGTTGCTCGGCCGCGAACGGGCGGTGATTGCGCTGGGCGGCGGCACGCCCACGCAGGAAAGCGCCTGGCCGATTCTGGCGCAGGGCTTGGTGATCTATCTGCGCTGCCTGCCCGACGAGCTGTACCGGCGGCTGAAGGATGAAGCCGGCCGCCCCATGCTCAGCCGCATCGCGCCCGCCGAGCGGCCTTTGTTCATTCGCGCACTGTTGAACGCGCGCGAGCCGTATTACCGGCGCGCCGCTCTCACGGTTGACAGCTTTGCGCAGCACACGCCGCAGGAAACCGCGGCGATCATCTCACAGCTCATCCGCGAAAGCTTGTGAGCCGCCCGGCCACGCCAGGATCGCTAAACGCTCTCACGTCACCTTCATCCCAACGCATGCAGAAAATACTCGTTCTTCACGGTCCCAACTTGAACCTGCTCGGCGAGCGTGAGCCGGAAATCTACGGCCGCTTGACGCTGGCGGAACTGAACGCCGAACTGGCGCGCTTCGCCGCGGCCTCGCATGCGCTGGTGGATTGTTTCCAATCGAATCACGAGGGCGCGCTGATCGATTTCCTGCAGCGCGAGCGCCATGCGGCTGCCGGCGTGGTGATCAATCCGGGCGCGCTCGGCCATTACAGCTATGCCTTGCGCGATGCCCTCGCCGCGGTCAATCTGCCCGCGGTGGAAGTGCATCTTTCCGACATTCATCAGCGCGAAGCCTTCCGGCGCGTGTCGGTGCTGCGCGAAGTTTGCCGCGATCAAATCTCCGGTTTGGGAGTGACAAGTTACCGCCGCGGCCTCGAGGTGGTGTTGGGAGAAGTGCTGCAGCAGGAACTGCGGGAGTTCATCGCCACAGCACCCGGCCTGAATGAGACTTACACTTTCTTGGTGGAAAAACTGAAATTCCATTTTCCCAAATATGATTGGGTGGGAATCTACCTGGTGGCGGGTAATGAGCTGGTGGTACACAACTATCTGGGCGCGCCCACGCCGCATGTGCGCATTCCGATCGGCAGCGGCATTTGTGGCGCCGCAGTTGCCGAAGAACAAACCATCGTGGTGCCGGAGGTGAACGCCGACCCGCGCTACCTGGCGTGCAGCCTCGAAACCAAATCTGAAATCGTTGTGCCCATCAAAGGCCGGCGCATTTACGGCGAGATTGATATCGACAGCCACACTCCCGATGCCTTTTGGCGCAACGACACGCGCATGTTGGAGGCGATGGCCGCGCAGCTTGCAGCCTGGAACGATCACCTGACGTCTTGACTTTCCTGACAATTTTGCCAGCACAGCGATCTGACATTCTGCCAGGAGATCGCCGGACTCTCAGGCAGTTTTCAGAAAGTGGCGAGCTAAAGTCTTTCGGGCGGCATGATCTTCGTGGAGCCATGTTTGGGGAAAGTGGCACAACGTTTGTACAATCTGCGCAGTGCGAAGTCGGGAGCAGTGTCTCCCGGCCAGATTTTTAATGAGGGAAAACGGTTTCCGGCGTGAAACCTCTTGAGTTCGAAAGTCCATCAACAAACCCATACAGGGATTGCATATGAGCACAGAACGAGATTCCGATGATCTGGGAATCGAGATTAGAATTCCGAAAGTCCTGCCGCTGCTGCCGTTGCGCAATACCGTCATCTTTCCGCAGCAGATTTTGCCGTTATCCATCGGGCGTGAGAAATCCGTGCGCTTGATCGATGCCGCCATGCGCAGTGATCGTCTGATCATGGTGGTGGCGCAAAAGGACGGCTCGGTTGATGATCCGAGTCCGGAGGATCTCTATCGTTGGGGCACAATTGCGCAGGTGATGAAGATCTTCAAAATGCCGGACGGCACGCAAAGCGCGATGGTGCAGGGTGTCACCCGCGCGCGCCTGCTGGATTTCGTGCAAACCGATCCCTACCTGACGGTGGCGGTGCAGCCTTATCCCGAAAGCAAGGTCGAGGGCATGGACATCGACGCCATGGTGGTCAACCTGCGCGCGCAATTTCAAAAAGCGGTCGATCTCGCGCCCTACCTGACGCCCGAACACACCATGCTGGTGATGAATACGGAAAGCCCGGGCCGGCTGGCGGACGTCATTGTGTGGAATCTCAACATTCCCATGCCGGAGAAGCAGGACATTCTTGAGATCACCGATATTCGCCGGCGCTTGGAGCGCACCACTTTTCTGCTCAGCAAGGAGTTGCAGATTCTCGAACTGGGCAGCAAGATTCAAAGCGAGGTGCAGGGCGAGATTTCCAAAAACCAGCGCGAATACTATCTGCGCGAGCAGATGAAGGCGATCAAGCGCGAGCTGGGCGAAGACGAGGATGAGCGCACCACTGAGATCAACGAGCTGCGCCAAAAGCTCGACGAGGCCAAGCTGCCCGAGGAAGCGCGCAAAGTCGCGGAAAAGGAGTTGGATCGCCTGGCGCGTATTCCGCCGGCCGCCGCCGAGTACACCGTTTCCCGCACCTATCTCGATTGGCTGATCGAACTGCCGTGGAGCAAGGAAACCGAAGACAATCTCGACGTGAACTATGCCCGCGTGGTGCTGGATGAGGATCACTACAACCTGGAAAAGGTCAAGCGCCGCATTTTGGAATATCTCGCGGTGCGGCAACTGAAGCCGGACATGAAAGGCCCGATTCTGTGCTTCGTCGGCCCGCCGGGCGTGGGCAAAACCTCGCTGGGGCGCTCGATCGCGCGTGCCATGGGCCGCAAGTTCGTGCGCATCTCCCTGGGCGGCGTGCACGACGAGGCGGAAATCCGCGGCCATCGCCGCACCTACATCGGCGCGCTGCCGGGCCGCATCATTCAAGGCTTGAAAAAGGCCGGGGTCCACAACCCGATCTTCATGCTCGATGAAATCGACAAAGTCGGCGCGGATTTTCGCGGCGACCCTTCTTCGGCCCTGCTCGAAGTGCTGGATCCCGAGCAGAACTTCTCCTTTAGCGATCATTACCTGGAAGTCGCCTTCGATTTGTCCAAGGTCATGTTCATTGCCACCGCCAATCTCGAAGACCCGATTCATCCCGCGCTCAAGGATCGCCTGGAGATCATCGAGCTGCCGGGTTACACCGCGGAAGACAAGATGCGCATCGCGGAGAAGTTCCTGGTGCCCAAGCAACTCGATGCGCACGGTTTGAAGCACGAGCAGGTCACCTTCGAGCCGGAGGCGATCGAGCAGGTGATCTCCGCCTACACCCGCGAAGCCGGCGTGCGCAACCTCGAGCGCGAAATTGCCAACATCTGCCGCGGCGTGGCGCGCGAGATCGTCGAGAGCAAGGGCCAGGAAGAGGCCGCGGCGCCCAAGCGCACCGTCACCCGGGAAAACGTGCACAAGTATCTCGGCGTGATCAAGTATTTCTCTGATGCCAAGGAACGCACCAGTCGCACCGGCGTGGCGACCGGCCTGGCCTGGACCGCGGTGGGCGGCGACATTCTCTTTGTCGAAGCCACCAAAATGCGCGGCAAGGGCGGACTGACCCTGACCGGCCACCTCGGCGATGTCATGAAGGAATCGGCGATGGCGGCGCTGTCCTACATTCGCAGCAAAGCCAAGCAATACGAAATCGACGAGGATTTCTTCGACAAAACCGACCTTCACATTCACGTGCCGGCGGGCGCCATTCCCAAAGACGGCCCGAGCGCGGGCGTGACCATGTTCGTCGCCCTGATGTCGCTGCTCAGCGACCGCACGGTGGCACATGACTACGCCATGACCGGCGAAATCACCCTGCGCGGCCTGGTGTTGCCGGTGGGCGGCATCAAGGAAAAGGCGCTGGCGGCAAAACGCGCCGGCATCGACAAGGTGATTCTGCCGGAGAAGAACCGCAAAGACATCGAGGAAATCCCGCAGCACGTGCGCGACCAGATGCAATTCCATTTCGTCAGCGAGATGGATGACGTGATCAAGATCGTGCTCGGCAAGCGGTCGCGCAAGCCCAAGCCGGAGGCGCCGGGCGTGATCGACCAACAACCCGCGATCGCGTGAACCACGCTGCCGTCTTTTCCTCTCGCCGCAATTCTGCCACAGGCCGTGAGCTTTTTCACGGCCTGTGTGTTTTCCCGCCTGCCCGCCACCAAAATCCATTTGACAAAGACTGGCTATTTGGCTACCATTGCCGCACCATTTTCATGCACGCAATGTCAAACGCCCATGCCGACACGCAGAGAATTTCTCACCACCACCTCCCTTGCCGGCGCAGCCGCATTGCTGCCGGCCGCTCCCTTCCCGCTTTTCCCGGACGCTGCCCAGTCTTCGGCTTTCGTCAGCCGGCGGCCGCCATTGGCGCAACGGAAATTCGTCAGCCCGGCGGTCGAGCAAACGATCGCTGCGGTTGCCGCCGCCATCGCCGACGCCGAACTGGCCTGGATGTTCGAAAACTGCTTTCCCAACACGCTCGATACCACGGTTGCTTTCCGCCAGCAGAACGGTAAGCCGGATACCTTCGTCCTCACCGGCGACATTCCGGCAATGTGGCTGCGCGACTCGAGCGCGCAAGTGTGGCCCTACCTCCCGCTCGCTGCCAGGGACGATGCGCTGCGCGCTTTGCTCGCCGGCGTGATCAATCGCCAAACGCAGTGCATTTTGATCGATCCCTACGCCAACGCTTTCAATGATGGTCCGGCTGCCAGTCCCTGGCAAAATGATCTCACCGACATGAAGCCGGAGTTGCACGAACGCAAATGGGAAATCGATTCGCTTTGCTATCCCCTGCGCCTGGCCCATGGTTTCTGGCGAGCCACCGGTGAGACCGCGCCGTTTGATGAAGCCTGGCGTCACGCCATGGCTCTGGTGGTGCGCACGTTCAAAGAACAGCAACGCTGGCACGGTCCCGGACCTTACAAATTCCAGCGGCGCACGCCGGTTGCGTCGGACACCGTGCCGCTGGGCGGCTACGGCAACGCCACGCGGCCCAACGGCATGATTCATTCCATATTCCGGCCTTCGGATGATGCCTGCCTGTATCCGCTGTTCGTGCCGGGCAATATGTTCGCGGTGACGGCACTGCAGCAACTCGCTGAGTTGATTGACGCGGTTCATCACGATGCCGCTTTTGCCGGCGAATGCCGCGCGCTGGCGGCGCAGGTGCAGCAGGCAGTTCAGCGCGAGGCCGTGGTCGCGCATCCGAAGTTCGGCAGGATTTTCGCCTATGAAATCGACGGCTTCGGCAATTCTGTCTGCATGGATGACGCCAATCTCCCGAGCTTGCTGGCGCTGCCCTATCTCGGCTGCTGCGCGCTCACCGATGCCGTCTATCAAAACACGCGGCGCTTCGCATTGAGTGAAGACAATCCCTACTTTCATCGCGGCGCCGCGGCCGAGGGCATCGGCAGCCCGCACGTGGGTTTGGGCATGATCTGGCACTTGAGCGTGATTGTGCGCGCATTGACCAGCGCCAGCGACGCCGAGATTCGGCTGTGCCTGCGCATGCTCAAGGCCACGCATGCCGGCACCGGCTTCATGCACGAGAGCTTTCAGCGCGATGATCCTGCCACGTTCACGCGGCCGTGGTTTGCCTGGGCCAACACCCTGTTAGGTGAATTGATTTTGAAACTGCAGGCGGAACGGCCGCAGCTCTTGCACGATCGTCTTTGATAAAGAAGGCCCCGGCACAATGGCGGAACTCCAAACTTTCATCTTGATCGGCGCGGCGATGTTCACCGGCGTGCTGGCGTTCGCGGTGGTTTACAAATTAGTCGAGGTCTCGGCGGCGCGGCGCTGGCCGGTCACGACGGGAAAGATCCTTTCGTCCGGTATCGCCGCACGGCGCAAACCTTCTCAGCCTCACGGCGACCGTGTGGCAAACTATCCGCAGGTGGTTTACGAGTACCGCGTCGGCGGCCGGCGCTATCGCGGCGAGCGCTTGAGCATCGGCGAGGCCGTTGGCAACTTTGGCGTCGAGGAAACACTGGCGCGTTATCCCGCCGGCGCGGCCGTGCAAGTCTACTACAATCCGGCGAATCCCGCCGAGGCCGTGCTGGAGCGCGAGCTGCCGCCGCAATTCGCCAAGGGCATCACCTATGCTTTTTTGATTTTCCTCGGCGGCGCGGCGATTTTGTTGTTCAGCGTCACGAATGTGCCGAAGCTGTTGGCGGGGGTGTTGCCGCGGCCGGCGCACGCGCTGTTTGTGACGCTGGCTGGCGGTTGCGGCCTGTTCGTGCTCACGCTGGCGCTGGTGCTTCACCGTCAAGTTGCCGCGGCACGGCGCTGGCCGGCAACCCGCGGCGAGATTGTTTCCGCCACGCTGCCTGCCAGCCGCGAATTCGGCGGCAGCAAAGGAAGCACACAACAGGGCGCACAACTCGTTTACACCTACACCGTCGCGGGCCGGCGCTACACCGGAAATCGTTTGGCATTTGGCGGGCGAATGAGCTGGTGGGCGCCGGGGCAGCCGCAGGAACAAAGCGAGAATGACTCCGAAGGCGGGGCCGTGCAAGTCTGCTACGATCCCCGCAATCCCGGCGAAGCAGTGCTGGAGCGCCGCGCCATTGGCATCACGTTGCTCTGGATTGTTGGTTTGGGATTGCTGGCATTGGCCGCGGTGGTCGGCGGCCTTTAGTCAGTGTTTGTCCAGAAAGGGAATGACCGCCCGGGCGCTTGACTTCGAAGCGTGTACCAGTCGAATAAAACTCGCTCCCGTTCATCACGAAGCGCCCGGGCGGTGGTGTTTTCGGACGGACACGAATACTGCAACGTTAAGCATACACTCTCATCGTTATAAAAGGCCTGCTTGACCCTAACGGGGTCGCATGTAATAGCCCACGGGCAGCGCCCTGGGAACCGATAGGATTTGTCGCATTTAGCCCTGCAGAGGCGGTATTCCTGACGTGGTTCTATGGCGCCCCGGGGCTTGGTGATATCTCATGATTACTGATCTTCCAGGGCGTTGCCCTTCGCTTCTACCTTTCGCCCCCTTGGGGCTGCTTGTCTGTGCAAGAGAATTCGACTTAACGTTGTAGCACCAATGAATCGTATGCGTCAGAGAAACTTGCTTCTTGATGAGAGTGTTCCTGCAACGCCGAGCAAAGCAGCGCCCGGCTCCATTGATCCGTCACCCCCAAAAATCCTGTTGCCCTTGTTGATCATGTCAAATCCGGACGCATGAAGCAAGCGTGAGGGAGTTTGAAGATGCCGCAATCGCATTGCGATCCGTGCTCGTCGAGACCGGCAACCACAGCCATCATGTGCGGCCTAAGTTGGCTGCTGGTGGCACTCGTGCTGCCCCTGTTTGGCCAAAACCAGTTGCCCCAACATGGCCGGCGGCCGGCGCTGTTGGTGATCACCGATGCCATGGTCATCACAGGCAATGCCACGCCTGCCGAGGGGCCGGTGGACATCATCATCAAGCACAACCGCATCGAGCGCATCACCCGCAGCCGTGCGGACGCCGGCTATCGTCGCGATGCCGAGGCCGTGATCGAGGCAAGCGGCAAATACGTGCTGCCGGGATTCATCAACCTGCACGGCCATTTGCAGGATGAGCGCGCCGGCAAACCCCTGCCCTTCGATTATCAATACAAACTCTGGCTCGGCTGCGGCATCGCCACCGTGCGCGACGTGGGCAGTGATTACGACAAAGCGCTCGCGGAAAAGCGCAAGAGCGCGGCCAATACCACCGCGGCGCCGCGGCTGTGGCTTTACTTCTGGTGTCCGGGCGGCAATACCGAGGCGGAGATCCGCGCCAAAGTGCGCGAGCTGAAAGCCAAAGGCGCGGATGGCTTGAAGTGCCATCAAATGGATCGCGACACCTATTTCATCGTCGCCGACGAAGCGAAGAAACTCGGGCTCAAACTCGCGCATCATGCCGGCGTGGAGGATGCCAATGCCTGGCACGATGCGCAAGCCGGCACCGCCACCATCGAGCATTGGTACGGTGTGCCCGATGCCGCGCTCGACGGCGTGCAGCAGTTCCCGCCGGATTTCAATTACAACAACGAACTGCACCGCTTTCGCTATGCCGGCCGGCTGTGGCGCGAGGCCAATCCCCACAAACTGCAGGAAGTGTTGCACGCCCTGGTGCGGGCGGGCGTGGCCTGGGATCCGACGCTGTGCATTTATGAAGCCTGCCGCGATTTGCAGCGCGCGCTGACCCAGCCGTGGTTCAAAGATTATCTGCATCCAGCACTCGCCGCTTTCTTCCAGCCCAATCCTGATTATCATGGCTCGTTCTTCTACGGGTGGACCAGCACCGATGAGGTTTATTGGAAGGAAAACTATCGTCTGTGGATGCAAGCCGTGCGCGAATTCAGCCGGCTGGGCGGGATCGTTACCACCGGTGAGGATGCCGGCTTCATCTATCAAATGTACGGCTTTGGTTATCTGCGTGAATTGGAGCTGCACGAGGAGGCGGGCTTTCATCCGCTCGAAGTGATCCAGCATGCCACTGCCAACGGCGCGCAGGTGCTGGGGCAGGCGCATGAACTCGGCCGCCTCCGGCCCGGCTATCTTGCCGATGTCATCGTGGTGAACGGCAATCCGCTGGAGAATTTGCATGTTCTGTTTCCCGCCGGCAGCGAGGCCACGCTCGATCAACAACGCCAGGGCGGCGGCATTGAGTGGACGATCAAGGACGGCATTCCTTATCACGCGCCCACGTTGTTCGCCGAAGTGAGGGAGATGGTGAAAGCCGCGCGCCAAGCCGCAGCGCAGTGACCGCCCGTGGCAGAATCAGAATCTTCCCAACCAACAGTCACCGTGTTTGTGTGATGTTGCTTTACTGCATTTTTTGTTTGGATGAAGAGTCGTTGCCTGCTCTGTCATGCCGCAGGCATCTTTTGGGGCACTGGAACGCCCCCCAATTGCAGAGGATTCCTGTGCCCGGAACGATTCTCTGCAGAATGACAAGAAGCGGGGTTCGCTTCATCCGACCAGCAAATGCCGGACTATGCAGCAGTTATTCATCTGGCCGATCGCTTCACCGGAGGAGAGGAAATGGAATTACGTCGCAACCGCATTTTCAGAATCATGCTGGCATGGCTCGCGCCACTGGCGCTGGCGGTGCCGGCGCACAGCCAGCCCGTGTCTTGGGATTTCACCTTTGGCGCGATTTATCCCGCGGAAATGGCGGGCGGCGTTTACGGCAGCGCCTGGTTGGGCACCAGCCTTGATCGCGCCGGCGTGTGGAAATGGGATCTCGCCGCGGGTGCCGCGGTGCATCGCCGCAGCTTTCGCGACCTGGCTTTCGTGATCGGCAATGAGGCGGCCGGTGCGCGGCCGGCCGCGGAAATCGATTTCACCCGCACCATGCTGCCGCTCATGGCCGGGCCGGTGCTCAAGCTGTCGCTGCTCGAAATGAATCTGCCCAATCTGCCCGGCTTGGGCTGGGCGGCCAAAACCGGCGTGGACAAAGTGACTTCGCTCAAAGACACCGGCCTGCTGCTGCGGCCGTTCGTCAGTCACACCATTCTCTGGAGCCGGGAATCGAATGGCAATGGCACTGCGAGCGAGAAGCGCCGGTATCGCGATTGGGGCTGGGGCGGCGAAATCGGCATCTACTTCACCACCGATGACGGCATCACCTCCACCCTCTCGGTGTTGTACCATCACGTGAGCGTTGACCGCAAACAGGGCAGCGAGGCCGCGGGCCTGCCGGACAACCGCCAAGTCAATTTGAATGGCGTGGCATTCCTGCTGACCATGGGTTTCGGAATGTGAGCGTGCCGCCATGTTAGAATTTCTACTGCGTAGCGATGTTGCGCTGTTCTTCTTCGTCAATCACTCGCTGCAGTGCGGCTTGCTCGATTGGCTCATGCCGATCGTCACCAACCAGCGCAACTGGTTTCCGCTGTTTGCAGCGGTTTATGTCTGGCTGTGGTGGAAGGGCGGCAAAACCGGCCGCACCGCAGCGCTGCTCATCATCCCGGTGATTCTGCTCAGCGACCAAATCGCGGCCTTCGTGCTCAAGCCCTATTTCCAGCGGCTGCGGCCGTGCGTGGCCCTGGAGGGCGTCAACATGATCCTGGGCAAGAGCACGTCGTTCTCCTTCCCCTCCAATCATGCCGCCAACTCGTTCGCCGCCGCGGCGCTGTTCACGCATTTTTATCCCCATCAGCGCGGGCCGCTGTATGCCTGCGCTTTTCTTTCGGGTTTTTCGCGCATCTATCTCGGATTGCATTATCCTTCCGACGTTGCCGGCGGCGCGTTGTTCGGCATGTTGTGCGCCTGGCTCGTGCTGAAGACCCATCAAATCGCGCTGCAACGCTACCGCCATTTCCGGCAGCAACCGGCGGGCGTGCAGCCGTCCCGCAAAGAATGAAGCCGGAGAGGCCCCGCTTGCCCGCCCTCGATGCGATTCATCTGAACTTCAATCCTGCCACGCTGACGCTGCTCAATGTGATACTCGGCATTGTGATGTTCGGCATCGCGCTGGACCTGAAGCTCGACGACTTCAAAACGATCTTGCAGTTTCCCAAGGCCATTTTGATCGGCTTGTGCGCGCAGTTCGTGCTGCTGCCGGCCTTGTCGTTTCTGCTGGTGAGTGCATTGGCGCCGGCAGCGAGCATGGCGCTGGGCATGCTGCTGGTGGCCGCCTGCCCAGGCGGAAACATTTCGAACTTTCTCACCTATTTCGCCCGCGGCAACACCGCGCTTTCCGTTGGCATGACGGCATTCTCGACCGCCACTGCGCTGGTCATGACGCCGCTCAACTTCGCCTTCTGGGGCTCACTCTATCCGCCGGCGCAGGCTTTGTTGCGCAAGATCGCGTTGAATCCGCTCGATCTCATGGCTACCGTCTTTCTGCTGTTGGGCCTGCCGCTGGCGTTGGGCCTGTTGCTGGCGCATCGCCACCCGCGCCTGGCCGCGGCTGCCAAGAAACCGATGAAAATCCTCGCGTTGATCTTTTTCGGCGGCTTTGTCATTGCGGCGCTGCTCGCGAATTGGGACAATTTTGTGAATCACGTTGGCCGGGTGGCAATGGCAGTGATGCTGCAAAACGCTCTGGCCTTGCTGGGCGGCTACGTTGTTGCCGCCCTGGCCCGGCTGCCGGAATCCGATCGGCGCGCCGTGGCCATTGAAACCGGCATTCAAAACTCCGGTTTGGGCTTGCTGCTGATCTTCAACTTCTTCGACGGCCTGGGCGGCATGGCCTTGGTGGCGGCATGGTGGGGCATTTGGCATATCCTCAGCGGCAGCACGCTCGCGTGGTTGTGGTCACGGCGGCCACCCGCCGCTGGCCAAGCATAACAGCCGCGCACGGATCCTCTGTTGCCTCGCATGGCGTGTCCCCCACCACTGTCATCCCGGGGGATGATGTGAAGCGGCTGGCGCAGTGCCGGGTATATCACCACTTCCACGGCGCGGCGTTCCAAATGAACGGCGCGGCTGAACTGGTGCGAAAGTGCTTTGACAACAATCACGAATGCCCGTGAATCCACACGAATGAAGAACATTCTGATCACCGGCGCGTCCGGCTATCTCGGCAAGATCGTGATGGCGGAATTGGCGCAACGCCGGAATCTTGACGGCCATCCGCCCTTCACTCTCGTCGGCCTCGATGTGCGCGAGACGCCGGCAGCTCAACGCACGGCTGGGGTGGAATACGAACAAGCCGACGTCCGCTCGCCGCAGCTCGCGGCACTGTTGCGCCGGCATCGCATCAACGTTGTCGTACATCTCGCGGCGATCGTCACGCCCGGCCGCCATGATGATCGCACCCAGGCCTATTCCGTCGAAGTCGAAGGCACGGGAAATTTGCTCGCGGCCTGCCGCGCTGCCGGCGTGGAAAAACTCATCGTCACCTCCAGCGGCGCCGCGTACGGCTACCACGCCGACAATCCTTCCCTCATCCAAGAAGAGCAGCCGCTGCGCGGCAATGTTGCATTTGCCTACGCCCACCACAAGCGCCTGGTCGAGGCAATGCTGGCAGAGTGGCGGCAGCAGCATCCGGAACTGCGGCAGGTGATCTTTCGCGTGAGCACGATTCTCGGCGAGACCACCAACAACCAAATCACGGCGCTGTTCGAAAAGCCGCGGCTGCTGGCGGTCGCAGGCGCCAGCAGTCCGTTCGTTTTCATTTGGGACAAGGACGTTGCTGCGTGCCTGAGCGCGGCGATCTTCTCGGAGAAAACCGGCATCTACAATCTCGCCGGCGACGGCGCGCTCACCATTACCGAAATCGCGCACATGCTGGGGAAGAAAACGTTGACTTTGCCGGCAGGTTTGTTAAGATGGGGATTGGCCGTGTTACGCAAGCTGCGGCTGACGCAATACGGTCCGGAACAGCTCGATTTTCTCCGCTACCGGCCGGTGCTCGACAACACGAAATTGAAACGCGAATTCGGCTACACGCCGGCGATGACTTCCCGCGAGGTGTTTGCTTACTATGCCACAGCGCGACTTCAAAGATAAAGTCGTGATCATCACCGGCGCGGCCGGCGGGCTGGGCCGCGCGCTGTGCCGCAGTTTCGGCGCGGCCGGCGCGCTGGTGGTCGGCATCGACAAGGCGGCGCTGGAGTTGGAGCTGCTCGGCCGCGATTTCAAGCAGACGCCGGTGAATTTCACCGGCTATGCCGCTGACGTGAGCGATTGGGAAGTCACGCAAAAACTCGCGCACAGAATTCTTCAGCAATTCGGGCGGATCGATTTGTTGATCAACAACGCCGGCCTCAGCCATCGCAGCCGCTTTGCCGCCACCGATATCGCCGTGATTCGCCGCGTGTTGGCGGTGAATTTCTTCGGCGCGCTCAATTGGACCGCAGCCGCACTGCCGGCATTGATCCAAAGCCGGGGCATGATCATCACGCTGTCGAGTGTTGCCGGCTTTTCTCCGCTGCTCGGCCGCACCGGCTATGCCGCGAGCAAACACGCTTTGCATGGCTTTTTCGAAAGCCTGCGGCCGGAGCTGGAACCCGAAGGCGTTGCGATCATGCTGGTGTGTCCCTCTTTCATCGACACGCCCATCAACAAGAATGCGCTGGGCGCGGACGGCAATCCCGTGCAGCACGAGCAGGTGGTGGTGGGCCGCAAGCTGGATCCCGCGGTGGCAGCGCAGCGCATTTTGCAGGCTGCCCGCCGCGAGCAGAAGTTGCTGTTGGTTGGCAAAACCAGCAGGCTGGCTTACTGGCTCAACCGGCTGGCGCCCCGCCTCTATGCCGCCGCGATGGCCAAACGCTTGCGCGCTGAGATTGAGTGAGGCTTTGCAGGAATTGCAGCAGAGCGGCAGTCATTGAAATTTCAAACCCGGCTCGTGGTATCCTGCGAGCATCTGCCCCACCCTGGGCACAATGCAGCACTGAGAAAGATGCTGGCAGCATGACAGGCTAGCGGTCTGTTACCTTGAAATGTACAGCCACCACCCATGTCATCCTGCAAGGATCCTGTGAAGATCTGAGTACGGTGCCAGGTGCCTCACAAGATTCCTGCTGAATGACACTCGGAATCACTTATACAAATCAAAGCAACAAAATATTAGAATACAACCCGCATTCTCAGAGAGCAACGAGGAGCCTTCCATGAGACGTTTCCCATCCGTTCTGGCCTTTTGCCTGGCGCTCGCGGTGCAGGCGGCGCCCGATGAGGGCATGTGGCCGATCAGCGACATTCACAAATTGCCGCTCAAGGACAAAGGCCTGTCGATCGATCCCGCCGCGATCTACAATCCCAACGGCGTGAGTCTGATCGATGCCATCGTCATGGTGGGCGGCTGCACCGGCTCGTTCGTTTCGACCGAGGGGCTAATTCTCACCAACCATCATTGTGCCTATGGCGCGGTCACTGCCGCCAGCACCGCGGAAAAAGACTATCTGCAAAACGGCTTTCTCGCCGCCACCCGCGGCGAGGAAATTCCGGCCAAGAGCCTCACCGTGCGTTTGATCGAGTCCTATCGCGACGTTTCCGCGGAGGTGCTGGCCGCGGTCAACGAACAAATGGATTACAGCGCGCGGGCCCAGGCGATCGACCGCAAGATCAAGGAGATCGTGCAAACCGCAGAACAGGCGCAGCCCGGCCGGCGCGCCGAAGTCGCAGAGATGTTCATCGGCAAAACCTACGTGCTGTTTCTCTACACCAATCTCAAAGACGTGCGGCTGGTGTACGTGCCGCCGCGCAGCATCGGCGAATTCGGCGGCGACGAAGACAACTGGGTGTGGCCGCGCCACACCGGCGATTTCTCCTTCATGCGCGCCTATGTGGCGCCGGACGGCTCACCGGCAGAGTATTCGCCCAACAATGTGCCCTATCATCCCAAAACCGTTCTGCGCGTCGCGCCCGAGGGCGTGAACGAAAACGACTTCGTCTTTCTGCTCGGTTATCCCGGACGCACTTACCGCCATCAGACCGCGGCTTATCTCGCCTTCGAAGAAAAGATCCGCATGCCCTACGTCGCCGAACTCTACGAATGGCAGATCCAGACGATGGAAGAGCAGGGCCGCACTGACCGCAGCATCGCGCTCAAGCACGCCAGCCGTATCAAGAGCCTGGCCAACACCATGAAGAATTATCGCGGCAAGCTCAAAGGGCTGCAGCGTCTCGGCCTGGTCGAGCAAAAGCGGGCGCAGGAACAGGCGCTGCAGGCGTTCATTGCCGCTGAGGCCGAACGCCAGCAGAAATACGGCACGCTGCTCGCGGAAATCACGCAGGTCTATGATGAAATGACGGCAACGGCCGAGCGCGATCTGCTGCTGCAACATCTCACCAACGTCTCGCTGTTCCGCTTTGCGTTCGCTGTCTACGAAGCCGGCCAGGAACTGCAAAAGCCGGATTTGGAACGCCTGTCCGCCTACATGGAGCGCAACTTCAGCGCCTCCAAACAAAACCTGCAGCAGGCCGTGACGAACTATCACGAGGCCACCGACAAGATTTTTCTGCAAGAGATGCTGCTGCGCGCCGCCCGGCTGCCGGCGAATCAACGCCTCGCGGCGCTGGCCGATATCGTGGCAACCGGCGATCCGCAAAAGTCGATCGCAAAATTCATCCAGCAGGCGTATGCCAAGAGCAAACTCAACGACGAACGCTTTCTAATGGCCTGCCTGGAAAAATCGCCGCAGGAGTTGCAGAAGCTGAAGGATCCGTTCCTCGCATTGGCACAATCGCTTTATCCCGCGTATCAGGAGATGCGGCGGCAGACGCAACGCCGGAACGGCGCGCTGGAAAAATTGCACGGCCAGCTCATCGAAGTGAAAAAGGAATTCAGCCAGGCCGATTTCATTCCCGATGCCAATCGCACGTTGCGCTTCACCTACGGCCGCATTCGCGGCTATTCCCCGGCTGATGCGGTTTACTACAAACCGATCACCACTTTGTCCGGCGTAATCGCCAAGACCACCGGCCGGGAGCCGTTCGATACGCCGGAGAAGCTCATCAAGCTGTATCGCGCGAAGGATTACGGCCGCTTTGCGCCTCCGCAATTGCAGGAGGTGCCGGTGGCGGTGCTCTACAATCTCGACACCACCGGCGGCAATTCGGGCAGCCCGCTGCTCAATGCCCGCGGCGAGCTGGTGGGCGTAAATTTCGATCGCGCTTTCGAAGCCACGATCAACGACTACGCCTGGAGTGAAGACTACAGCCGTTCGATCGCGGTGGACATTCGCTATGTGTTGTGGGTGACGCAGAAGTTCGCCGGTGCCGATCATCTCCTGCAGGAGATGGGAATTGCGCCGGTGCTCGAAAACCATTGAGCGGTTCTTTGCCGCTCACCTCGCGAGGGCATTCATGCTTGCCATGCAACTGGGCTTGCTGTTGACTTTGGCGCTGGCGCCGGCGGCGGCGGCGCAATTCGTGGCGCAGCCGGCAGTGCGCGTCAACACCAGCGGCCTCAATCCCAACGAAGTGGCGATCGCCATCAATCCGCTGAATCCGCGCAACGTCGTGGCGGTGTCGCATGCCAGCGGCAGCCGCCTGGGGGCGCGCGTCACCAATCTCGCCTACACGTCGTTTGATGGCGGCCGCACGTTCTTCGAGCAGCATTTGCCCAATCCCGAAAAACGGGCGCAAGGTGATTGTTCGGTGCGCTTCGATACCGAGGGCAACGCCTACAGCGTTTACATTTCTTTCACCGGCTTCAAGCGGGAGAATGTCTCCGGCATCTTTTGCATCAAGTCCGTGGACGGCGGCCACAGTTGGCTCGAGCCGGTGGCGGTCTACGATCTCAACACCGCCACGCCTTTCCAGGACAAACCCTGGTTCGCGATCGACAACACCAACAGCGCGTATCGCGGCAACCTCTATATCGCGTGGACGGAGTTCACGACCTACGGCAGTGCCGCGCCGGAAGACAGCAGCTTCATCCTGCTTGCGCGTTCCAGCGATCGCGGCACCTCGTTTCGCGCGCCGCTGCGCGTCAATGACGTGGCGGGCGATGCGCGCGATGATGATGCGACGGTGGAAGGCTGTGTGCCGGCGGTCGGGCCTAACGGCGAAGTGTATCTGGCGTGGGCCGGGAGAGACGGCCTCTATTTCGACAAGTCACTCGACGGCGGATTGACTTTCGCAAGCGATGTCGTGGTGAGCGCGATGCCGGGCGGATGGAATTTCGAGGTCAATGGGATTTACCGCTGCAACGGCATGCCGGTCACGGCCTGCGATGTCAGCACCGGCCCCGATCGCGGCGCGATTTACATAAACTGGATCGACCAGCGCCACGGCGACCCGGATGTTTTTCTCGCCTGCTCGCGCGATGGCGGCGCGAGTTGGAGCGCGCCGCGGCGCGTGAACGATGATTCGCTGCAAAACGGCAGGGAGCAATTCTTCACCTGGCTGGCGGTCGATCCGCGCGACGGCGCGATTTACATTCTGTTTTATGATCGCCGCGAGGCAGGCAGCGATCCCACCGCCACGCATGTGTATCTGGCAGCTTCATTCGATGGCGGCGAAACCTTCAGCAATCACCGCCTCTCGCCGCACAGTTTCACCACCAAGCAGCCGGTGTTCTTCGGCGACTACACGGGCATCGATGCGCACGCGGGCCGCATCATGCCGATTTGGACGGCGTTCAGCAGCGCGGATTCCCTGGAGCTGCGCACGCTGCCGCTGCACAAAAGCGACTTGCTGCCGATCAGGTGAAGCCGTCGGGACCGGCAAGCACAAAATGCCTGACCGCCACCGCCCGGGCGCTTCGTCATGAGCAAGAGCAGGTTTGATTCGAAGGGTGCATGCCTCGGGGCCGGGCGCCCGGGCGGTTTCTTCATTTCTGGACAGACACGAACACCGCCGTCATCCCGGAGGACCTTGTGAAGATCTCGGCTCAGCGCCGGGGCTTCGCCAGATTCATTTGAATTGCATCGAGCGAGACGTGTCATACAAACCAAAGGGAGTTCATTGTGAAACATGATTATGCTTGGCTGGCGCCGGCGGAATCGCTCCGGCGCATGATGAGGGCCACAAGTTGGCTCGTGCTGCTGGCAGGCTGGTTTGGCAGCAGTCAGGCGCAGACCAGCGGCAAGAGTATTGATTCGCTGCGCTACACCGGAGAGGTGCATCTGCGAAATTTGCGGCAATTGACTTTTGGCGGGAATAATGCCGAGGCCTATTGGAGCTTCGATGACAAACAGCTCATCTTTCAGAGTGACTGGACCAAGATCAACCCGCAGGGCTGCGACCAAATCTTTGTGATGAATGTGAACGGCAAGCCCTTGAAAAGTGGAAAACAGTACGAGCTGCTTTCCACCGGCAAGGGCCGCACCACGTGTAGTTACTTTTTCAAAGACGGCCGCTGGCTCTATGCTTCCACGCATGGCGGCAGCCCGGATTGCCCGCAAGGCATGATGTTCTCGGGAGGCCGCTACGTTTGGGCGTTGCTGCAGGACTATGAAATCTATGTCGCAAGCTCGAAAGATCCTTCCCCCAAGCTGTTGATCGGCGGGCCGGGCTACGACGCCGAGGCCACCATCTCGCCCAACGGCCGTTACCTCGTTTACACATCAGTGCGCTCCGGCGATTTGGAACTGTGGCGCTATGATTTGAAGACCGGGGAGGATCTGCAATTGACTTCCGAGCTGGGGTATGACGGCGGCGCCTTCTTTTCGCGCGATTCCAGGCAAATCGTGTGGCGCGCCAGCCGGCCCACGGGTGAGGAAGCCACCGCCTACCGGGAATTGCTGGCCCAGGGCCTGGTCGAACCCAAAGCGCTCAACGTCTTCATCGCCGACGCCGACGGCAAAAGCGTGCGCCAGGTCACCAATCTTCCCGGCGCGAATTGGGCGCCGTTCTTTCATCCTGACGGCAAGCGCGTGTTGTTCTGCTCGAATCATCATTCGCTCGACAAAGGCGGCCGCAACTTCGACGTGTTCATGATCAAGGTCGACGGCACCGGCTTGGAGCGGGTCACGCACACCGATACCTTCGACGCGTTCCCGATGTTTTCCTACAGCGGCAAGCAGATTGTCTTCTGCTCGAACCGCAACGCGCAACGCACGCCCACGCGCGACACCAATGTGTTCGTCGCCGATTGGGTGGAAAAGCCCACGCGCGCGGATTCGAGCTTTGTGAGTTGGAAATAAGGCAGGTATCACAGTAACGGCACGGTTGGCAACCATCTCCTGCTGCCGGGCGAGGCAATCCGAAAAAAAATCCCACTGCGACAGCATGACAAAGCTGCGGCAGTGGGATTTTCAGTTTGTGTCAGGGCCGCATGGCGCCGAAGGCTTCGCCTTTTCCAGCGTTGCCTGCGGCCGCCGCTTCACGAACGGCGCCACCAGGTGAAACGCCGCGCGCTCTCCGGCTTGTCATAGCCCCATTCCTGGGCCAACGCATCAGCGGCATCTTCCGGGTCTTCCGCCGCGGTGCGGCCGCGATTGCGCAAGTAGGCATGCGCGAACTCATGCGCGATGACGTAGTTCGCAAACTCCAGCGGCGCGGTGCTGAGCGAGGACTTCCACGCGATCATGCGGCTGCCACTTTTGCCCACGCCCGGCGGCGCAAAATGCAAGTAGCTGTTGGCCGCATCGCGGACATCGAACACCGCCATGCGAAAGCGATCGTCGTTGACAATATCCTGCCGCACCTCCGCCGGCAAGCCGGCCAGCACCGCGCTGATGCGTTCGCGCAAGGCCGGCTCGCGAATGAAGCGACTCACGAACGCCACCGCCAGGCTGTGCCCATCGGCTTTCTCCCGCTGCGGCATCAGCGCATCACCACCAGCTTGCGCGTTTGCACGAAGCTGCCGGCCGTGAGACGGTAGAAATAGACGCCATTCTGCACCAACCAGCCGGCGGCGCTGCGGCCGTCCCAAGTTATCCGGTGAAAACCGGCAGCGCGGCGGTCGCGCACCAGCGTGCGGACTTGCTGCCCGAGCACGTCGTAGATTTCGAGCGTCACGGTTTCCGCCACGGGCAGTTGAAACGCGATGGTGGTGTTGGCGCCGCGCTCTTCCTTCACTTGAAAGGGATTGGGAAAATTCTGCGCCAGGCCAAAGGCGGTGGGCAGGCCGGGATCGCGCGGATCAGCCACCTGCGTGGCAAACAGGCTGCGCCACAACTCCTGCGCGGCATCGGCATTGCTCTGCAAATCAGCGAGATTCTCGCCGGCGAGCAGCGCGAAGCCCACGGTCATCGTGCCCCGCGCCGGAATTGTGAGCGGGCCGGCTGCAATCACGAAAGAAATATCCGCCGGGCCGGCGCGCTCCAGTCCCACACCGCCGCTGATCGCAGTCCATTTCTCCACATCCGTGAAGCCGTCGTGCAGCGCAAAACCGGTGAAACCCGGGGCAGCGGGATCATTGTAGATTGCGGTGTAGTTGAAATTGCCTTCGCTCACCAGCGACATGCCGACGTGAGTTTTCGGGCCGGCGCCGCTGTCGAAAGCATAGCCCAGCCGGCGCGGCGCATCGTGGTCGGTTTTGTTGGTGGCAAACGAGCCGCCGTCAATATCCCAATCAAAGAAAACGCCGAAATGAAAATTGTTCAGCGGTTCGGCATTGAGATTCTCGAGGTTGTAGAGCAGCAGGATGAAGTCATCGTTGGGCGCATCCTTCTGCGCAAAGGATTCCTGCGTGACGCGGATATTCATGGGATTGTTGGCGGCCCGGTCTTCGAAAATGCCGATGCTCTCCTGATCGGTGCGATTGCCCGGCGTGCTCACGCGCAGATCGCCGCCGGCGGCCGCGGTGAAATCCTGATCATTGAGCTGTTGATTGCCGGTGATGAGTCCGCGCGCCGCATTGGAAACTTGCGTGGGGCCGGTGCCGGCGATGAGACTGCCTTCGAACAGCAGGCTGGGGCCGCCGCGAAAACGAAAGCCGAGGCCGCTGCCGGCGTCGGAAGGATCGAGACCGCCCAGACGGCCGACATTGGTGACGGTGGTGGCAATGTTGTTGATGTTGGCCGCGCCGGCGGCGGGCAGAACCGTCAACGTGAAGCGATCGACATCTTGATATCCCGCCGAGGCAATGTTCAAAGTGAATTCAATGGGATGGCCGCTCGGCGCATTGCTCGCCACCGCAAAGCGCAATGCCTCGGGCGCCGCCGCCTGCTGCAGCGTGCCCAAACCGGCGAGCGTCGCGGTGGCGGTGGTCACCGTGGCGTAATTGTCGCTCTCGCTGAGCGTCAGGCTGAGGTTGCTGGCGGGCGCGAGATAGTTGCGCAGGGTGACCGTCACGGCAACCGTTTCGCCCGGCTCGATGACGCCGTCGCCGTCGGTTTCGGTGAAGCTAAAAGCCGCCAGCCGCACGGCCGGCGAAGACTCGGTGACGGCGCGTTCCGCGTTTATGCGGCCACGGCCCAACAAACCGGCGTACGCCGGATTCTTGGCGTCGAGGTTGTCTGCGGTGATGCGCACCTGCTCCGCCGCCTGCAGGCCGTTCCAAGCCGGATGCTGCGTGCGCACCAGCGCCACCAAGCCCGCCACCAGCGGGCAGGACATCGAAGTGCCGGAGTTATTGACATAGTTGCCGTTGCTGATCGTGCTGAGAATGCCGGTGCCGGGCGCCGCGACATCCACCCAGGTACCGTAATTGCTGGCCGAGTACTTGAGATCATCATTGGTGGTGTTGGCCACCGCCAGCACGTTGCGATAGGCCGAGGGATAGTGCAGTGCCGCCGAGTTGCCATTGCCCGCGGCCGCGACTACGGCGACGCCCAAATCAGCGACATAGTCGATGACATCCTGTTCGTAAGCGGAATTGCCGTAACCGCCCCAGCTCAAACTGATGACGTCGGCGCCGTTGTTCGCGGCATACAAAACGCCCTCAAAGCCGAAAGTGATGTAGCGATCGGTTTCCGAATCGCCGGCGCAAATCGGCATCAGCTTGGCGTTCCAACTCATGCCGGCAACGCCGGTGTTGTTGTTGGTCACGGCGGCGGCGATGCCCGCGGTGTGGGTGCCATGATCGGCGTTGCTGGGCGTGCTCGCCAGTCCGGTGGGATCGGGCGAGTTATTCGCGAAGTTCCAGCCGTGCACATCGTCAACGTAGCCATTATTGTCGTCATCCAGGCCGTTGTTGGCGACCTCACCGGGATTGCGCCACAGGTTGGCCGCGAGGTCGGGATGATCGATATCCGTGCCACCATCGACGATGGCAATGACGACATTGCCCTGCTCGCCCCTCACCGTGTCCCACGCTTGCCGGGCGCGCACGACATTGAAGAAGGGTTGATTCAAGTACAGCGGATCATTCGGCGTCGCAGCAATTTGGTGAATCTGCTTGGGTTCGGCATAAACCACTTCCGGGCTTTGGCGCAAGGCCGCGGCCACCTGCTCCGGGGCGGCGGAATGGTTGAAATAAGCAAAATAGATGTTTGCGATCGGCACCGCCGGCGAGTGCCGGCGCTGCTGGTGGGCAGGCAACACGGGTTGCAGTTGGTGAATCCCCTGCGCCTGCAAAATGGCGGCGAGCGCGGTGTTGCCGGGGGCAGCGGATCTTTCGCCGGCGTGCTGGCCGGCGGCAAATCTGACCACCACTACGCCGGGCGCATAGATGGCATTATTCTGCTGCACAGGCCGCCCGCTGAAGGCTCCCTTTCCGGCGGCAAATGTGATCGTTGCCATTGCCAGGCACAACACCATCCCTCTCCAGGCCGCTGTTGCTGAGAATCGAGTCCGAGGCATGCATTGTCCTTTGTCTTGGGGTTGAAATTGAATTGGGGCACTGCTATCTTCGCGCGTCAGGAAGTGGGCAAGAATAGCGCCCTGCCCCCGGAAAAGCAAGGGCTTTTTGCGCGAGGCGAGAAGCGTTTGGCGTTTCAAACACAAAACGAAATCATCACTCGAACGAGCCGGAACCCATGTAGGCAGAAGCACTCACCAGAACGAGAAGACGCAAAGGCGCGGGAAGAGAAGGGTTGAACCGCGAAGACGCGGAGATCGCAAAGCCGTAACCTCCGAAAAGCGATTCTCAGCGTTCTCCGTGACTCTGCGGTTCCATCGATGGCTTTGTGACCGCAATAAGAAAAAGGAACACCATGCAACCAAACGGCAAGCTCGAAAGAATTTGGATCAAACGCGGCAAACGCGGCCCGATGGATCCGCGCACGGCCGCGCAACTGGTGGCAGGCTTGGGCCTGATCGACAACGCCAATCAGGGCGGCAAACGTCAGGTGACGATCATAGCGGCGGAACGCTGGGCGGAGCTGATGCAGGAGCTGGGCGCGCAGCTCGATCCGGCGGCGCGCCGCGCCAATTTGATGATCAGCGGATTACCGTTGCAGGACAGCCGCGGCCGCCTGCTGCAAATCGGCGGCTGCCGCTTGCGCATTCTGGGAGAAACCCGGCCGTGCGAGCGCATGGACGAGGCCCTGCCCGGCCTGCGCGCTTGCATGCAACGCAATTGGGGTGGCGGCGTGTTCGCGGAAGTTTTGGACAGCGGTGAGATTGCCGTGGGTGACGCGGTGAGCTGGATCACCGCGGCCACCTGAAGGTGACGGCAGAAAGGACGCCGTTACCAGGCCGGGCTTTGCGCTGCACCAATGAACAGAATCGCGGCAGGTTTGAGTGTCTGCGGATGCAGCGGCTCACGGCATTCCGCCAGGCGCAGGCCGCAGGCATGAAACAGGTTGATCCACGAGGCAATGGTGCGAAAGTACCACGGCGCGGGCTGGGTAAACTCCGGCCCGAATCCCTCCCACGAGCCGGGCCGCCAGCCGTCGCGATAAGGCTGATCCCCGCAGGCCACCACCGGATGCAGCGTCTGCACGAACAAGCGGCCGTGGCGGCTCAGCAGCGCCGGAAGCGCACGCAGCAGTCGCTCCACCGATTCCTTCCCCAACAATGAAAAATTGCAGATCAGTGCGTCGAAGGGGCCGGCCGCCGCCAGTGCGCCTGCGGCAATTTCCTCATAGGAACAAATTTCAAACTCGGCGCCGCCGCGCTGCCGCGCCTGCTCGATCAACGCAGGAATCGCATCGACACCCATCACCTGCATGCCCTGCTCCGCAAGACGACGCGCCAGCCAGCCTTCGCCGCAGCCAATATCGAGCACACGCTTCGGTTGGTGTTGCTGCACCGCAGCGAGAATCGCTTGATCGGTGACCAGCTTGCGGCTGGCGATTTTCCCCTCCTGCACTGCCGCCGTCCAAGCCGCGGCATTCACCTGCCAGGAAGACAAAACCTCTGCTTCGAGTTCATTGCTCATGCGGTGATGCTCTCCGAAAAAGCAAGGGCATGGCGGAAGGCCATGCCCCTGCAATTCGCTTCAGATGTTGGGATCCGGCGGCGTGTTGGGATTGTTCAGCCGTTCCTGATCAGGATAGGGATAGAAATTGCGATTGCGCTCAGGGTTGGCCTCCAGCGGGCCGGGACGGCTCAGCCGCCGGCTGTCTTCGAGATGCAAGCCGGTCATGAACAGCTCGGCGCTGCGCTGGCGATAGATTTCTTCCAGCAATGCCGTTTCGGTCACCGCACCGCTGTAAGCCGGCAATCCGGCAGCGACGCCGAAGGGATCGGTGGTTTTGGTGCGTACCGCGTTGATTTCATTCACGGCCTCGGGCAAGCGGCCCAGCCGCACCAGGGCCTCGGCTTTGATCAAATTCATCTCACCGGGCAAATACACCGGAATCGCCTTGGAGATGGCATCGAAGAAGCCTTTGAGATCATCGATGGGCAGATTGTAAGGCGAAGGATTGGTTTTGTCCGCCGGGGTGAGATAGAAACCCAGCCGGCCGTCACCAGGTTCGACCAACGCACTGCCGAAATTGTCCCGCGCCGCATAGTTCCGGTTGAGAAACACGAGCTGGTAGATCGGATTCGGATTGCGATCATCGTAAGTGAAAACCGATTTGGCCGCAGGATTGACGCTGCCGGCAATATCCAACGCCGGTTGATGGCGGCCGGCCATCAGATTGTAGCGCGCCCGCATGGCATTGATGGTGTTCACCAGATCGAAATTCCTTCCCAGAATCTGGGTGTTGAACTCGTTGCTCGCCGGGGTGGCGGCCAGCAACTGGGCGGCGGCATCGAGCAGGCCGATCGCGCCGGCCAGCACTTCCTGCCGTGGCCGGAACAGTGCGCGGCCGTCCTTGTCCAAATCAATGGGCGCCTGCTCGAAGGCCTGCGCCAAAAAGCCCATCGCCATGGCCTTGTAGAGATGCGCCAGGGCAATGATGCCGCTGCGCGTGCCGGGATCGAGCGTCACTTTCGGCGCGCTCGCAATCAAATCATTCGCCATGCTCATCACCCGGATCGGCCGCGCCCACAGCGCCAGCACGTTGCCGTTGCCGGTGGTGACTTGATTGCCGCCGTCCTGCAGCTCCAGCAAATTGGTGAAAGTGGAATTGATCGCGATTTCACCGCTGGTGACGCCAGGCGTGAGGATCACCGGTTCCATCACGCTCACGGCGTAGTTTTGCTGCAGGCCCACGGCCAGCGCGATCACGCCGGTGCGCGTGGTCAACACTTGATCTTCCGAGGCGCTGTTGGGGTTGGTGACGTCCAGCGAGCAGGCGGTGATCACCAACAGCAGCATGCTCGCCAACGCCAGCGCCAGTTTGGGTCTATTATGAAGAGAACGCTTCATCAGTTGAATTCTCCCAAATGAGTGTTTCCTGCAAAACGTCCTGCAAACATCCTGTGAAGAGCTGGGCGCCGTGCCGAGTGCTTCACAAGATTTGTCTGAATGACAGGTGGTCGCAACTGTGCCCCGCACGGGGCAAGACGACGAAACGAAAGGAATTGGTACTAGTAATTCAGCGTCACGCCGAAAGAAAACGTGCGCGGAATCGGCACCTCGACGAAATCAAAGCCGCGCACGCCCGTGCTCTGGCCGGCGGTGTTGATTTCGGGATCGTAGCCTTGGTAATCGTCGATCGAGAACAGGTTGCGGCCGATCACGCTCAGCCGCAGGCTGCGCAGGCCGAGCATTTTCGGATGCAGGTCATACGATACTGCCAGCTCGCGCAGCTTGATGAACGAGCCGTCTTCGATCCAGGCATCCAAGATCGAGAACAGCGCGGTGTTGTAGCCGGCGGGCACTTTGCCCTCCAGCTCGCGCTGGTAATCCACCAAGTTGCCGTAGAGCGGCCCGCGCGCGCCCACGCGCCGCGTGAAGTTGAACACGTCGAAACCCTGCACCGCGTCGACTTGCGCGCGCACGGAGAAATTGCGGCCGATCTCCAGCTCGTTGATCCACGAGAAGGTGAAATCGGGATTGGGATCACCGGTGACCGTGCGAATGGTGCCACCGGTGGGCTGGCCGGTTTGCGGATTGCGGCTGCGCTGTTCGGGTTGCGGCAGGCCCGCGGGCGTCAACAACAAGCTGCCGTCGGGATTGCGCGCGTAATACGTGGTGTAGAACACGCCCAAGGGTTCGCCATTCTTCGCCGCGACCTGGCCAAAGGCATCCGCCAGCAGCAGAATGTCGCCTTCGATACCATTCACCTCGTTTTTGTTGGTCGCATAGGTGAAGGTCGTGCTCCAGCGCAGATTGCGGGTTTGCAACGGCAAGGCGCGCAGCAACACTTCCCAACCGGTGTTGTCCAGCGTGCCGACGTTTTCCAGGCGGCTCAAGAAGCCGGTGGAGGGTGCGAGCGAACGGAACAGCAGCAGGTCGGTCACGTGCTGATCATAGTAGGAAAGTTCCACCGCGATCCGGTCGCGCCACAGGCTGAAGTCCACGCCCACCTCGTATTCGCGCTGGCGCTCGGGCTTGATGTTGGCGGTGCCGAGCTGGGTGCTGGGCACCAAACCGGATTTGCCGTCATAGGAAAACGGGCTGTAATTGGTGAATCGGTCGAACGCACCAATGGCGGTGAGATTGCCGGACTCGCCCCACGAGGCGCGCAGCTTGAAGCTGGGGAAGAGGTTCGCGAGGCCGCCATTGCGCCAAAAGCTCTCTTCGGAAATCAAGTAGGAAGCGCTGGCTTTGGGATAAAACTGCCAGCGTTCATCCTTGCCGAAAACCGAAGAGGCGTCGATACGGCCGGCAGCGGTGAGAAACAAGCGGTTGAGCAGGCCAAACGTTTGCTGCGCAAATGCGCCGTAGATCGTGTTCTCGCTGCGGAATTCGCCGATGGTCTGCGAAGCGCCGCTCGGCACGATTTGCGACACCGGACTCAACTGCGTGGCCTGGGCAGTGAAGTTGCTCGCCTTCTCGAACTGCAGCGTGCCGCCCAAAACCGTGGTCGACTGCAGCGAAGTGGAGAGATCGGTTCGGTAACGCACATTGAGATCGTTATTCAATTGCAGAAAATCACGCTCGCCGCGGCGCGCGAGCCCTTGTGGATAAAGCGCGGCGGTGGTGCCGGAGGGAATGAAACCCGTGCCGATTTGGCCGTAGGTATCATACCCGACGGTATAGTCCACGCTCAGGCCGCGCCAGGGCGACAGATTGAGCTGCAAATCGCCGATGAAGCGGCTGGTCTGCTGGCCGAATTTAAACAGATCAATCGCCTGCACCGGGTTGGTGCGGTTGATGGCGGCGGTGTTGGGATACACGCCATTGACCGGCCGCGGATCGGTGGTATTCGGCGAGAAGATAAAGCCCGTGAGTGCGCCGTAGGCTTCGATCAAGCCGCCGTTGGGCACTTCGTCGCTTTCACTGTAGGTGTAATTGGCGCCGGCAGACAGCCGCGCCCAGTCATTGAGCGTTTGATCGAGGCGCGCGCGGCCGCCGGTGCGATGGTAGGAAGTCGCGTTGACGATACCCTCATTACCGAGATAAGAGCCCGAAAAATAATACTGGGTATTGGAGGTGCCGCCGGTCACCGAGAAATTGTTCTCCGTGCCGTACGCGCGCCGGAAAATGAAATCTTGATAATCATAGCGCGTGACCGGCTTGGCGGTGGGATCGCTTTGCGGCTTGTCAAACGGATACTTGTTGACCTCCAGGGTCTTGCGAATCGCGCTGGTGGTGAAGCGGGAGGTGATGCTGATGCGCGGCTCACCGATGCTGCCGCGCTTGGTGAAGATTTGCACCACGCCGTTGTTCGCGCGCGAGCCGTAGATCGCCGCCGCCGCCGCGCCTTTGATCACCTCGATGCGCTCGATGTCCTGGGGATTGAGATCAACCAGCCGGTTTTGCCGGTAACCGCCGAGATCGATCAACTGCGGCGAGTCGTTGTTGACAATCACGCCATCGACAATGTAAAGTGGATCAGCGTTGCCCAGCACCGTGCTTGCCCCGCGCAGCCGCACGGTGATGCCGCCCGCCGGGTTGCCGGAGTTCTGACTGATTTGCGCACCGGCAATTTTGCCGGTGAGCGCGGCATCAATCGCGGTGGCGCCAGTCGCTTCCACCGCGCGAACATTTACCGTCGAAATGGCATTGCCGAGCTGCCGTTTCGAGGTGGCCACGGAAGTGCCGGTCACCACGACCTCGTCCATTTGCAGCGCATCGACGGTGAGGGCGAAATTGACCTCGGCGAGGCCGCTGGTTTGTGTGATACTCTTTCGTGCGGATTTGTAGCCGATCAGGCGCGCTTCCAGCACCGTTTCCGCGCCCGGTGACGGCACCAAGATGGTGAATTTGCCGTCCACATCGGTCGCAGCGCCGCGCGTCGTGCCGGGAATCAACACGTTGGCGCCCACCAGCGCTTCGCCACGCTCATCGGTGACCGTGCCCTGGATGGTCAACTGGCCGAAAGCGGCCAGCGGTATCGTCGCAAGCAACACCAGCATCGACAAACAACGTCGCAGGTTGAACATGAAACTCCTCCCTGACGGGTTTTTGAATTACCAAATTTCGACACATTCTGCCGTGGCATCAGAACAAACAGCTCGTCCGGTTGCACCTCCTTTCTGCAGTATCTTTCGCACGCTTGCCGCCACCGGTCCGGCAGCGCAACCAGTCTTCGGCCGCGTTATTTTTCGCTGCGCTGGCCCATCTGGCGATCCAGCATCAGCAGGCCCGGCGTGTGATTGCCGATCATCCGGAGTTGCTCGACGATCTCCTGCGCCGTCTTCTCCTCCTCCACCTGCTCGGTGATGAACCACTGCAGATGCGCCTGGGTGGGATAGTCGCTTTCCTTGAGGGCAAGTTCATAAAGGCGGTTGATCAGCCCGCTGACTTTTTGTTCGTGGTTGAGCGTGTGTTCCATCATGTCGAGCGCCGATTTGTAATCCGCCGGCGGCTGCGCCAGCGCCTGCAGCGTCACCCGGCCGCCGCGATCATTCACAAAATCGAACAGCTTGAGCGCGTGCCCGAGTTCCTCCTGGCTTTGCCCCCGCATCCAACTCGCAAAGCCGCGCAGATTGACCGATTCGCTGTAGGCCGACATGGCCAGATAAACATAGGCGGATTCCAACTCGGCCTTGATCTGCTCATTCAGCGCGTCTTGTACAGTTTGCTTCAACATGGGAATCTCCTTTCGGGATGGGAACAGAGGAAAACACCTGCTGAGTTTCTTAAAAAAAGAGGGCTGAATATGTCTTTTTTGCGGCAAATGCGCAAGTAGATGTTTGCGAAGGCGCGCGCCCCGTGGTTGTGCCCGACCGCGGAATTGCTTAGATTACGCCAAATCCTGCGAGAGCTGCGAGCTGAATTACGTTCAGGAGAATTCCATCGGCATGGCTGCCATTTCCACTCGGCAAAAACTGCTGCGTTTGCACCGCGACCTCGTCGCCTGCCGGCGCTGTCCCCGCTTGGTGCATTGGCGCGAACGCATCGCACGCGAGAAAACTAAACGGTTTGCAACGGAAGAGTATTGGGGCAAACCCGTGCCTTCCTTCGGTGATTTCAATGCGCGCTTGCTGATTGTCGGACTGGCGCCGGCCGCGCACGGCGGCAATCGCACCGGCCGCACGTTCACCGGCGACCGCAGCGGCGACTGGCTGTATCGCGCCTTGCACAAAGCCGGCTTCGCCAATCAACCGGTGTCAACCCATCGCACTGATGGTTTGAAGTTGAAAGATTGCCTGATCACGGCGCCGTGCCGCTGCGCGCCGCCGGCCAACCAGCCGACGCCGGCGGAATTCGCGAATTGCCGTGGTTTCATTCTCACCGAAGTCGCGCTGATGAAGCAAATCAGAGTCGTGATTGCGTTGGGCAAGATTGCCTTTGCCACCGCGCTTTCTGTTTTTGGAGAGGTTTATGGAATCGATCACTCTCCCAAGCCGAAATTCGCGCATCGCGCTGAAGTCAAGCTGACCGGCAAGATCACGCTGCTTGCGTCGTTTCATCCCAGCCAGCAAAATACTTTTACCGGGAGATTGACGGAGGCGATGTTCGATGGAGTGTTTCGCCGCGCGCGGCAGTTGCTCGATTCTGAATAAGGCCGGCTCCGAGCTCTCAAACCGCCCGGGCGGTTCTCATGGGATCTTATAAACTCAATTAATATTTAATATCTCAGCAACAACCGCCCGAACGGGACCATCACAATTATGCCTGCACACATTCTCGGCATCGACGCGGCGTGGACGGCGCATCAACCCTCGGGCGTGGCGCTGTTGCGCGCACGCAGAAATGCCAAACCAAAATTGATCGCGCTCGGAAGATCCTATGACGAATTTCTCACCAGCGGGCCGCATGCAAAAGTCGATTGGCGCACTCGCGTGCGCGGCTGCCTCCCTCCTATTGATGCGTTGCTCTCTCACTGCAAAAAACTCACTGGCGAGTTGCCGCAAATTGTGGCGTTGGATATTCCTCTGGCGGCCAAACCGCTCAACGGCCGGCGGCCATGCGACAATGCCGTGACTGCGGCCTACGTGAGCCGCGGCGCCGGCACGCACACGCCCAACGCCCAGCGGCCCGGCCCGATTTCGGCATCCCTCTTCCACCAGCTTTGCGCTGCCGGTTACCACTGGCACACGCACGGCGCCGCGCCGCGGGCGAAGCGCGTGTTTCTCGAAACCTATCCGCATCCCGCCATCATCGAACTGATGCGATTGCCGATGCGCCTGGCTTACAAAACTGCGCGCCTCTCGCAGTATTGGCCGGAAGCCTCACCAGACTTGCGCCGGCGCCGCCTCTGCCGGAATCTCGAAGCTTTGCGTGCGGCACTGGCCGAAGAGATTGCGGGCGTAACCAGCCTGGTGCCGGCCGCGCACGCGGTGCGCCGTCTTGGCACCGCCGCGCGACTGAAAGGCCTGGAAGACTGCCTGGATGCGCTGGTTTGCGCTTGGATTGGGTATCAATGCTGGATCGGCCGCGCCCGGGCTTACGGCAGCAAGGAGGCCGCTATCTGGATTCCCTCGCCTGATTTCCGCTCCAAAAAACTGGTGAAGCCCTCAGAAAACTGATGGCCAGAGCCGGCAGCCGGCATTCCTCTCGCCAAACCCGCCAGGTCGCCTCTCCTCCACTGCCCTTTTGGACTTTTCAAGATCAACATTTTCAAGCAGGAAATTCCCGGCATTCCGGCGGCACCGGCGTGACCGTCCGAGCGTTGGTTAACTGATCACTGGCACTACATTTGAAATAAGGTGATAAGCGACAAAAGAGCCTTTTCCCAAGCAGATTCTTGACGAAGTAATCCGGCCTGGCAGAGCGCAGCAGAATCTCAATCAAGGCCAGTTTTAGACAGCACCATCGCCTCCGCGGTTGATGGTCGGGCCTGAATTCATTGGCAACCTTTCCGGCAATTCCGCTGCCCCAGCGCAGCATTTTCATAAAAGAGAGTGAGGCGGCGCAGAGGAAAATCTGCGCCGCCCGCTGATTTCGTGAGCTGACTTCAAGCTCGGGAGTATGAGATATGCGCTACTTTGTGTCGATTCTGCTCGCGCTGGCTCTGCTGCCCTCCATGCAGGCACGCGCCCAAGCCGGCAGTGATTTTGACCTGCAGGCTTACACCAGTTTCCTGGACGACCATCGGGATTTGACCGGCGCACAACTGCGCAGCCTTCATCCCACTCCCGCTTTCCGCACCGCGCTCTACCTTCCGCTCAAAAAAATCGCCTATCTGGACACGATCATCCAAATCTACCAGCTCACCGCCGATGAACGCGCCTTGCTCTCGGATAACGGCTTTGTGGTGAGCGAGCGGCTGCAGCGCGAAAACTTTGGGGAGGCCTTCTATGAAATCTACAAACATGATTTGCCGGTTTTCGTCTCCAGCGATGCCATCTTGCACGCGCTGCATCGTTCCTATGATACGATTCTGGAGGACATGGAACGCGGCCTCCTGATTCCGCGCCTAGAAGAGTTGCTGCTCAAGCTGCGGCGGGAATGGCCGAACCTGGCGAATCGCTCTGCCGGTCAGCCAGCCATGCAAACGATGCTGAACGACATGGACGTCTACCTCACTGTCGCGCTTCGACTGCTGGGATTGGCGTATACGCCGCAGCGCGCGGAGAACAGCGCCACGGTCGAGGCCCTGCTGAAGCTGATCACGGATGAGCAGCCGGCGCCTTATGCCCTGTTCGCGGCTACGCCGCGCCTCATCGATTTCAGCCAATTCCGGCCGCGCGGCCATTATACCAATGAAGCGATTCTCAAGAATTACTTCCGCGCGATGATCTGGCTCGGCCGCACCGAGTTGATGCTCAGCCCGCCGCAACAGCATGGCATGCCGGCGCCCAGCGCGGCTGACATCCAGCGCCAGACCATCATGGCCTACCTGCTCTGGGAGGCTGCTAAAAGCAGCGGCGCGCTGCCGATTTGGGAGGAAATGGAAGATCTCATTCGTTTTTTCGTCGGCGAGAGTGACAATGTCACACTCGCGCATTTGCAGCTCTTGGCGGACGAAATCGGTCTGACTCAGGCCGCCGAATTGCTCGACGCCGGCCGGTTGCAAGCGCTGCAGCAAGCGCTGGCAACGAAGTCTTATGCCATTCAGCGCATCAATTCCCAGATTCTGCTCTCTGATCCCGCCGTTCCCGAGCAAGCCATGCCGCCCACCGCCTTTTTGCTGCTCGGCCAGCGCTTCGTCATCGACTCCTATGTGATGGGCAATGTCGTCCATGACCGCATCCTCTATCAAGGCGAAAAAATCCTGCGCATGATGCCCTCCAGCCTGGAT
This sequence comes from bacterium, assembly GCA_023150945.1. Classification (NCBI taxonomy): domain Bacteria; species bacterium. Next base: position 854,487 of record JAKLJX010000001.1, on the reverse strand, counting down.
GTGCTGTTCGCCCTGGGAAATGAGGCCAGCGCGATTTTGTTGCAAGATGAGCTGGGGCGTTATCCCTATGCCTCCAACCTGGCAGCGGTGCGCTATCTGGTCGATTCCTACGAGCCGGCGTTCTGGAGCAGCTCGTTGTATAATGCCTGGCTGGCCGCCATTCGCGCGCTCAATCCGCCCGGCAATTTGGCGCCCTTTCCGGCATTCATGCAAACCGGTGCATTTTGGCAGCAAAAGATGAACACGCAACTCGCTTCGTGGGCACAGTTGCGGCATGACAATTTACTGTACGCCAAGCAGTCCTACACCATCGGCGCGACCTGCTCCTTTCCATACAGCTTCGTGGAACCGTTGCCGGCGTTCTATCGCGCCCTCGAGCGTTTTGCCCGGCAGGCTGAGGCCAAATTCGGCACGCTTGCGTTTGCGGAGGAATGGCGCAAGACCTACCTCACGCGCTATTTCTCCGGTATGGCCGGCATCATGGACACGCTGGCGGTGATCGCGGGCAAGCAGCTTCAGCACACGCCGCTGGATTCCGCTGAAACTCGTTTTCTGCAGAGTATGCTTTATGAACGCGACGGGTGCGTAACGGAGTTTGACGGCTGGTATGTCGATCTCTACTACAACGGCTCCGGTCAAGTGGCCGAAAAAGATCTGGTAATTGCGGACGTGCACACGCAACCGACGGATGAAGCGGGAACGCCGGTCGGCAAGGTCCTGCATGCCGGCACCGGGCCGCTCGATCTCGGCGTTTTCATTGCCGAAAATCAGGCGGGCCAGCCGATGGCATTCATCGGGCCGCTGCTGAGTTACTACGAACACGTGACTTGGAATTTCCAGCGCCTGACCGATGAGGAATGGCAGCAACTTTACCGGCAGCCGCCTTCGTTTCGCCCCGCGTGGGTGAATGTTTATCTCGCTGATGCCGAAGGCCGGCGCCGCACCGCGGGTCCACAAATCGCGACCGCGGTCACGGAGCCATTGCAGGAAAAGGCGCTGCCACAAACGCCGGCGTTGCACCAGAATTTCCCCAACCCCTTCAATGCCAACACGCTCATTCGTTTTGAGATTTCACCGGCGTATGCTCATGCCCCGGCTCAGTTGGCGATTTACAACCTGCGCGGTGAGCTGGTGCGCGAGCTGCTCGATCAACCGCTGCCCGCCGGCGACTATCTCGTGCGCTGGGATGGGAAAGACAACACCGGCCGCGATGCGGCCTCCAGCATTTATCTCTGCCGGCTGCAAGTTGGCAAGTCGGCGGCCACACGCAAGCTGACGATGTTGCGCTGAGAACCGCGGGATTATCACAACCGGATTAATCTTGAACATGCGCCTCTCTTCTTCGCTGTTGGCCTGCTGCTTGATCGTGACGCAGGCTGCCCTCGCCCAACAATTCGAGCAATTCGGATTGGAAGGCAAGTCCGTGACCGCTATGCACGAGTTCTTCGGCACGCTTTACGCCGCCACCCAGGACAGCGGCGTCTACCGCCGCTATCTGGCAGATCCGGATTCGGGCTGGAAGCCTCTCGGTGTGCCGGCAAGGACATTGACTTCGATCTTCGCGTTTCACACCGTCTGCCCGCTGATCTGCTGGAAGGGCATACTGGCCGGTACCGCTGCTGACTTGACCGCGGGCGATTCGACTTTGATCTACTTTTACCAGCAACGTCCCGACACTTGCCAAAAGCCGGGCGCGTGGCTGGCAGCGAGCAAGGGAATAGATGCCGTCTCCGTGCGCCACATCCAGGCCCTGGCGGGAGTCGCAGTGTGCCAGCCCATCGGCCCGGAATTCGTCACTGCCTTTGCCGCCGGCCAGGGTGCAGTCTTTCGTTCCCTTGATCGCGGCCAAAGCTGGCAGCCGGTTTGGCAGAGACGATTTGATTTCTTCCGCGTTTTGGCTGCCAGCCAACGTTCGTGGTTCGATCCTCTGGGCCAGGAAATCTGGGCGGGCGGCCATTCCCTCCCGGATACGCTGGACAATGCCTGGCGTCCCCTGATCATGTTGTCTCGCAACTCCGGCGAACAGTGGGAAGACCTCAGCCCCGCGCACCTCAACTGGAACGAAAAGTGCGTTGCCCTGGCGCCTGATCCCGCCGACACCAACCTCATCTATGCCGCCTTGACGCACACGATTCTGCGCTCATGGGATCGCGGCCGGAGTTGGCAGGCGGTGTTTCCCACCTCACCTGCGATAACTTTCACGGCGCTGGCGGTTGATCCACAAACGCCGCAACACCTGCTTGCCAGTGGCAGCGCCGGCAACAATGCCGCCGTACTCTACGAAAGCCGGAATCGCGGTGACGAATGGCAGATGCTGCCGCTCCGGCCGCTGCTGATGGTCATCGGCAGCATGATCTTCGATCCCTTTCTCGCGGACCCTCCTGCGCTGCCACGATCGGTTTATCTCGCGACCTTTGGCAGCGGCGTCTGGCGCTATACCTTTGCGGCGACGAGCGTCCACGACACGCCTGCGAAGCCGGAAGATTTTCACCTCGAAGTGACTTTCCCCAATCCCGCCAGACAGACAGCGGGCGCAGCGCTCACGTTTCGCGTTCTGGCGCCGGTGCCGGAGCCTCTTACTATTCGGCTGTACAACACCCTCGGCCAACAGCTCGGCATTTGGCGTGTGCCGGTGCACAGCGGCGGGCAGAGCTTCACGCTGCCTTTTTCTCCCGCCAGTCTCACTGCCGGCGTTTATTTCGTGCATGCTGAATGGCGCGGCCGGGTGATCGTGAAGAAGTGGACGGTATTGCCGTAACACGCAACACGCGGAGAAGATTTTATGAAGGGTTCAGTCAGACTGAGGGTACTCTTTTTCGCCGGCTTGCTTGCCAGTCAAGCCCTGGCGCAGCCGGGAACCGCCGGCAAGTTGGAGGCCTTTGGCCTGCCGGGCAAGCGCGTCAGCGCGTTGGGCGTGGCGCAATATGCCTCGCTCTCAGCGGCCCTGCTCTATGCTGCCACCGCAGAGGAGGGTGTTTACCGTCGCAATCTGGCAGCGCCTGATTCCGGCTGGGTCGAGCTGGGCTTGAAAGGCAAAAGGCTCACCGCGCTCGATGTCCAGATTTGGGGCGCTGGTCCCGCCGATTTCCACGCGCCCGTCGTCGGCCTGTTTCCCAACTACAGCGCCGGTGATTCCACGCGGATTTACCGCTTTGAAAACGGCGTTTGGGTGCCGGCCGATTCCGGCCTGCCGTGGCCTGATCTCTTCCTGGTCAAAGCCCTGGCGAGTTTTCGTTCCACCGGCCATCTGGCGCCGGGCCCTGCCTTTGCCGGCGGCAACGGCCTGGTCTACCGCTCGCGGACTTTTGCTCGCTGGTGGCAGCCGGCGTTCAGCGTCGGCCTGGGCGTCACCAACGCGTTGGCCGTGCATCAGCGTGATTACTTCAGCGGCACAATTTGGGCCGGCGGCGAAAATGGAATCTTTGCGCCGTGGATCGCGAAGTCGCAGGATCACGGCGGCACTTGGGAAGTCTTCATGCCGAATCTCCGCGGCGACAATGCCTGTAATTCAATTGCCATTCATCCGGAGCATCCTGACACCGTGTATGCCGGCATGGAGGGCGCGGTGATCAAAACCATTAACGGTGGCGCGACGTGGGACTATACCGGCTTGCGCGATACGCCGGTTTATTTCTACGGCCTGACGCTCGACTCCTCGAATCCAGATCACATTTACGCCGGCGGCTTGATTGCGAATCCCGATACCTGGGCGTTGTGGGAGAGCCTGGATGCCGGCGCGACCTGGCAGGAGATTGCCGCGCCGGTGCTGGACCCGCCCGCGGTGGCCGCAGGCATCACCAGCATTGTTGCCGATCGGCAGGCGCCGCGCATGATTTACATTGCGACGCACGGTCACGGCGTGTGGCGCTATCAAAGCGGTCCTGCCGCGATTGGCGATCGCGAAGAAGGGAGACTGCCGAACGGTTTCTGGCTGGCGCAGAATGTCCCCAATCCATTCAATCCTGAAACTCTGATTCGCTATCGCCTCGCTGCCAGCCGTCACGTCAAATTGGAAGTGTTCGATTTGCTCGGGCAGCGGATGGCTACGCTGGTTGACGAACGCCAACCTGCCGGCGAACACCAGGCGCGCTGGGAAGGGAGAAATGCAGCGGGAAAACCGGCGGCCTCCGGCGTTTACCTCTACCGTTTGTCTTTGGATGCCAAAGCTGTGGCCACGCGCAAGATGCTACTGAGGCATATCCCGTAGTGGCCATCGAGGAAGCCCTTACTCTTACTCTTACTCTTACTCTTACTCTTACTCTTGCTCTTACTCTTGCTCTTCATCGCAATGAGAAGCGCAGGAGCGGAAACGAAACAAGGCAACACTTGATTCGAATCAGCCAACCCCAATATGCTCCTTCGGAGGGTCATCCATGAAACGCCTTTTGCTGCTTGCCGCTATGGTGTCGGGCCCCCTGTCTCTGCAGGCCCAATACTGGAACGATTATGTGCTGGAAAAGGGCTTTGACGCGCGCGACTATTTTCTGCGTCCGCACCGCATTCTCTCGCTCAACTTGAAAAACATCGACAGCGGCTTGCTCGGCGTGTTGCCGGATTACTTGAGCGAGATGTCCTTTCAACCAGCAACGCTTTCCTCGCTGGAGGGCAGCCGGCTTTATATCGACCTCAAGGGCAGCGCCGAAAAGCCCAAAGCACCGAAGTATCGCGTTTACCCGGTGTACTTCTACGACAACTCCTACTTCGCGCCGCCCTTTTATGCCCGGCCTGTGGAACGCAAGCTCGAGCCGCTGCTTTCGGCGATCTATCTCGGCGACGTTGCCGCGAAATACCTGCCGGGCTTAAAATACGCCCTCAGCTATGAGCTGACCCATCATTCCGGAACATTTTATGAATATGTTCCCTATTGGTATTACGGCGCCTATGACGCCTTCGGCGTGCGCACGGCGGAAAGCAGCCGGTTCCCTGAAATCGAACCGAACATCAAACAAGACGGGCTTGATGAAAAAACTGAAACCGCGCACATGATGGAAGCTTATCTTTCGTTCAAACTCGCCAAGTTTCTAGCCGCCGGTGCCAAAGTGAGCCGCACCATCACGGACATTGCCGGCGATTACGTGCGTTTCAATGACTACAGCCGGGATTTCGATTATCCCTATCAGTCGCGCTACCTCAACGAGAAGAACGCCGGCGCGGCCCTGCGCCAAAACGAATTCAGCGCCGGCGCGGTGTTCACGCTGCCGGCGGCGCGGCAAATCGGCTTTTTTGGCGGCGGCATTACCGGCCATCACGCTCAATCCAGCGGCGATCGCGACAGCAGCGCTTACACCTATGGCTCCGAAACACAGTCCGAGTATTTCAGCCGCTCCTACTACTCCCACCAGAGTGACAGCCGCTGGCGCCACGAAGGCACAACGCGCTTCGCCGGCATTCATGGCGAATTGCCCATGCAAAACAACATCGCTTTCCGCTTCCGGCTGGAGTATCACAAATCCGATCTCGACCTGACCAACACCGGCGCGGTGCTCGACACCAGCTTTCACCGCTATCGCTACCGCAATTATCCCGACAGCGTGATTTACGAGCCGGCCTACAATTCCAAATTCAGCGACAATCGCCAGGGCGCGGGCGAAGAGACCCGCACGCGGCGAAGCGGCAGCGCCGGACTGGTGATTCCCATGTACAAAAACAGTGAAGCCACCGTGGCCGTGCACCTCGAGCAGGATGAAAGCAAGGCTCTGGTGTATGAAGATGCGCAAGTTTACCGCGCCAGCCGGCAATTGGTCTCCACACCGTGGTCTCCGGCACAGACCACCATCGGCATCGAAGACAAGACGCTGCGTCTTGACAAGCGCCTCAAGACCACGCGCGTCGCCCTGCCGGTGGCCATGACCTTCGGCATTGGACCGCACTGGTCGGTGCATCTGGCGGCGATCAAACAGTTTCTCAGCATCAAGACCGACGAGGTGGTTGACATTTGGTTTCGTACCGATTCCACCATCGTCATCCGGCCGGAAGGTTCGACCCCGCAGAATCCGCCGGAGCGGGTTGATCGCTATCGCGCCGTGCCGGTGCGCCGCAGCGAAGCCTCTTTGAATTTCCGCGCCGGCGCGAGTTTCCAGCCGGTGAAGGCCGTGCGCATCGACGTGGGGCTGGGCGCTTCACCGACGGATTTGGAAACCTGGCAATTCGCCGTGCTGTTCAACCTCTGACATTTGCGATCGAGAATCCCGCCGGCCACGTTCAGCAGAAAAACAGAATGGTGCCCGGCAGATTCTCATAGAACAACTGGCATGACGGTGCTGGCCGATTCTCGAGTGGCGCGCCGTCTGCCGTTTCTCAAATCGTGAGGCTGATCATGAAAGGGCTGTTCATTCTGGGCGCGCTGCTGGCCGCGGCCTGTGATTCCAACCTCACAACCCCGGTGGCAACGGTGGACACGCCGTTCTGGCTGCATTATGGCGAGCACCGCCGCCTCGCGGCAGACGAGGTCACGATCGGTTTTCTTCAGGTTCTGGGCGATTCCAGATGCCCCAGGAAATACCGATGTACGATACCGGGCAGCGCGGACATTCGTCTTTCGTTGAGTAGCAGGAAATTCGGATCGAAATCTGTGACAGTCGCCATACCCGGTTATGTTGCGCAAGCCGACACCTGCTGCCATTTGCCGATCGCCACGCTCGGATACGAAATCACTCTGCTGCAGCTCGATCCCTGGCGGGCAGCGAGTGAAACAATCCAGCCTTCTGACTATAAAGCGCTGCTACAGATTACAAGAACGCCCTGAACGCAACACACAGAAGCGAGGCACACATGAAACTCCAGTTTTTGCGGCTCCTGCTCTTGCTGGGTCTGAGCCTGTGGTTGGTACAATGCGAACACAACGTGGTCACGCCCGACAACCGCAGCTTCCGCGAGCTGACCTCCTTCGAAAAGAAATTGGTGGTCTCGGGCAATCGCTTCGGCTTGCAGCTCTTTCGCGAAGTCGTGCAGCAACGGCCGGGCGAGAACCTCTTCCTCTCGCCGTTGAGTGTGGCCATGGCCTTGGGCATGACCTTGAACGGCGCCAACGGCGAAACTTACGAAGCCATGCAAAACACTTTGGAACTGGCCGGTTTGTCGCAGGAGGAGATCAATCAATCCTATCAAAGCTTGATCGCGCTGCTCATGCAACTCGACCCGCGCGTGGAATTTCAAATCGCCAATTCGATCTGGCACCGGCAGGAAATGGCATTCGAGCCCGAATTCCTCAAGCGCAACCAAACCTATTTCAACGCGCGCGTCAGCGGCGTTGATTTCAGCGCGCCGGCCACCCTCAATCTCATCAACACCTGGGTGAGCGACAACACGCACGGCCGCATTCCGAAAATCATCGATGAAATCAAGCCCGAACATGTGATGTTCCTCATCAATGCAATCTACTTCAAGGGCAAGTGGACATACCAGTTCGACCCCGCCAATACGCGGGACGATTGGTTCATCACAGCGAATGGCGCACAGCAGCCCTGCAGAATGATGCACCAAAAAGCCGGCGTGCGCTATGCTCAGCATCCGACCTTGCAGGCGGTTGATCTGCCCTACGGCGACGCCGGTTTCAGCATGACGATTCTACTGCCTAACCCCGGCATCTCGCTGGATTCACTGATTTCAGCTTTGAACGCGGAAACCTGGGCGGAGTGGATGAACGGCTTTGCCGAACGCGAGTTAATGATTGCCATGCCCAAGTTTACGATGACTTTCGACATCACTTTGAACAGGGCACTCCAAAGCCTGGGAATGGGAGTTGCTTTTACGGAGCGCGCAGACTTTTCGCAAATGTGCAAGTCGCAACGCTTGCTGATCAGTGAAGTCAAACACAAGACATTTGTGGAAGTCAATGAAGAAGGCACCGAGGCCGCCGCCGTCACTTCCGTGGGCATCGGCGTCGTCTCCGCTCCTCCTCAATTCCGAATCGATCGTCCGTTCCTGTTCGCCATTCGCGACAGCCATTCGCAAACGATTTTGTTCATCGGCAAAATGGAATATCCCCAATAACACCTTCACCCGGAGATCTCATGTCTGCAAGAAAAGTGTGCTTGTTTGCCGCCTTTGCCTCCTGGTTGTTCCTCTACGCCGAAGATCTATCGGCTTGCACCTGCCGACAGCCGCCACCGCCGTCGCGCGCCTTTGCCGAGGCGGACGCCGTTTTTCTGGGCAAGGTTCTTTCGTTTGAAGCGATCCCCGCCATCCATCAGCGGCGTGCCCATCTTGACGTCTTGAAGACATGGAAGGGCAACAAGAGCGCGGCGGACACGCTGTTCACTCCCTTCGATGAGGCGGGCTGCGGTTATGACTTCCGGGTCGGCGAAACCTATCTCATTTACGCTTACCAATATGGGGAGGAACCGCTGTCGACCAACCTCTGTACCCGCACGCGCCATGAGTCCTTCGCGCAGGAGGACTTGAACTATTTGGACTCGGTTGCCTACCTGCCACTGACAATCGGCAACGCGTGGACGTTCGGCTCAAACTTTCCGGGCACGACGACTGAGACTATTCTCGACACCACGCTTACGGCCGGGCATTTGTACTACCAATTCGATCAATTCCGTGAATTTCCCCGCCCCCTGCTGCGCATGAATGATTCGCTGGAACTGATCGTGCGCCACGAGAATGAGGAACAAATTTGGCTCAAATTCAGCGCGAAGATCGGCGAGAGCTGGCACGTTTACGGTCCCCAACACCTGGCCGAATGGACCGTGACGCTCGAAAGCACAACCGACACCATCCGGGTCGAGGCCGGGCACTTCTTTCCGTGTTATCGTTTCTATTTCAGATTCCCCGGCGCGGATAATGATTGGATCGAATGGTATACTCCCAACCTCGGCCCGGTGCGGCGCGAGCTGCTGGGCTTTGCCGTGATTGAATATCCCCTGGCCAGCGCCATCATCGACGGCCAGAAGATCCCCACCGGGATTGATGCTCCTTCTTCGCCGGCCTTGCCTCAAACGCTCGAGCTGAGGCAGAACTATCCCAATCCCTTTGCGCCGGCCAGCGCTGAGCCGTTTTTGAACACGACTGCGATTCACTATCGTTTGTCGCGGGAGACACAAGTGACATTGACGATTTACGATATCCTCGGCCGTGCGCTCAACACGCTGGTGCAGCGCCGGCATGGCCCGGGCGATTATGTCGTCACCTGGAATGGCCGGGATCAGCGCGGCGAACGCGTGCCCAGCGGCGTTTATTTTTACAAATTGACGGCGGGCAGCTTCGCGCAAACGCGCAAGCTGGCGGTGATACAATAACTCGGCCTTCGCCATGAGATGAGACAATGAACAACAAGACTTTCATTTCCATGTTGGCGGCATTGGTGATGATCGCCGCTGCCTCACCGGCGCAGCCCTGCTCCTGTGTGCCGACACCGCCACCGGCACAGGCCTTTGAGCAAGCGGAGGCCGTGCTCACGGGTATGGTGATTGACATCCAGGAGGGACCGGCATCATATTCTCTCACCGTCAGGATCAGTGCCTCAGAAGTTTGGAAAGGCAAGAAAGATCTCACGACCGAAATCATTACCGCCTCCAACAGCGCCATGTGCGGCTTCTATTTTCAAAAGGGCAAGACATATCTGATCTATGCCTACGAAAACCCGGAGGGCCGGCTGGCAACCAACAATTGCACACGCACCAGGTTGATCGACCGCGCCGGCGAAGATTTGGCGTTCTTGACGACACAACCCGGTGTGACGCGCCGTGCGAGGGGCTGCGGCTGCGACAATATTCTTGCCAGCGACATTTACTTGTTCGCGGGTGTCTTCGTCTGTTTGTTCCGGCAAAGAGCGTCCCGCAAATTGCCGTGCTGCAAGCATCTTGTGAAGCACAATCACGAGGTGAAACACTAAAAAGCCTTTCCAGATGACGAAGATTATGGACGCTTTCGTGCAACACAACTTTTCTTGAGAAATCATCACGAAACCCAAGATCCTCAGCAGACCTATGCGACCTTTTGCAAATCGACTCGCGTATGCCGCCGCTTTGTTGTTATTGCTGGTGGTCACGGCTTGTGATCACACCGCCACCGGGCCGGTGGAGGCCCAGCTCAACCAGCCCTTTGCGCGCCGCGGTGCGCTGGTTTGGGTTGAAACCATGCCGTTACAATGCTTGAGCAATCCCTGGCAACAGGAATGGTTGCAAGGGCATGGCAATGATCCCTCACAATATCCGCATGAACGTGAACGCGATATCTTGCGCTTGTACTTTCTCAAGCGCGGGGTGGATTTTGCGGAGTATCGCGCCGAATCCGTGGCAGACGCCGTTTGCGCCGCATGCACATGTCCAGCCGGCTATGCGGCATTCCTGCAAATCAGCCAGCAAGACTTGCCGGTGTTCGAGCAGCACGGTTTCAGGCTTTCCGGCATGAATCTGCGATTACAGGCCGACAAGCCTGCCTTTGGCATTGATGAAGCCATCAACTTTCAACTGATCAACCCGAGCTCGTATTCCTTCACGGCAACCGGCGCCGATCGCATGGGCGGCGACTGGCTGCTCGCGGCGCAAGGCAGCGGTTTCATTGTACAGCAGAAGCAAAACGACTATTGGACGAGCGTACGCTTGCCCATTGCCTTGGAGGGTGTGCGGCAGTTCACGATTGCGCCCAGCGCCAGTTTTCATGGTTACTGGTTGAATTATGAAAAACTATCCGGTATCTTCCGCCTGCTGCTGCAAGTCCATCCCGCAGGCGACAGCACACAGATGGCGCACGTGATTTCGGAGAGCTTCACGGTGGGTGAGGATCTGATTCCCTTCGATCCGCAGCCGCGGGAATTGGATTTCGGCGACGGCTACTCTTTGCATGCAGATTCCACCGCGCTCGCCGGCGAGGTGTTGCGCACGGCAGTCTCTTACAGCGGCGGCTGCCGGGTGCATGATTTTACCGTTCACTTCAACCGCATTGCAAACGACACCGCGTTCGTCTTTCTCCGGCATGATGCCAACGCGGACGCTTGCGAAGCGTATCTCACCCGCACGCTGCGCGCCAATCTGCAGCCCCTGCTGGTGCGCGACGATTTTGCCAAGCTCATGCTTGTGACACCCACGGGCGGGTCGATTCCCTTATAGCGGCCTTTGCCGGCATGCCGCCTCGCCCTGTTGCCTGTTCTTCTGCAAGAATCCTTCCCGGCGCCGGTCTCCTCGCCCGGTCGAGGATTGGCCCTGCGCTCAAGAGGATTCTTGCAGAAGGACAACCAACGGCCTGCCCTTCATTCGAATCGAAGAAGCTGCCAGATGATCCTGCGAGCCGCAATCTCCACCCTTCTCCTTGCCACTGCGCTTTCTGCCCAACCGGCGCGGCCGGGCGCGGCCAGTGCCGCCGAGCGCGCCGCGAGCATTCATGCCCAATCGCTGGTGCTCGACGCGCATATCGATGTTCTCTATCACCTGACGAGAACGAAATCCCGCGCGGAGCTTTCCCAACGTCTCGCTTCGGGCCACTTTGATTTCATTCGCGCCCGCGCAGGCGGACTGGATGCCTCCTTCTTCGCGATTTTTGTGTCGAACCGTTTCAGTGCCCAACCGGACGGCGCTTTCCACGAGGCGCAACGCCTCATCGAAATGCTCACGCGCATCGTGGCCGCCAATCCGCAACTGGCGGCATTCGCCGACACCCCCGCCGAGGTGCGGCGCCTCGCCGATGCCGGCAAGCACGCCGTCATCATGAGCCTGGAAAACGGCACCCCGATCGGCCGTGACCTCGCCCGCTTGCAACACTTCTATCAACAGGGCATTCGCTACCTCACGCTCTGCCACAATCAGGATAATCAAATCTGCGATTCTTCCTATGACAGCCGCCGCACCCATCGCGGTCTGAGCGCGTTCGGAAAGCAGGTCGTGGCGGAGATGAACCGCCTCGGCATGATGATCGACGTTTCGCATATATCGGATCAGGCCTTTGGGCAGGTGTTGCAGCTCTCGCAATCGCCGGTGATTGCTTCGCATTCGAGCTTGAGAAGATTCCGCACGTTTCAACGCAACCTGTCGGACGAGATGCTGCTCGGCTTGAAGAAAAACGGCGGCGTAGTCTGCATCAACTTCGGTTCGATGTTCTTGAGTGACGATTATCGCCGGCGCCGGCAAACGCTGCAAGACGTCATCAAGCACATCGATTATGCTGTGAAACTGATCGGCATCGATCATGTCGGTTTGGGCAGCGACTTCGACGGCGTGGACGAGATGCCGGCCGGCCTGGAAGACGTGAGCTGTTATCCCCAACTGACAGCCGAGCTTTTGAAAAGAGGCTACACCGCGGAAGAAATCAACAAGATCAACGGCGGCAATCTGCTGCGTGTGTGGCAGGCAAATCTCGACCGCCGCCAGCCTTGAGTATCATCCGCCGTTCGCAGCCTGCCCGGGCTGCGGGTATAATCACGCCGTGCTGCAGCCGGCCGGGCGCCGGTGGCGCGGTCACGTGTGGTCGACCTGACACCTCGGCTGTTTTCCTGCTCACCTCCCGCTATTCCCGAAGCATACAATTCCGGCTGTCTCAATCCCATTTTGCAACGCGAGTCCTGAACATGAATCGATTCACCGGCACGGCGCTTCTCTTCACGCTGATGTTTACCGGCCTCTCGGCCCAGTCCTCCCGGTTGGGCCGTGCGCCTGCGCAGGCAGCAACGGCCGCGAGTCTCATCAAACAAAAGCTGAACCGCGGGCCGGCCCTCGCGACGGCCACCGCCGCGACCAGCGCCTCTGATTCCGGCATTGTGAAAGGCGCGGACTGGCTCAAGACGCAGCAGACTGCCAGCGGCGCGTTTCCCTGGGAAATCAACGGCCGCCTGCAACCCGACATTCAAGGCACAATTGCGCGCGGCGAGTTGGTGGCATACGACGTCACCCGCGTGACGAGTTATCTCAATACGGCCATCAAGACCGGTGACTATCTCCTCAACAGCTATCCGCGGACCTTCACGGATGGCGATCCTGATTTCGCCTCACATGATGCCATGTTTCTGGAGGAACTCTCGCGCTTGACCAATGATCAGAAATATGCGCAGTTCGTGCAGACGCACTTCTGGGACAAACTCAAAGCCGGCACCTATGGCGAGAGCAATGATCAAAACGCGGGCGAATGGGCGGCGAGTTATCAGGGTTTCGCGGACTATGCCCACTGGGTGGCCTTGCAGCCGTGGTTTCTGGCTTCCCCGGCCGTTGCGGCGCATTACACCGGCGAGCATGCCATCCGTGACAGTTTGATGGCAGGCATTGTCAAGAGGCTCGAGGCCACAACCAGCTCAGATGAGGATGGCGACATAACCGGACTCGCCGGCGCGATATGGGCCGCGGCGCACACTGGCGTCAGTCTCGATCCCAAAGCCGGGCGCTGGGCCAGCAGCAATTCGACGGCGGACTTGGTGACGCAATTGGTGAGCTTTCAGCGCAGCGAGGGCGACTGGCCTTATGATACCGGCTCGCGCGCCGCCTCACACGTGGGCGATGTCAGCACCACGACCTGGGCCGTGATGGCTTTGAAGGCTTGGGATGCGGTGACGTATGCTTCGAACATCGATAGCGGCCTGCGTTTCATCGAAAGCAATCAGCAACCGAATGGCCAAATTCTCACCAATCCCGGTTATGCGCCGGAAACCGAAACCGGCGTCGAAGTTCACGCTGAAGCACTGCAGGTGCTCGGCACGGATGGCGGCATGCTGCCGGTGCCGGAGACCGCGGTGGCGGTCAAGGTCTTTCTCGAAGGTCCGTATGATACGAACACGCACAGCATGACGACGGCGCTGCGCGGTTTGTTACCGTTGACTTCGCCCTATTCGCAAGATCCGGTCACGGTTGACAGCGTTGGCGGGGAAGTGGTGGATTGGGTGCTGGTGCAATTGCGCAATTCCGCAAGCGGCGCGGTAGTGGCCTCCAGGAGCGCGTTTCTGCACAAAGACGGCCGCATCGTTGCACAGGATGGCCGCACCAACAAGATCACCCTGCCGGCGGGCACGGGCAATTATTCGGTGGTCGTGCGGCATCGCAATCATCTCGCCATCATGAGTGCCGGCGCAGTCGCGACCCGCCGTGATTTGCCCAGTCGGTATGATTTCACCACGGCGCAAACCAAAGCCTACGGCACCAACCCGATGAAACAGGTCGAAGCGAATGTGTTTGCTATGCTGGCCGGTGACGGCAACGGCGACGGCAGCGTGAACAACACTGACCGCGACAGTGTCTGGCGGCCGCAGCATGGCGCAAGCTGGAGTTATGACAAACGCGGGGATTTCAATCTCGATGGCGGGATCGATGCGGTCGATCGCAATCGTTTCTGGCGGGCCAACAGCGGGAGCAGCACCAGGGTGCCGTGAGGTGAATGGAGGTCGGGCGAGAAGAACGATTTCTGCGCGCCAGCCTTTGCCCTCTCTGAGTCCTTCAGCCAACACTGACGCAAAAGCCGAGCAGCGGCCCATTCTCAGTTGGAAGTCACGGTACCCAGGACAGTTTCGCCTGGTCCGGAGACGAGGCTCAGTGAATGCCACCCGGCCTGAACCTCGCCAGGCGCATGGCGTTGCCGATCACCGCCAGCGAAGCGCCCATGTCGCCGCAAAAACCTGCAATCACCAGCGGTGTCCAACCTGGAAAAACGGCAAGGCTGAGCGCATGCTTAAGGCCTCATAACAAATCCCATCTGCTCAAAATGATGATCAAAACTAAAAACTTCGTTATGGGTCACTCAATCCATAATGACTCTGCTCGTACAATCTGTGAAAGACCAACTTTTGTCGCGATTAAAGCGCTCGAAAATCTCCCAAGCTTCGTATTCAATATCAGGCGTAATATGAAGGACAACGATGACATTCTGACGGATCAACCGATCAAGCGCGTGCTTGAAGCTTACCGTCCTTGCATAACCTGAATTCAGCAACATCAATGTGTAGGTTTCATCAAGAATGTAATTAGTCGTAATCAGGCGAGTTTTTGCCGCAACCAGCTCATACTTGAGCTTGAGCGCTGCTATGTGATGGGAATCACGCTTGTCCTCGAGCGCCACCCATGCCCCAGTATCGACGAAGATCATCTATCCTTCCCATAAATGTAGGAATCGTGATTTTGAGCCGGCTCGTCGAGCACGCCCTCGATGGCGTCTTCACCCAACTTCGCCAGTGCTTGCCATCCTTTTTTCTTAGCAACAGGCAAAATGATAATCGCGCCTTTTTGAATAGTGATTTCAACATTCGTTCCCAACTTGGCCTCGCTCAGAAGGGATTGCCCTAAAATAAGCTGTTTGGCAACTTTCTTTTTTTGAATTTTTCTCATATCGTACTCCGAAAGCTTGGATCGATTTTTATGACCGCCTGTTCAAAAGGAATGGCCTCGCCGCTGGAAGCTTTGGCCTCATCGTATGCGCGTAGCGTCTCCAACTCCTCCAGTTCCTCGAGCAGCTTATGGTAGATTTCGAGGTCCAAAAGCACGCTGAGGCGCCGCCCGCTTTCATCAACCACAAAACGTTCTTTTAGTGAAATCATTTGTGAACTCCAGGGTATTATCACCGACTAGACGTGTAGACGAAAATCGTGCAAAACTTGCCTGGTCTAATCATTTCAAAGTACATACGAATTTCTGACAGAGTCAAGCAACCTTTCGTCCGCTGCCATTCGGCCTGAACCTCGCTAGGCGCATGGCGTTGCCGATCACCGCCAGCGAGGCGCCCATGTCGCCGCACAGCACGGCGATCACCAGCGTCGTCCAGCCCGGAAACACTGCCAGGCCGAGCGCCAGCTTGAGCAAAAGCGAAGCCCACACGTTTTGTTTGATGATCGTGCGCGCCCGCCGGCTCAAGGCGACGAGATAAGGCAGCTTGCCCAGATCATCTCCCATCAGCGCGATGTCCGCGGTTTCCAGTGCGGCATCGCTGCCGGCCGCGCCCATGGCAATGCCCACTTCCGCCGTGGCCAGCGCCGGCGCATCGTTGATGCCATCTCCCACCATTGCCACCTTGCCAAATTGCGCCTGCAGCTTCTTGATCTCTCCGACTTTCGCCTCGGGCAGCAGCCCGGCGTGCACATCCGCAATGCCGGCCGCCTGTGCGATCGCCCTGGCGGTGACGGCATTGTCGCCTGACAGCATGACCGTCTTGAGGCCGAGGCGGTGAATGTCCGCCACGACCGTGCCGGCATTCTCGCGCAAGCGGTCGGCCACTGCAATGATGCCGGCAATCTCGTGATCAATACCGACCAACATGGTGGATTTGCCCTGCGCGTGCAGCGCCTGCAATTGCGCGGCCGGCAGCGCAAGATTTTCACCGGCGAACATCTCGGGCGCGCCGATGCGATACTGCGCGCCATTGACCCGGCCGCGCAAACCCCGGCCGGCCGCACTCTCAAACTCGGACACCAGTTGCAGCGGCATGCCGGCGGCCGCCTGCGTGATGGCCTGCGCGATGGGATGCTCGCTGCGCTGCTCCAGCGAGGCAGCGAGTTGCAGCAAATTCTTCGGCGCGATGCCGTTGAGCGGCAGCACGTCGGTCACCACCAGCTTGCCGCGGGTGAGCGTGCCGGTTTTGTCGAAGGCAATGGCCTGCACCTGCGCCATGTTTTCTAGATGAATGCCGCCCTTGATGAGCACGCCGTTGCGCGCCGCGCCGGTAATCGCCGAGATCACCGCCACCGGCGTCGAGATCACCAGCGCACACGGACAGGAAATCACCAGCAGCGTGAGCGCCTTTTCAAACCACAGTTTGAAATCGCCATTGAAAAAAAGCGGCGGCACGATGGCAATCACCACCGCCAGCAGCACCACCGTAGGCGTGTAGACGCGCGCGAAGCGGTCGATGAACTTGGCGCTCGGCGCCTTCTGGCTCTCCGCCTCCTCCACCATTTCGATGATGCGCGACAGGGTCGTATCTTTCGCCGGCTTGGTGATGCGAATCTCGAGATAGCCCTGCTCGTTGAGGCTGCCGGCGTACACTTCGTCGCCCGGCTGCTTGTCGAGCGGCACGGATTCGCCGGTGATCGGCGATTGATTGACACTGGAGGCGCCGGCCACGACGATGCCATCGAGCGCGATGCGTTCGCCCGGCCGTGCAATGAGGGTCTCGCCCACTTTGACTTCGTGCACGTCGACCGTCTGCTCGCGGCCCTCCCGCTTGATCACCGCCTGGGCCGGCGCAATTTGCGTGAGCATTTTGAGCGAGCGGCGCGCGCGTTCCACCGCGTAACCTTCCAGCAATTCTGCCAGCGAATACAAGAAGGCCAGGCTCGCGGCCTCGACATATTCTTCGATCAGAATCGCGCCGAAGATGGCGAGGGTCATGAGGAAATTGATATCCAGCGCCAGGGTGCGCACGGCGCGCAAACCTTTGGGCGCAAAAAACCAAGCGCCGGTGAGAAGCGCCAGCAGCAAGATCGGCGCGGACACATGAAACTTGAAGTCAAAAACATAAAAAAACGAATCGCGGGCAAGGAAATCGACCAACAGACCGATTCCCAGCAGCACGCCGGAAATGGCCACGGCCAGCACTTCGGGCGTTTGCCAAAACGGCAGCCGCGCCTCCTGCTCGGCGTGGCGATGCTCATGTTTGACCTGAAAGCCCGCGCTCTCGATGCGTTCCTTGATGCGCGCCAGGTCCTGCCGGCTTCTGTCGAAGCTGACTTTGACCTTGCCGCTCGCAAAATTGACGGCAACGGCATCGACGCCCGGCATTTGCGTAACCGCGGATTCAATCGTGCGGGCGCAGCCGGCGCAATGCACGCCGACCACGTTGATTTCTTCGTGGGTGAGAGTATTCGTCTTCTTGTCCATCGATTCACACCTTTGCGGCTTTGACTTTTTGCTGTCTGTCCCTGGCGTCAGCGCGCTCGGTTTCCGCTACATGCTCGGTTGCGACTTTGATCAGGCGCTCGATATGCTCGTCATCAAGCGAATAGTACGCCATCTTGCCCGCGCGGCGATATTTCACCAGCCGCACTTCGCGCAGGAAGCGCAGATGATGTGAAATCGCCGGCCGGGTGACGCCCAGCAGGCTGGCCAGATCGCAGACGCACAGCTCGGCGCGCTGCAGCGCGAGGATGATCTTGAGACGCATGGGATCGCTCAGGATCTTGAAAATCTCCGCGAGATTGGCGATGCGGCGGTGATGGGCAATCTTTCTGGCGGCTTTTTGGACATGGGCTTGGTCGACATATTCGATCTCACAAACCGCATGGCCGTCGTCGTGCAACATGCGCAGCTCCAACGATTAAGCAATTGTTGAATCGTAAAGTAAACGTTTAATCGAATTTTGCAAGAGGTTTTTTGCAGGCCACCCGGCGGCGCGGCCGCAGAGCCCGGCCCGCGACTGGACCCGCCTTGCGCCGGAACCTCTCCACCAAGAAGCCGGCATCATCTGCGGCACGCCTGCAGAAAAAAACGCCACCCCTCCGCAGAATGCGGTGGAGTGGCGTTGCATTCGCCGCGCGCACTGGCGGCTGGAAGCACGCGGGCAGCCCTACTTCAACAAAGTCATCCGCCGCGTCTCCGTGAAGACCGTCTCACCGCTGTTGCCTTGCACGATAATGCGGTAGAAATACAGTCCGGCAGCAACGACCTGGCCGGATTCGTTGCGGCCATTCCACGATACCTCATGCTGGCCGGCCGCCATCTCGCCATCGAGCAGCGTCCGCACCTGCTGGCCGGTTTCGGAATAGACTTGCAGCGTCACTGCGCCGGCTTGCGGCAGGGCAAAACTGATCAGCGTGGCCGGATTGAAGGGGTTGGGATAGTTCTGCGCCAACTCGTAACCCGCCACGGACAACTGCTCCTGACTCTCCTCTTCTTCCTCATCCTCGCCGGGTTCTTTCGGGAACACCGCGGTCGAGGTGTGGAACTGAAACTTGACATTGGCGTCGAGCGTGATGCCGTCGGCGATGACTGCGCCCTTGAATTTGGCCTCGCTGGAGAAATGTACCTCGGCGTGTTGCGCCACCAGCGTGCCGCGAATGAGCGCCTTCTTGCCGATATCGACCTTGGGATCCTGCAGCGTCACGAACGTCACTTGCTCGGTCGTGCCGCCCACGATCAACACCTGCACCTTGGTGTCAAAGTCCAGATCAGTGACGACGTAAATATTGATCGGACCGTTGGCAACATTGAGCGACAGCACGGCAGAGGGGTCGGTGTTCAGGAGGTCGATGAAATAGTCACCGGTGGAAAGGGACAAGGTGGCTTTGTCGTCAACCAGAATCGTGCCGTAGGAGCCTGGCGACAAAGTGCGGGAGGTGCCGGGTTTCACCGTCAGGCTCGGCCCACCTGCGCTGAAAGTAAAGGCCGGCAACGTGACCGCTGCCACCGTCGCATGCGCGTTCTTCGCGCCGGTCACGATCGCCGTCTTCAAGAGATAAAGCTCATCGCCGGCAGTGACATCGCCGATGATGGTGTTCTTCTCACGAATGGTGATGTCGTCAAGGGCAGTGAGATTGCCGGTGTGCGTGCCGGGCGCGCCCCGGCCGAATTCAATCCTCGCATTGCTGTGGATGTTGCCGTCCGACTGTTTGTTCTTGTTGATCTTCACATAATCATTCGAGAGAAAAACGTACGCCGCGACGGTGACGGTCACCTGGTCGCTGCTGCTGCAGCCGTTGGCATCGGTCACTGTCACCGTGTAGGTCGTTGTCGTCAGCGGCTTGGCTTGGGGATTGGCGGCCTCCGGTGGATCGAGCAGGCCGATCGCCGGCGACCAAAGATAGGTGAATGGCCCGTTGCCGCTGGCAGTGGGGCTGCCGCCCAGCGTCGTAGTCAGGCCGTAGATCAACTCGCGATCACTGCCGGCTTCGACCAGGGGCAGCGCGTGCACGGTGATCGTCACCTCGTCAGAAACCGGCGTGTTGACGCCGTCATCGACCGTGAAGCGCAGCACATACTCGCCGGCCGTGGTGGGCGTGAACACCGGATCTTCCAGCGCCGGATCGTTGAATTGCGCGTTGCTGGTGTTGGGGCCGGACTCCACCGACCACGCCAACGTGTAGGTGCCGTCGCCGCCGGCGGCCTCGCCGTTGAGCGTCAAGGACGAATCCGCACAGATCGCTTGATTCTCACCGGCATAAGCCGTCAAGTTGCTGGCCGTCACGGTCACGTGTTTACCGGCACTGTCGCTGCAAGTGGTGTTGCCGTCCGTCACTCGCACGCGCACGATCATCTCACCAATGGTACCGGCGGTCACGCTCACCGCACTCGAGGTGTTGCTGCCATTGATGGTGCCGCCGGTGACACTCCACAGGTAGTTCGGATTGGCGGCATCGGTGTCCGCCGAGTAGGTGTGCGTGGTGCCGGTGTTCACGGGGTCGGCGCCGTTGATGCTCACCGCCGGCGGTGCATTGACTTCGAGCGCGACTTCACCAAAAACCGGCAGACACACGCCATCCTCAACGGTGAAGTGCAGCACGTAGTCGCCCACAGCCGCAGGCGTGAACTGCGGATCCTCGGCCGTGGGATCATTGAATTGCGCAGGGCTGAGATCGGGGCCTGATTCCACGGTCCACGCAAAGGTGTAGGTCCCGCTGCCGCCCGCGGCGGTGCCGTTCAACAACGCGGCAACACCCAGACACGCCGCGGCATTCTCACCGGCAGCGACAGTAACGGTATTGGCGTCGACCTGAACATTTTGCGTTGCGCTGTTGCTGCAGGAGGTTGTGCCATCCGTGACGGTCACCTGTAAGATCATCGTCCCCGCGCTGCCGGCAGTCACACTCACTGGGTTATTGGTGGCGCTGCCGTTGATCGTGCCGCCGGTGATGCTCCATGAGTAGCTTGGACTGGCCGCATTCGTCGTGGCAGTGTAATTGTGCGTCGTGCCCGTGCACACCGCATCATCACCACTGACCTCGGCCGTCGGTACCGGCTTGACCGTCACGCCCTGGCTGGCGCTGTTGCTGCAGCCGTTGCCGTCGGTGAAAGCATACGTCAAAGAATGCGTGCCCTCTCCTGCTGCCGCGGGATCAAAGGTGCTGCCGGATATGCCCGGTCCGGAAAAAGTGCCGCCACCGGGCGAAACCAACGCCGACAAATCCACCGGCGGGTCGTTCAAACAAAGAGCGCCAACGGCATCAAACGTAACCGCCGGCAGCGGATTGACCGTCACGGTGACGTCATCGGTAACCGTGAGGCCGGATGAACTCTCGGTCACTGTCACCGTGTAGGCGGTTGTTGTCGCGGGCCAGGCCTGGGGATTGGCGGCGTGAATGTCGCTGAGCGAGCCATCATTCGGCGCCCACGTGATGACATACGGCCCGCCGAAAACACCGCCCGCGGCCGTGGGATTGCCGCCGATCGGCACCGTGTCGCCGGCACAGATGGTTGGTGGCGAACCGGCATTCGCAAACAAGAACTCGCGCGGCGCGCCCTGCACCCACACGGCATAGCTGCGCGGCGGAATTTGAAACTGCACGCTGCCGGAGTTGTCGACCACCATGTAGGGCGCGGTTGATTTCCCCAACATATCAGTCAACGTATCGCCGCTGGCGAGATTCATTGTCGAGGTATTGACGCCGTGGGTAACGTGCAACGTCAGGCCGGCATAGTTGATGGCGACCAGGACGTCGCGGCCCGCGGGCGTTCCGCTCAGTTGAAAGAACAAGGTCGTGCTGGCCAGGCCGGAGGTGAAACTCTGCGGGTATGGCGTACTGAGGCGGCTGAGATAGTCGCGCTGTGAGGCCCCGGAAATGTGGTCTTGGTGAATCCGGATGAGCTTGTCGATCTCGGTGCGCAAGCCGCGATTGTAATAGTCGTAGTAATAGACACTCGGCAAGCCGACCTGATTGTTGGTGAGAATGTAGGCATAGGCCAGGAGGGGATCGTTGTCAATCGGCTGACCGCTGCCGCGGAAATCGTGGTTGTCGGTGAAGGTCACGACATTGAAGCCGCTGGCGCCTTGCGCATCGACGATGCTGGCGTTGAACACATTGCGCGCGTCATAACCGAATTGATCGGAAGCGGCTTCCAGGGCATAGCGCAGCGAGAAGTCGAACACGCGCGGCGCAATGGCGCTCTTGGTGTCGCCGTCCATGTTGGCCAGCACGTTGTCGATCCACTGCTTCAGCACGAAAGAATTGCCGTCAAAGAACTCGCCCACCACCATTCCCGGGTCGATGCCGTAATCATGCAGGTTTTCCAGCAGATCGCCGGTGAACTTGGGCTCGAAATGCTTCACGGCATCCAGCCGGTAGCCGCGGATGCCGGCGCCGTGCCACAGCCAGCGCGTCCAGGCCTGCAGGGTGTCGATGGTGCTGGCGACATTCTTCTGGTCATAGTCATAGAAAAAAAACATCGCGTCGTAGTCGCCGGCCAATTGCGTGGGATTGCCGTTGGGCTTGAAGTTGGGATGATTCATGTCGCCGCGGCCGCTGGCCAGACTGCGAAAATCCGTCCAGGTTTGATACGCCAGCGCGCCTTCGATATTGCCGCCGCCACCGGAGTAGTACAGCTCGAGCACGGTGTGATCGGAATAATCGCCCAAACCGCCGACATTGCGGTTATTGAGATAAATAAAGACGGTATCCCCGGCAGCGTTGAAATCATTGCTGCTCAAGGTCAGGGCGAATTCATCGATCTTGCACCCCAAGCCATCAACATTGGCAAACAGGTCCACACCCAGGGAAATGGCGTTGTTCGGCTCACCGCACCCGCCGCCGCCGTTCGGCTCGAACTCAAACTGATTCGGCTGCCCCTGATACCCGACCTTGCGGGTTTCCATGTAGACTTTGTATGGCTTATTGAAAAAGTTCGGGTGCTGCGATTTCGATCCGAATTTGAAGTAATAGGTGCCGGCGCCGCGGCCGGTGCTGCCGCCGATGGGCAGGATTAAGCGAAAGCGGTCGGAGGGATAAGGCTGATCGCCGGCAGCGATTTTGGCGTAGCTCATGTTGCGGATCCATCCCGCCACCGAGGGATTGTTCTCCGGCAGGCCGCCGTCGCGATGGTTGTAGACGACATCAGCCACCGCTTTGAGGCCGACACTGTTGAACTCGGCGATCAACGCGTCGTAATCGGCGCGGCTGCCGAAACCCGTGGCGCCCAGGCCGTATTCCCCCAGATCAAACAGGTCTTTGGGATCATAGCCGTTGCTGTTGGCGCCGGAGGCGGCGCGCGACAGCGGCGGCAGCCAAACATAGGTGAAGCCGGACTCGTGCAGTTGCTGCGCGCGCAACCGCAGCGTGTCCGCCCACAAATAGCCATTGGCAGTTTTGGGATAATCCCAATACCAGCCCTGCAACATGAAATCTTGTGCCGAGCCGGAACGTGGCCAGCCGCAGGCCACCAGCAGCAGTAACGTGATCCAACGTGACGCGGCGCGCATGAGCATCCTCCTTCATTTGCCAGAAAATTCGGCCGCCGGCTGCAATGAAGTTGCGCGGGGCGGCCAACAAGAGAAGCCGCTCCAACCGTGGAATGGAAGCAGTCAATCCCTGACGGGAAAATGAGAATCGAAGAGGAGATTGGTGGCAGGTGTCACGTGCGAAAACATCGCGCCGGCTGGTCTCCTCGCAGCCGCACACGGTCGGGGTTTGCTGGGCAGAACTTGTAAGGAACTCTCCCGGTTCACAGCCTTTCCTTTGTGCCAACGGGTTCTGCGCTCGCCCTGGTCATCATATCAAAATGTCATATTGCAGAACTCTTCGGATTCACAGTTCATTCCAGACTACCGGCAAGTCGCGATGGCTGCGAAAATTGTTGGAAAATAGTTTGCTGCTGTCCAGCCGGCCTGTCAGGCCGGCAAGATCCATCCGCAGCGACGGAAGACATTGTGCGCCACCGCCTCGAACAGTTCCCGTTTTCTTGAGGTGACGTCACGCGTGCGCCTGGCCTCCGTGTGCATTTATCGATCTTCCTGTTTCAACACCCACCCGCCGCAGCGATCACATTTTCCGGTCGCGGAAGCAATGCGCTCGGACATCCCCAGCAGCGGGAGGCCGCACTGGGGGCAGCGGGGAGAGTGGACGCGGAGGTTTCGCTTCATGCGCCACAGCAGGAAGCTGACGAGCGCCAGGTAGGCAAGAACGGCGCTGAGTGCGATCACCTTTCGCGGCGCGCTGGCCATGTGTGCCTCCGCCCAGCGCAGGAAGACCAACTGCACCGCGCCGAGGCCGACACTGAGAATCGCTGCCAGGCGGCCATCCTGGCGGGCGGTCCGTTTTGCCGCGGCCCGCTGTTCATCGAATTCCGTCCGCGTCAACCATCTTGCCTGTCCGGCCTGCATGGAATTCCTCTGCTTTGCAGCCCTCCTCCGTGGCCGCAGCAATGGTCACGTGCGATCAGCCAAGGCGAGGGCGAATGAATCCGGCAACCATTCGCTATCTATCTTGATCAGTGCGCGGCCTCATGGGGAAATTGATCGACGAATACGCCCCATTCTCCCAAGACGGCACTTGCCCTCGGCAATTGCCACCGCCGCGCAGCTTGCGCCAGCAGAATCGTGGCACAACTCGCAATCTCGTGTGTGACGCACCACAGAACTGCCCTCTCAGTTGAGAGAGCCTTGTTCTCCGTGGTCTTGCGAATTGCCCTCGCACTTGAGGAAAGCCTGCAGTTCAATCAAGTCCTGCGTGCCGCTTCGGTTCTCGCGATAATCTTTTGAAAGCGGGCATCGCCGCGAAGCGCGTCCAGGCGAGGATCACGCCGCAGCACCGCCGGCGAGGGTTCCCGGGGTCTGGAAATGCACTTTTCCAAATACTGAAGTGCGGCTTCGTTTTCGCCGTTCAATATGTGAAAATAGGCAATTTCCAATCCCTGACCGATTCGGGAGAGACTGTCAACCTGGGCCATTTCCTGTTGTGCCCGAACTCTTTCCCCCAGCCCGGCATAGGCGATTGCCAAGGACAGCCGCGCCGTTTGGTTGTTCGGACTGGCATTCAACACGCCGCCAAAGGCAAGCCGGGCGGAATCGAAATTCGCTCTTGCCTCTGCCGGCCGGTTCAAGAGATTCAGCAGCAGGGCGCGCAGCAAATAGAAACTCGGCTGTTGCGATCCTGCCAGAGTTGCCAGCGCGCGGGCATAGTCCCGCTTGTAAGCGAACAGCAAGCACTCCGGACCCAGTAGGTGATCCTTGTCCCTGGTCACCAAAATGTCGGCTTCTTGTGCAACCAATTCCGCACGATCGATCGCACCAAATCCCCGCAGCAGGAAGCTGATCTTGGCGCCATAGCCTGCGCCGCCTTCCGGGTCATTCGCAATCATGATGTCGGCCCAGCGCTCCGCCTCAGCAAACCGTCCCAGACTAAAGGAATGCCAGGCCGCGTAAAACGGCCCGGAAATGCCCTTGGGATCCAACCGGTAAATCCGTTCCGCGAGGCGCAACGCCCCCGCCAGATCCTGCTTACTCGACAATAAGTCGGACATGAAGGAGAGAACCCACGTATCATTCGGCCGCTTCTGATTGGCGATCTCAGCTTCGCGCAAAGCCCCATCCGCATCGCTTTTCACGTAGGCGAGGTAGTTTCCCTTGGCGAGGTAGACTTCCGGCAAATCCGGAGCGAGGGCAGCGGCTCTTTGCAGCGCGGCTTTGCTCTTGTGATCATATGCGCTCTTGCTGGCGAGATTGGGCGTGGTGAGATAAACGACGCTATAGGCGATGGATTGCCAGGCATAGGCCAGCGCAAAGGTGGAATCCAACCGGCACGCCTCTGCAAACCTCTCCGCGGCCATGAGATTGCCCTCCCAGTCATAGGAGATGCTCCAGAAGTACTTGCCTTTCTGGTAATGCTCGTACGCCTGCAGATTGCGCGTGGGCGGCGCTTGAATCGAGCGCAGTTCTTCCTGCCCGAGTCGGGCTTGCAGAGCTGCGGCAATCTTCTGCGCGATGTCGCTCTGAATCGCGAAAATGTCGGCGTACGGCCGGTCGTAGGTGTCTGCCCAGAGGCTCTCTTCGGTTTTGGCATCGATCAACTGCGCGGTCACGCGGATGGTATTGCCGCTGCGGCGGGTGCTGCCTTCCAACACCGTGCGCACGTCCAATTCTCGGGCGATTTCCTTGATTGATTTCGGCGAATCCTGATACCGCAGCACCGAAGTCCGGGCAATCACCTTCACCTCGCTGATCTTCGAGACTTGGGTGAGAACGTCGTTGTGAATACCCGCGGCAAAACTCCGGTCCTCTTCGGATTTGGTGATGGGCACGAACGGCAGCACCGCGATCGATTTGCGCGTTTGCGCCACCTCTGCCCCTGGTTGCACCAACAGCCAGAGCGCGCCGCCCAGCAACGCCAGGCCCACGATTCCCCACCGCAGCGGCGCAGTCAGGCGAAATCGTCTGGTGGGAACACCAACCGGCGCGCCCGCTTCCATTCTCTGCAAATCGGCCAGCAGCTCGCTTATGTGCTGGTAGCGTTCCGCGGGGTGCTTGGCGAGTGCCTTGCGCAGGATGCGATCCAGCGCCGGCGGCAACTCGGCGCGCAGACCGGTGAGCGGCTGCGGTTCCTCATTCAAAATCGAATAGATCACCGACTGTTCATACTCGCCGTTGAACGCCGGCCGGCCGGCGAGCGCTTCGTAAAGCACCGCGCCCAGAGACCAGAGATCAGTGCGTTGATCGATCGCTTCGCCGCGTGCCTGCTCGGGCGACATGTACTTGGGCGTGCCCAGCGTCGCGCCGAGTCTGGTGACGTGCGCCTGGCCGGCAAGCTTGGCAAGGCCAAAATCCAAAATCTTGGCCACGCCCTCGCTGGTTATCATGATGTTGGCAGGTTTAATGTCGCGATGGATGATGCCGTGCGCGTGCGCTTCCGCCAGGCCCTGTGCAATTTGTCCGGCAAGATCAAGCGCCTCTGCCAACGGCAGACGGCCGCTGGCCAGCTTTTGCTTCAGCGTTTCGCCGTCATAATATGCCATAACGATGAAGAGCCGGCCGTCTTCCGTTTCACCAATTTCGTGAATATTGCAGATGTTGGGATGGTCGAGCGTCGAGGCGGCTTGCGCCTCGTTGAGGAAACGTTCCTTGGCTTCCTCGTCGCGGGTCAACTCCGGCGGCAGGAACTTGAGGGCAACGAAGCGTTTGAGTCTGGTGTCCTCGGCCTTATAAACGACTCCCATGCCCCCAGCGCCGAGTTTTTCGAGGATGGTATAGTGGGAAACTCTGGTACCAATCACTTCGCACCTCTCGTCTCAACGCATGCGCGAGCAACCGTGCGCATGCGCCCGCGGAACGGGCCGGCAATTCGCAAGTATTTCACCCACGAGCGCACAACGTTCAAGTTCGCCGCGTTCCACCACGGAAAACCACACGCCGTCCGCCGGCCAAGCCGGGAACCAGCGCGCCCAGCGTTCAGCGCAGTGCCTTTTTCCTGCGTTGCCCCGGCTGGCAGGGCGAGTGCCGGCGCAATGACCACGGTTCACAGTTCACCGTCCGGCACAATGCCCGCGCGGAACTTTGCCACTTGTTCAGCGGTGAACGGCCGCGCAAACAATGCGCTTTCCTCCGCCAAGGCCCGGAACAAATGCAGGATGTAATGCATGCGCTGCGGTAAATCACACCAATCCTGCGCGCCGCAATTGCTGCTGCCGGGAGCACAGGGATCGTATAGCTTCACCAACGCCTGCAGCGGCGCATGCGGATTGTCGATGAAAACGGGCGGCACCGGTGCCGCCAGATTCTCTCCCAGCGAAAGCACAAGATGGGGAAGCTTTAGAACCATCATCGCCTTGGTCACGGTTTCGCGGGTGAGCGTAATCGCGGCCTGGTGCAGCTTCTTCGCCAGCCAGCCAATCAGGAAGACGAGCGGCCGGTGCGCCCGCCCCGCCCACTGGTGTGCGCGCGGAAAAAGCGCGCGCAGGAGGCGAACCCCAAGCTCCGCCGCCGTGACCAGCGGCGCCTCCACGGCCGCAGCGATTTGTGGCTGCAGCCGGGTTTGCTCGTGCAACCCGATTTTCAGATTCGCGAGCAACACCCAAGCCGCCTGCGCCGCCCTGTCCGCCTCCTGGCGTTGTTGTTGATAATGCGTGAAGGCTTCCTTCAAGTAATCCTGCCCATCGGGAGGCGGGCCGGAGCGGAACTCCTTGACAAATGCGCGCAACGCCGGAGAATCGGGGCGGGCCTCCGCGGGCACCGTCGCGAGGAAGCGTGCAAACTCACGGCCGATCTCGGCGAAGACTTTCAAGTTGCCGGTGGCCACGGCCTCACTCGCCCGCTCGAAAGCGTCAAAGGGCGTGTGAATCGCGGCAATGGCCTTGCCGAGCCTGGTGTCAGGCTCGAACAGGCCTTTGCGCAACAGCATGCGATAGAAGGACTGCAGCGGTGCCAGCCAGCGCGCCTTCTGACCGAGATCCCTGGCGAAGCGCGCGAGCAGATCTTCTCCGCGAATCGTACTGCCGGCTTGCCGCGAGGCCCAGGTGGCAAACGTGCACCAATTTGCCGCAGCGCCGGTGCGGTCGCGCATCGCCTGCGAGAGGTTCGCATAGCATTCGGTGATTTCTAGATTGCGGATCACGCGATTGCCGATCGCGACGATCCGCTCCACCTCGGCGAGGCTGGGCGCCGGGTGGGCGATGACTGCATTCAATGCGTCTCCTTATTTCCGCGGTTCAAGCCGGTCACGCGCCATTGGCCACTCCGGTTTTCACGAAACCCTGACAATACTCGTGCACTACATGGCTGTGCGTTCTGCCAATCCCCGACTGCGCGCCAAATCATGGCAGCACCCCGGATTCACTGTTCTGCCTGCTGCGCCAAGCCCGCCATCAAATCGGCAATCTCGCGGCCAAAGTCAAGGGGAAATGTCTTGCTCAATGGTGTATTGCGCCGCGGGATCCGGGACAACGGCCTTCAGCAGCGACTGCTCGCGAACCTCATTACGATTGTCGTCATTGTCACGGACGAGCAGGTCGCTGCCGCAACCGCCGTTTGATATCAGCGCAGCAACAGCAGTCTGCCGGCGCTGCTGCGCTCGCCGGCCTGCAGGCGATACACATAGATGCCGGAAGGCACTGCCTCGCCGCGCTCGTTCCTGCCCTCCCAAGTCACCACGTGCTTGCCCGGCGATTGCGTCCCGCGCACCAGCAGCTTCACCGGCTTACCCAATAGATCATGGATCGTCAACGCCACCGCCGCCCGCTCGGGCAAATCGTAGGTGATTTTGGTTTCCGGGTTGAAGGGATTGGGATGATTGGGATAGAGACGAAATGCGCGCGGCAGCGCAGCGGGGTTTTCGGCAACGCCCACGGTCGCCGCCACGGTGAACCGGAACGATCTGATATTGCGCGTCGCGATTTTGCCGTCGCTCGCCGCAACCTGCCAGGCATAGGAACGGCCCGGCTTGAGAAACTCGCTGCCGTCGAAATCAATGAACGTCGTGCTAATCGTGGTGATGGCCGTGTCGGCGCGGTTGGCGCCGCTGATGATCAGCGAATAGATGAGCGTATCATCATCGACATCGTGCGAGGCTTCCCACGAAAAGCGTATCGGCGCGCGCAGCGAAGTCAGCGTGTCACGATCCGCTGGTGTCAGCAAGGCAAAGGCGGCAGGCGCATCATTGACCGGGGTCACGGAAACGTTGAAGGCAAGGGAGTCACTGCCCAGCGCATTGCTGGCGTGCACTTGCACGAGATGGTTGCCATTGTCGGGATCATCCGGCGACCAGGTGATTTCTCCGGTCTCGGCATGGATCGCCATGCCCGGCGGTGAAGCCAGCAGGGAAAACGCTGGCGCGGGATTTCCCAAGGCACGCACCTGCAGTTGATAGGCTCTTCCCTCAAAAGCGGCATGATCACGCACCGCGCTCAAGCGCGGCGCCGCCGCACCCACGGTAAAACGATGCCGGTGCGTAACGCCCGCATACTCCGCGGTGAATTCCCACATGCCGTGCGGCGCATCGGCCGGCAGCGTATGATACCAATACCAATAGGAGGCCACATAGAAAGGATCAGGCGAGGTGTGATTCCACTGCAAGAACGTCGAACCGTCGGGCCGCGTGACGTTGAAATAGCTGGTTTCGGTATTGACCTGATCACGATAGTAGATGACAAAGTAAATCGTTTGACCGGGCAGGAAACTGTTGGTGGCATTGGTCACATCCGGATTGGGGCAGCCTTTGAACTCCGGCGGGGCCGCGTGCGTCATCAGCGCGTTGATGGCCGTGTCATAATATGGCCTTTGTTCGATCCACCATGACGTGGTCGTGGTCTGGTTGCACGGCCCGGCATAAGGGTCGACCAGATTGCCGTTGCCGTCATACAACTCGAAGTGCAAATGTGGCCCGGTGGAATTGCCCGAGCTGCCGACCAGCCCCAAATACTCGCCCGCCGCCACGTGCTCACCGACACCCTTGGGCGTGAGCGAATTGTTTTTCATATGGCCATACCACGCAATCGAGCCGTCTCCGTGTTCCACGTACACCGCGTTCCACGTGCCGCTGCCAAAGCCGCAATTGCGGTCGAATTGCCCGTCTTGTTTGAAGACGATGACGCCCTCTGCCGCCGCCACGATCGTCACGGCGTTTTCGTCCATCTTGTTCCAAATGAACGGCGACAGGAAATAATCGGTCCCCTGGTGATTGTAACCCTCCGGCAGATCATAGCTGCGCCTGCCACAATTGTAGTCCAGCAGTTGATTGGGAAAGGCAGGATTGAGATCCACGAAATTGGACAAGCCGTGATAGCCGTAATCTGTCAACGTTGGCGCGGCTTGCAACGGCCACGCCAGCTTCACCACTTGTTGTGTACGCTTCGGCAATTTGAGCACGGCGCGGTTGCGCGCGATCTCTGCCTGAATCTCCCGGCGCTGCGCCTCCGTCAGGCACGGCTGGTCGCGACGCGGCACATAGACACCGAAGCCCATGTTACTCTCTTGCGCGTGCAGCAGGACGGCGGACAGCAAGAACAGCGGCAGCAGGAAAAAAATTCGCTTCATATTGCTCCTTCAAGAATTCCTGAAAAAATGCGTCTGGTGGCCTCGCTGAGATTGTGGTGCCACAGCGTTTGCTCGAAACGTGCTTCTCCAAACCGATACCACTTGGTGACGGCTTTGCCGGCCGGAATCGCGCCAAAGTGAAGCAGCAGGCTACTCGAGCGAGTGGCGCCGTGCCGCGCCACTCTGCCCGAGCGGTTCAGCAAACCAAGACACATCCATCTGCGCCGTTGACGGCTACTTTGCGAGCAGCATCTTTCGCGTTTTCACAGTCTCACCTGCCCGGAGTTGATAGACGTACACGCCGCTCGCTAACTGATCGCCCTCGCTGTCTCTGCCATCCCAGGTGACGGCGTGCACGCCCGCTGCCACTTCCGCATCAACCAGCGTCCGCACCAATTGCCCGAGCATGTTGAATATCTGCAGCGAGACTTGTCCCGCTTGCGGCATTTGGTACACGATCGTTGTTGCCGGATTAAAGGGATTGGGATAGTTGGCGAACAGTTCGTAGCTCGCAGCCCGCGCTGGAGAATCGGTCTCTGTCAGCGGCACGGATGATTTCACCAGACCGAGCGCGCCGTAATAAGCAATGCGCGTGCTGCTGCCGCCGGAAGCCGCGGAGGAAGTCTCGGCGTCTAGCGAGAACAATTGCGTGTTGCCGGGCAGATTGACCGTCATCGCGCTCACCACATCCGAAGCGGCCGAGTTGGCCATCACGCCGGTGCGATAGAGGCGCGGCACATACGACCCGCTGGCACCCGTGTAACCGGCGAGGTAAAGCCGCTGCGTGTTCGCATTCCACGACACGTCCCACACCGACATGCCGCTGGGCAGACCGCTGCTCGCGACTGCGGAAAACGAGGTGCCGTTGGTGGTTTGATAGTATTTCGAAGAACTGCCGACCACGTAGCCCCAACTGCTGTTGATCATTTCGATGCTATAGAAAGGAGAGGCGGTCGAAGTGCCGCTCCAAGCCGGTGCAGGGTTGGTGCCATTCGCGGTGTAGTAGATGCTATTGCCGCCGGTGCCGTAGGTGCCGCAAAGATAGACGATATCCGCGGTGACGACATCAATGCCATAGAACGCTGTTGAAGAAGTCGTGCTGGTGCTGCCCATCGCGCCGCCATCGATGCGCGTCCACGTTGCGCCGCCGTCGGTAGAGCGCGCCACGCGCACGCGCCGCGCGCCGGAAGTCACGTGACCAACCGCGTACAGCGTGCTGCCGATGCCATCGACGTTGCGCCAAGTCGGCGTGGGCGACATGCTCGGCGCCACCGACACCCAGGAAGCGCCGCCATTCGTCGTACGGCGAATCGTGTTGCTGGCACCGACGACCACGACGGTATTCGCATCCACCGCTTTGACGCCGTACAGCGCGTTGGAAGTCCCGCTCGTCACTGCGCTCCAGTTGATGCCCCCGTTCGTTGTCTTCGCAATCTTGCCGCTCGTCGCCACCGCCCAACCCGTGTCTTTGTCGAGCATATCGATTTCATTGAACGTGTACGTCGAACCCAAACCACTCACACCGGCTTGCGCCCAACTGCCGGCATCTTCGATCCACACCGCATAGCTGCGTGCCGGCAATTCGAGATAAACTTGATTGCTGGCATTCACGGTCAGAGTGGCGGTCGTCGAATTGCCTACCGCATCGATCAGCGTCGCGCCCACCGGCAAGCTGGTCGTGTTGACGCCGTGCGTGACTCTGAGCTGCTCGCCGGCAAAATTGATGGCGACGATCACATCGCGTCCGGAAACCGCGCCGCGCAATTGATAGAGCAGCGTCGTGTTCGGATAGCCGCCGGTGTACGTCGCGCTGTACGGCGTGCCGAGGCGGCTGAGATAATCGCGGCTGCTGGCGCCATAAATGTAGTTCTTGTGAATCTCGATGAGCTGATCGATCTTGCTCCTGAGGCTGCTGTAGTAATCCGGATAAAACACGCTGGCAACGCCAAGTTGGTTGTTGGTGAGTGTGTAAGCGTAAGCGAGTATCGGATCGTTGTCCACCGGCTGGCCGGGATCACGGAAATCATGGTTGTTGACGAAGGTGACGGCATAATCGCCGCTGACGCCTTGCGCATCGACGAGACTGGCGGTGAAAACGTTGCGCGCGTCATAGCCGTAAAGATCGCACGCTTTCTCCAGGGCGTCGCGCAGGGCGAAATCGAACACGCGCGGCTTGATCGCGGCTTGCGTGCCGGCGTCCATGTAACTCTTCACGTCCTCGACCCAGTCTTTGAGAATGTATGAATTCGAGTCGAACCATTCGCCCACGACCATGCCGGGGTCCATGCCATTCGCGTGCAAATTATCCAGCAAATCGCCGACAAACTCCGGGGTGAAATGCTTGACCGCATCCATGCGCAGGCCGCGCATGCCGGCGTTGCTCCACATCCAGCGCGTCCACGCGAACAAAGTGTCGCGTGTGCTCGGCACGGTTTGGTCATAATCGTAGAAAAAGTACATGTAGTCCCAGTCGCCGCACAGGCAGGTGGGATTGCCGTTGGGTTTGAAGTTGGTGTGATTCATGCCGCCGCGGCCGCTGGCAACACCGGTGAAATCGGTATAGGTCTGATACTTGATCGCGCTTTGATGATTACTGCCGTTGTACCACACTTCATAGACATAGTGATCGGTGTAGCCGCTGGAATTGCCGGTGTAGATCCAGATGGAGTCGCCCGTGGCATTGAAGTCGCTGCTGCCGAGGGTGAGCGCGAACTCGTCGATCTTGCAACCGAGGCCGTCGAGGTTGGCCTGCATGTCGATGCCGAGATGAATCACGTTGTTCGGCTCGCCGCAACCGCCGCCACCATTCGGCTCTGCTTCGTTCTCCGGCGGTTGGCTTTGATATCCGACAGCGTTGGTTTGCATATAAACCTTGTAAGGCTTGCCATGAAAATTCGCATGCTCAGAGGCGGATTTGAATTTGAAATAGTAAGTGCCCGCGCCGCGGCCCGTGGCGCCGCCAATGGGCAGATAACAGCGGTAGCGATCGCTGGGAAAAGGCTGATCGCCGTTGTTGACTTTCGCCGCCGTCAAGTTTTCAATCCAGCCTTCCACCGAGGGATTGTTTTCCGCCTTCCCACCATCGCGATGGTTGTAAATCATATCCGCCACGGCCTTGAGGCCGTAGGTGTTGAACGTGGCGATGAGATCGTTGAGATCGGTGCGCGTACCGAAGCGCGTCGGGCCGCCGCCGAATTCGCCGAGATCGAACAGATCTTTGGGATCGTAGCCGTTGCTGGTTTGCCCAAAGCTGGCACGCGAGAGCGGAGGCAGCCAAACATAGGTGAATCCGGCATTCGCCAGCGCCTGCGCTTTGGCGTTGAGCGTGTCCGCCCACACGTGGCCATCAGCAGTGCCCGGATAGTTCCAATACCAGCCTTGCAGCATGAAGTCCTGCGGCAAGGCCGGCTGGCTCCAACTCAGCAACAAATACAGAACGATGCCTAACCCTGGTTTTCTCATGGTCGCGCTCCTTGTGAATAAGGTGTTTGATTGTGATTCTGCCGGCTGCGTGAGGAAAAAGGGTGGAAAGAATAAACAGAACCGGATGAAATGTCAAGGTCGATTTGCAGACGGGCAGTGACGCGCAGGTTGCACTGGTGGTGGATTTGCTTTTCCAGGTAGCCGTGCGCTGGGCGGGAGTTTCGCGGATGGAAGTGGATACCTGCCACAACAGACTTGGGAAGGTGGCCCGGCGACAACAACGATGGCGCGTGCCGGTCCGGGCTTGAACGCCTAAACGACCTGCTTGGGCAACTGCAATGCCGACCTGATGTGCGCCACGATCGCCCCGGGCGTTTGTGCTATGTCGACGGCGAGCGCGTCGCGCGGCTCTTCCAGCGCCTCGAATTGGCTGGCAAGCAGATTGGGATCCATGTAATGATTCGTGCGTGCTGCCAGGCGTTTGGCGATGGTGGCAAAATCACCCTGCAGAAAAACGAAGCGCACTTTCAGCGGATCGACCTGCAGCCAGTCGCGATATTTTTGCTTCAACGCCGAGCACGCCAGAATCCCGGATTGGCTGGTATTGAGCTTTTCGCGAATCAAGTTTTGCAGAGTCGCCAGCCAGGGAGCACGATCGTCGTCCGTCAACGGAATGCCGGCGCGCATTTTTTCCACATTGGCGGCAGGATGAAAATCGTCGCCGTCGTAAAACGGCCAGTTCAATTCTCGCGCCAGTTGCTGGCCGATGGTGGTCTTGCCGCAACCGGTGACGCCCATCAGAATGATGATCATATCTCACAATGCGGGACAAGTCGTAACAAAAAGCCTCTCAACAGGAGCGAACGGAGAAAACAGAGATTTTTCCCTGCTAACTCCTGTTCAAAAAAGTTGGAATTTTTCCAGCTTTGGTACACATAATGATCAAAGCCAGACTATTCAAAGGGATCGTCCTTCAACCGATAGAGAATTTCACCGGCCTTGGGAACAAAGAGAATATCCTCGTCTTCGCGATCTTTCCATTCATCGAGATCGATCGAAGCCGGATCGCGATACCCGAGATTGATGCTGCGGCACACCTTTTCCGGAATCTGCGTGGCGAGCACGACGTTCATGCGCGGTTTTTCCACGCCGTTCTCGAACGTGCCCACCCCTTTCACATGCGTGGAATGCGCCATGATGCCGCCGGGCACATCTTTGAACTTGTCCATCTGCTTGAGAAAATAATCGCGCACGTGATAGCCGATGCGTTGGATTTCTCTGCCGTGCGACACCGAGATTTCCCTGATATGCGGCGCATAAATGATCAACTCGCCGCCCTCCGCCACCACCGGCTCCAGCTTGTAGGTGCATTTGCCGCCCACCCACAAATCGTCATACATCGCCGGCGCGCAAGAGAGAACCCTGGCAAAGGGGCGCTCTTTGTAAATGATGTGAATTTCCCGGGACAAATCTGCGGCGGCACTCCACGCCTCTTCCGGTGTGCCGATATACAAGCCGGCGAGCTCGCGTCCTTGCACCACCAGGCTCAAGCACATGCGCTCGACCGGCACGAATGAAGCGGCGCGATCAACCACGCGGCGCACCGGCGTGTGCTTCGTGCCGATGATCACCGGACTGGTGATGAGCGCGCCCAGCCAGTGAAACATGTCGATGATCTCACCACCCGCAATGCCGGGAAAGAGATACTTGTTGCCGCCGGAGAAACCCACCACTTCGTGCGGAAACGTGGGCCCGATGATCATCAGCAGATCATAGTCAAAAATCATCTTGTTTATCGTGACCGGCACGGGCGCGCGCATCATGCCGCGGGAAATCTCCGCGACTTCCTCGGCGGAAATTGTGCCGAGCCGGCGAAGCTGCCGCGGATCGTTCCAGGCATGATTGAAGATGCGCGCCTTGGGATATTTTGTGTGCAGTTCTTCCGTGGCGACGCCGAGTCGCTGTGCGATGCCGGCCGCGGACAGCGGCGGATGCGTGCCGAGCGCGATGAGAAAATCCAGCCGCGCGGCGCGTTCTGCCAGCAATTGATACACGCTGCGAAACATCAAGTCAATCGGCGCGCTGCGCGTGTTGTCGGGAATGATCGCCAGGATGCGCTTGCCGGTGAGATTTCTCGCTGCGAACGCCTGGCCGCACAGTTCCAAAACCTGGGCCGCGCTCAGCGTTTCTTGGGGAGAGCCTTTGCCGATGATCATGATTGTTTCAATTGTTGTACTTGCCGGCCGTCACCTCACCGCCACGGCCGGTCCAGTTGGTATGGAAAAATTGACCACGCGGCTGGTCGAGGCGTTCGTAAGTATGTGCACCAAAATAGTCGCGTTGCGCCTGCAGCAGATTCGCCGGCAGCCGTTCCTGGCGGTAACCATCGAAGAAGTTCAACGCCGAGGCCATGGCGGGAATGGCAATGCCGAGCTCGGCTGCCTGCCTCACCACGCGGCGCCATGCGGCCTGCGCTGCCAGCACTTGTTCACTGAAGAAAGGATCCAACAGCAAGTTCGTCAGCTCGGGATTGCGCTGAAACGCATTGCGAATGTCGCCCAGAAAAACCGAGCGAATGATGCAGCCGCCGCGCCACATCAAGGCAATGCCGCCGTAATTCAAATTCCATTTGTGTTCCTCGGCAGCGGCACGCAGCAACATGTAGCCTTGCGCATAGGAGATGAGCTTGGCCGCGTACATCGCCGCTTCAATATCGTTGATAAATTCTTCCTTGTTGCCCGTGAAGTTCGTCGCCGGTCCCTTGAGCAGTTTGGCGGCTTGCACGCGTTCATCTTTCATCGCAGAAAGTGAGCGCGCATAAACCGCCTCGCTCACCAGCGTAATGGGAATGCCCAAATCCATCGAAGAGATGACCGTCCACTTGCCGGTGCCTTTTTGCCCGGCGGCGTCGAGAATGAGATCGACCACGGCGGCGCCGTGTTCGTCGCGATAGCCCAAAATGTCGCGGGTGATTTCGATGAGATAGGAATCGAGTTTGCCTTTATTGAAGCGCGCGAAGACGTGATGCATGTCTTCATTGCTCATGCCCAAGCCGCGCTTCATCAGATCGTAGGCTTCGCAAATGAGCTGCATGTCGCCGTACTCGATGCCGTTGTGCACCATTTTCACGTAATGGCCGGCGCCGTTTTCGCCGACCCAATCGCAACACGGCTCGCCACTCACCTTGGCCGCGATGGCTTGAAAGATCGGCTTCACACTCTCCCAGGCTTTCGGGCTGCCGCCCGGCATGATCGAAGGTCCGTGGCGCGCGCCTTCTTCGCCGCCGGAAACGCCGGTGCCGAGGTAGAGCAAGCCTTTGCTCTCCACGTATTGCGTGCGGCGAATGGTGTCTTGATAATTCGAGTTGCCGCCATCAATGATGATGTCACCCGCTTCGAGAAGCGGCAGCAGCCGCTCGATGAAATCGTCCACCGGCGGCCCCGCTTTGACCATCAACATCACCCGGCGCGGCTTTTGCAATTTGCCGATCAGTTCTTCCATCGTGTGCGTGCCGATCACCTTGGTACCCCTGGCGCTGCTCTGCAGGAATTCATCAACCTTGGCGGTCGTCCGGTTGTAGACTGCAACGATGAAGCCGTGATCATTCATGTTCAGAACGAGATTCTGGCCCATCACTGCCAAACCGATCAAGCCAATATCGGCTTTCTCACTCATGCTGAGTTGTCTCCTGAAAGATGTTTATAGGATTTTGTTCAAGGTTCTTTTCAGAAATAAGAAGACAGATAGAGGGAGAATAGAAAAATGTTTGCCTGGCATTGCTGGATTCAACTCCGTCAGCGCCTGGCATGATATCAAGCTCAATTTTTTGTCCTTCATTTTTCCGTCCTGGCTTTTGAGCGCTTCATGATTTTGCCCAAAATCACTTTGCCTTTTGCGAACTCACCGTATCGTTCAAACCCCACTGTATGCCGAGAATCCGCCATCCACCGGCACCACGATACCGGTGACAAACTGCGAAGCTGGTGAGAGCAGCCAAAGGACCGTCCCCAGCAAATCCTCCGGTTTGCCGAAGCGTCCCATGGGGGTATGCTCGACGATCTTTCTTCCACGCGCGGTCAACTCACCGGTGCCTTTGTCGGTCAGCAAAAAGCGATTTTGCTCGGTCAGGAAAAATCCCGGTGCAATAGCGTTGACGCGAATATGGGGAGAGTATTCTTGCGCCATATGAACGGCGAGCCATTGCGTGAAATTGCTGACCGCGGCTTTGGCCGCGGAATAAGCCGGAATGCGGGTCAACGGCCGCAAGGCATTCATCGAGCTGATATTCAAAATCACGCCGGATTTTTGCTCTGCCAGGTACTTGCCAAAAATCTGACTCGGCAGGATTGTCCCCATCAAGTTCAGCCTGGCGACCCATTCCAACGCTTCCGGG
The DNA here is from genome assembly GCA_023150945.1 of bacterium. Lineage (NCBI taxonomy): Bacteria > bacterium. The sequence continues at coordinate 815,879 of JAKLJX010000001.1, read as the reverse complement.
GACAATTGAAAAAACGATTGCTCGGGATTGGTGGTGGCGCGCGGATTGTTGCCGCCGGCGGCGTTGATCAGGCAATCAATTCGACCGAACGCTTTGATGACTTCTGCCGCACAAGTCTCAAGCGTGTCCGGCTTGCAAACATCGCCGTAAACAACAATGGCGCGGCCGATGCTCGTGTCCAGCCGATGAATCAGCCGGTCTGCCAGCGCCGGGTCACGATCCATGATCGCTACACTGGCATGACAACCGACCAGCGCGCACGCCATTTCACCGCCGAGAACGCCGGCGCCGCCGGTGATCACTATCGCGCGTCCTGAAAAATCATACAACCCTTTGAGTTCTTCCAGATTCATCGCGAGTCTATTTCCATTCAAAGTTGAATCATTGTAGAAAACAAAGTTTTCAACATGGGATAACGGAGCCAACTGAACTTACAGGTCAAAGAGATTTTTCAAAAACTGCCTTCTCTGTTTGCTCTGTTCTCTCATGTTACTTTTTGATTTCGGCCAGTCTGCAGGTATCAGTGCAAAAAAGGCTCAATATGCCGGCGGAAATGGCGCACCAGATTCTCATAATGCGTTTCTTCGTGCTGCGCCAATGCGCGCAGGATGCGATCCTTGAAAACGAGTTTGCCGGCGCTGTCTTTCGCGGTGAGCACCGAACCAAACGTCACGTGCAACACTTGCCTCGCATTGGGGTCATCGAACAGGCGCAGCAACCGCTCCCCGGTGCAATTGTGCGCGGCCGGGACCCGCTCGAGCTGGGCGGAGACATGATAAGTCGCTTTGTCGGTTTCATAACGGCCGCGCGCAAAATCGAGAATCTCGCCGAACAGCTCCGGCGCTTTGGCCGCGAGGGTGCGCAGCGCCTCGAGATAACTCGTGCCGGCGGTTTTCACGTGGACGCGACCGAGCTGCAATGCACCAATTGCCTGATAGACGCTGAATTTGTCGCTGCCCGAGTGTATGCTGATCTTGTAAGGGCCGAGTGCCTCCGCGATTTTGACGTGTTTGACAAACTCGCTTTGGAACAAGGCCGTGTCACCCTTGAAATCAATACCCTTCTCAAAATCGCCGACGAAGCGCGGCGCGAGACTCACGAGCTTGACGCCCAAGCGCTGCAATTCATTCGCAACCAAGAAATGCTCGAAGGGCGAGGTGGGCGAATCGGTTTCATCCACGGAAAGCTCGACCTCATACGGCCGGCCGCGATATTTGTCTTCGAGATGACGGTAAAGCGCAGCGGCGTGCGCAATGACGGCGCCGTACTTCACCAACGCGCGGCGGGTTTCATCGATACTCGGGTGAATCTCGAAATCCTCCGCAAGGCGGAAGGCTTTGCCTTCATAGCGGGCAAGGAAACCTGCCGGCGTGTCGGCCAGCGCGTTCCACGGCAGCGCATGGAGGCGGGCAGACAACTCACCCTCAGGAAGTTGCGCGGCCTCATTCACCACGTAAGCGCTGGGGTCCAAGGTGAAAAATGTGAAGCCCGCCTGCATCATACGATCGATGTGCTCGGTGGTTTTGACGTGATCGGCGTCCGCGCCGAAGCCCTGGCGGTAGTCTTCCTGAAAAACCGCCCAGGTGGCGGCAGCGAGCACCTCGTCGGCGGTGCGCTCGGTGCGCTCGAGCTCACGAATGGATTGCTGCGCCAGAATGGCGCGCCACGGCGTGTCCGCGAGGGCGCGCAAATGCGCGGGATTCGCCAGGCCCAGCCGGTCACCCAAGCCAAAGGAATTTTCCAAACCGATCAACGCCGGCCGGGTAAAGTCGAACAACTCGCGCAACCGGGCGGCGTTGTGAGGGGAGAGCGGACAGCATTTGAGCGAAGGATATGCCTTCAACTCCTCTCCCTCGAATCGCGCCTGCGCGGCATGAGCATCTTGGGTGAGCGAGATGAACAAATACTTTCTTTCTCCCCGCCGTGCCATGAAAAAATGCGTGTGCTGCAGTTGATGAATCGATTTCGGGTAAATGCGAATGGCTTCACCTTTGGCGAACTCGACCAGCACGGGTTGATTGCCGCTTCTGGGAGCAGCCTTCAGCTTTTCGATAATCGGTGTCAAGCTCATGGCGAAATCATCTCACAAAAAGGAAGTCGCACAGGCGTCCAGCCGGCATGGCTAGCGACTGAGGCCAAATTCAAAATATTCATTCGCGTTGTTAAAACAAATGTCGGCGATCATGTTGCCAACCAGCGCCGTATCGTTCGGCATCAAGCCCTTTTCCATCTCCTCGCCAAGCAGATTGCACAGCAAGCGGCGAAAGTAATCGTGGCGCGAATAGGAAAGGAAACTGCGGGAGTCAGTGAGCATGCCGATGAAACGGCTCAACAATCCCATGTTCGAAAGCGCTTCAAGCTGTTTTCGCATGCCCTCCAGTTGATCGAGAAACCACCACGCGCTGCCGTACTGCATTTTGCCGGCAACGCTGCCGTCTTGAAAATTGCCGATCATGGTCGCCAGCAACTCGTTGTCGCGCGGGTTGAGGTTGTACAAGATGGTTTTGGGCAGCCTGTTATTGTCATCCAAACGATTCAGCAATCGGGCCAGCGGCCGCGCGATCTCAAAATCGCCGATGGAATCGAAACCCGTATCCGGCCCGAGCGTGCGGAACATGCGGCTGTTGTTGTTGCGCAGCGCGCCCAGGTGAAACTGCTGCACCCAGCCTTTCTCATGATACATCAAGCCCAGCTCGTAGAGCATCGCCGATTTGAATTTGAGGATCTCCGGGTGATCGAGATGAATGCCGGCCAGCGCTTTACCAAAAATGTTCTTGATCTCGGCCTCGGTATATTCTTCCGCGTACGCCGTCTCGATGCCGTGATCGGACAGGCGACAGCCTCGCGCGTGGAAAAAGTCGCGCCGCCTGCGCAGCGCAGCGAGGTAGTCGGAAAAGTTGGTGATATCAACCGCGGCGGCGGCGGCCAGCTGGCTCACCCATTCTCGAAACGCAGCGCCGCTTTCAATGAACAAGCCTTTGTCCGGGCGGAAGGCCGGCAGCACACGAATGTTGCAGCCACTGTCGTGGCGAATCGTTTGATGATACTGCAAACTGTCAATTGGATCATCCGTGGTGCAAACCAGCTTGACATTGAATTGCTGCAAAATGCCGCGAACCGAAAAATCATCCTGCGCCAGCTTGGCGTTGCAGATTTCCCAAATCTCCCTGGCCGTGTCCTTGTTCAAGAGTCTGTCGGAAATGCCAAACGGCCGCTTCAGCTCCATGTGCGTCCAATGATACAGCGGATTGCGCAGCGTTTTCGGCACGGTCCCGGCCCAGGCGAGAAATTTCTCCCAATCGGAAGCCTCGCCGGTGATGAACCGCTCATTGACGCCGTTGGTTCGCATCGCGCGCCATTTGTAATGATCGCCATGAAGCCAAATCTGGGTCAGATTGTCGAACGTCCTGTTTTCCGCGATTTCCTTCGGCGGCAGGTGGCAGTGATAGTCAATGATCGGCTGGGCTTTGGCGTAGTCATGATACAGCACAACTGCGGCTTTGTTGTGAAGCAGAAAGTCAGCACTGATGAAAATGTCTTTCATGGTCATTCCGCAATTCTGGCCGGTTCCAGCTTGGGCACGAGCAGATGAATAATCAACAAGGCCAGCAAATAAACCGCGCCGGCGATGATGAAGAGCGACACGTAGCTGCCGGTGAGTTCGAGAATGAACCCCGTGGCGGTGGAGATCAGCATGCCGCCGACGGCGCCGGCCATGCCGCCGAACCCGACAATAGAGCCCACCGCCCGCCGCGGAAACATGTCGGAAGTGGTCGTGAACAAGTTTGCCGACCAGCCTTGATGCGCCGCGGTGGCGAGACCCAGCAGCGCGACCGCCAGCCACATCTCCTTCGCCTGGGAAGCATACATAATCGGCACGACACAGAGCGCGCAAATCAGCATTGCCATCTTCCGCCCCTTGTTCACGCTCCAGCCGCGCTTGATGAAAACCGAAGAGAGCCAGCCGCCGCCTATGCTGCCGACGTCCGCCATCAAATAAATGATGACCAGCGGCAATCCGATTTTGTCCAACGTCAGTCCGTAATTCGCATTGAGAAATTTGGGAACCCAATACAGATAGAACCACCACACCGGATCCGTAAGAAATTTTCCAATCGCAAACGCCCAGGTTTGGCGGTGCGGCATGAGTTTCAGCCACTTGATTTTGGTCTCCGGCTCGGGCGGATCGCTCAGAATGTATGACAGTTCCCGTGCCGACAAGCGCTTTTGCTGCTCGGGCTTTTCATAAAGCCAGTGCCAAAAAATCAACCAGACAAATCCGATGGCAGCGGTGAAGATGAAGGCTTCCTGCCAGCCGTAGGTGAGCGTCAGCCACGGCACGACCAACGGCGCGACCACCGCACCGACATTGGAGCCGGCATTGAAAATCCCCGTGGCCAGGGCGCGTTCTTTCTTTGGAAACCATTCCGCCACGGTCTTGATTGCTGCCGGGAAATTGCCCGACTCTCCCAAGCCGAGAGCAAAGCGGGCTGCGCCAAATCCAAAAGCTGATTTCGCCAGTGCGTGCGCCATCGCCGCCAGACTCCAAAATACCATGGCAACGGAATAGCCGATCTTGGTGCCCAGTAAATCCATCATGCGGCCAACGACCACCAAGCCAATGGCATACGCTCCCTGAAACGCGGTGACGATAAAACCGTATTGTGATTCACTCCAGCCGATTTCCTTTTCCAACACGGGCGCGAGAATGCCGAGCACCTGGCGATCGATGTAGTTGATCGTGGTGGCGAAAAACAACAACGCACAGACTGTCCAGCGATAATTGGCACCCTTTGGTCTCTCAACCTGCGTGGGAACCGTCTCGTTTGCAGCAGTCATTTGCTCGGTCTCCATTTTGATCCAGCAGTCATGCGGTGGGACAGGGTTCACACTTTCCGTGAATTGGGCTGATCGTGATTTCCGCTGGCACTCGAGGTGTTTTAGAATTCGCCATTCTCATTCGACGCGAGAATCATGTTGCGCGTCAACGGCTCAGCCAGCCGCCGTCAACGACCAGCGTGTGTCCGTGCATGTAGCTCGACGCTTCCGATGCCAAAAACACCACCGCGCCCATCAGATCATCGGGTGTGCCCCAGCGGCCTGCCGGGATGCGTGCGAGAATTGCGGCGCTGCGCGTGGGATCTTCGCGCAATGCCTGGGTATTGTCCGTTGCCATGTAGCCGGGCGCGATCGCGTTCACATTGATGTTGTGCCGTGCCAACTCGTTGGCAAACGCGTGGGTCAATCCCTTGACCGCGCTTTTTGCAGCCGTGTATGAGGGTACCAGGATGCCGCCTTGAAAGGAAAGCAACGAGGCGACATTGATGATTTTGCCGCCGCGGCCTTGCGCGACCATTACCCGCGCCGCCGCCTGACTGAGAAAAAACAGCGCGCGCAGGTTGATGTTGATCACCTCATCCCAGTCTTTCTCAGGGAACTCGAGCAGCGGCGCACGCCGGATGATGCCGGCATTGTTCACCAGTATATCGATTGTGCCGAACTTGTCGACTGTTGCGCGCACGATGTCGCCGACACAATTTGCATCGCTCAAGTCTGCCGTGAGATTCAAACAACGCCGGCCGCGCTTTCCCACGGCCTGGCAGGAGGCGGTGGCATCGCTTCTATCGACGAGCACAATATCCGCGCCGGCCTCCGCCAGCGCGACAGCCATGCCTTGACCAAGTCCCCGCGAAGAGCCGGTGACGATTGCGACTTTGCCGTCGAGCTTGAATTTGTCCAAAATCATATACCGATGTCCTTCTTTAAAAAAAGGTGAGTTTGTAATTTCGCCTTTAGGCGTCGGATGTCCGTCAGAAGTTGAACGCCTGAAGGCGTCACTACGAACATTCAACGCAACTGCGCCATGCCAACCGCATCCATATCTTCAAACGCCTGATTCTCGCCGCCCATGCCCCAACAAAATGAATAGGCCGCCGTACCGGCGCCGCAGTGGATCGACCAGCTTGGCGAAATGACTGCCTGCCGGTTGGCAATGACGAGATGGCGCGTTTCTTCCGGCTGCCCCATGAAATGAAAAATGCGCGCATTGTCCGGCACATCAAAATACAAGTAAACTTCCATGCGACGGGAATGCGTGTGCGGCGGCATGGTATTCCAGATGGAGCCGCTTTGCAGTTGGGTGAAGCCCATCACCAACTGGCAACTTTGAATGCCGCCGGGATGAATGTACTTGTAGATCGTGCGCTGGTTGGCGCCCTCCGGCGAGCCGAGATGAACCGCTTGCGCCTCGGCCTGGCGCATGAGCGTAGTGGGATGGCTTTGGTGCGCCGGGAAACTCAGAATAAAAAACGCCGCCGGCTCGGCTTCCTTCTTACTGCTGAAAATAATCTCTCGAGCGCCTTTACCAATGTAAAGCATATCGCGGTTCGCGAGATCACAAACTTTTTTGTCGACGCTAATTTGTCCCGCGCCGCCGACGTTGAGCACACCGATCTCGCGGCGCTGCGCAAAATAATCCGCCGCCAATTCTTTGGAAGTCGGCAGAGAGAGTTTTTCTTTCACCGGCACGGCAGCGCCGATCACGGCACGATCGATTTCCGAATAAACCAAATTGATTGCCTCCGGCTGGAACAAATCTGCGAGCAAATAAGCCTCGCGCAACTCGGAAGTCGTCAGGCCTTTGGTGCGGATGGTATCTACGGCTGGCAAGATTTTCATTGTTTCAATCCTTCATTTGAAAACATCATAACTGACTTCCAGCACCGCCAAACACGCGAAATACACCCAAAAGCCTTTCGTGTCCTTTCGTGTGTTTCGCGGGCAATAATGTCAAATGCGACAAGTTGAAACAGATGCGAGCCGGCAGTGGCCTACTCGATCATCAGTGGCGCATTCAACGCGGCGCTAGTCTCATTCAAATAAGCTTCGAACTCCTCCTTGTTTTTGATGCCGTCAGGCTCTTGTTCCCAGGCCCCCAGGAAATAGTAAGTCAACCGGCCATTCTCCGGTTTGAGAACCACAACATGGCTGAGTTGGTCTGCAGTTACTTCAATCAAATCGCTTTTGCGATAGAGAACCGCCATGCCGAGCTTGTCATTCGCCAGACTCTGCTTGCCATAAGTCGCCAAGTAGGCCCAACCCTCACTCGATTCCGGCGAAACAAGCAACACAGTGCTGTCGAGCTTGACGATGCCGGTGCATAAGTTGTCTGGGTTGCCGTCGATCTCAACCTGATGCTTGGTCAAACCGCTGCCGGCGGTGATGGACAGATTCGAAACGACATTGAAAACGCCGTCGCCGACCTTCCACCCAAAATACTTCGTTTGAATTTGCGAGTACACAGTGCCGTCAGCAAGAATGGCACAAGTGACGCTGTCGGTCTGCGCCACGCGCTGGGCTTTGCCTCCGTACCACATCGCGAGCGAACCAATGCCAAGCGCGTCGCCGACTTTCAAAATATCCATGCCCCAATCCGACATCTCGTGATAGGAATCGAAGCCATCCAGGCCGACATTCTGCAAAACCATGTCCGGCGTTTTCTTGCCAAAAATGTCGATGGCATTGCGCCAGTCGAGATAAAAACGGTAACCGATCTTGTCGGATTCCAAGCCGGGACCTTCGTAACGGATATAAAGGGAATGATCGGTATGCTCCGGCGGTACGCGCAAGTACTGCACATTTTGAAACGTGCCGCCCTCGTACTTGCGATTGACAAACTTGCCGCCGACCTTGTGTGAAAGCTCGGCTTGCGTGCGCTTGGGATACTCTCGTCTCAGCTCGCCCGATTTCGCGTAGCGAACGGTAAAGGTCTTCGTCTCGTTCGGAGCGAAATCGGCAACGCACACAATGTGATCGGTGTTGCCATCATTGTCACGATCAATGGCCTGACTCGCCAGCTCCCTGCCTTCTGCCAGAATCACAAAAGCATTGCTGTTGAACTCCGGCGCTTTGGCTTTGAGCTGCATCATCTCCACAACGATCGCGGCATCCCGGCGCGCGCGTTTGACACCCTGGCGCTCCATCGCCACCGGATTTTTTACCGTTAGGGTAATGGCTTCGGGATAGGTTTGCTTCAGTGTGTTGCTGACTTCATCTTTCTGGGCACATCCCAGCAGAATCGCGACAACGATCAGGACCGGAAACACGCGTGCGGACCTCATGACTCTACTCTCGAAGTTTGTGATTTCTGCGCCATTTCTCATTCAACCGCGGGTGCATCGGTTTTGAATTTGTAAATCCAGGTCAGATCTTTTGAGCCCTGCAACTCCGCTTTCAATCAGTGATCTTGACTGCCAAACCATCTTGTCAAAACCCACTCCGCTGCCCTGTAAATGGCCGGGCATCCTGCCGGCAGCGTTTTTCTGCGCCAGTGTATACTTCTTTCCGGCCAGAAGTGTTGGTGATTGCCTGGGTCGCGGCCGTGGCGTTGGCCAGCGAATAGAGAGCCACCTACTGACCCTGGAGATGACGCCAAGAGGCCGCAGCGTGATGCTCGGCAATTGGGTTGATCCGCTGGGATTGGTTTGCATGACCAAGAGACTTGTCCGGAAAATCAGTTGCGCTTCGCGTAATCGCATCGTCAATCCACTAGCTGTTTCTCAAGCGCACAAAGCCAAATTCCTCTGCGCCGGGAGATGAGCCGCTGAAAAGTTGCGGAGCATGGTCGGTCTCTTGCGCGTAACGCTCACAGAGCTCGGCAACAGAATGGTGTGCGTTGGCGCCACCCAGAACTGCGACCGTACCGCCGCTGCCGCCGCCGGTTATTTTGGCGCCATATATCCCTTTTTGGGTACCAAGCTCTCGAGCAAGCGCAACCAGCCTATCGGTGCCTTCTGATCCCAGGCCGCATGCTGAATAGCTGCTGTGCGCTTGGTACATCAATTCACCCAGTTGTTCCAAAGTCCGCTCGCTCATTGGATTTTGCAGCAGCTCGGCAAAAGTGCGCACCCGAAAATGTTCATAAATGGGATGCGCAGTCGGCTTGGCGACTCCATAAACCGTGTCCGGCTCGATTTTGGTTACAGCATCAGTTGTCCCTTGATAACGCGCCAGAAATTCACTGCCCCGAATTTTGTCCGGCAAATGCGGCGCAAAATGATGCTCGTAGAACGACGGTGTGATATTGGCCAAATAGCCATTCCACTTGGTGTCGTTTATGCAAACCAGCCGATCACTTTTCCCGGTCGCGACCTCGCAGCCGGCCAGCGCGGCGATGATTCGGTATCCCATGAACGCGCCGACGCGCACAGAAACATAGTCCGCGCCGGAAACAGAATGCCGGAGACCGGAATCAATTCCCCAAAACGAAACCTCGTTCGGGACTTTGATCGGTTCCTGCAAAACAGCGGGCTGACAAAGCAGCGACAAGAGCTGCCCGACTTTGCCGCACACCGCGGTCATTTGATCCATGACGCCACATGGCGCACCAACCACCAGGTTCTCGACTTTCTGGCACAAAAACGCCATCTCATGCGGGCGTATTTCAACGCTGTACGCTGCAGCCACCGCGGACATGACGGCCACTTCCAGCGCTGCCGAAGAGCTGACACCTTTGCCCTCCGGCACTTCGGAGTGAATCAGAATGCGGGCGCCCTTCTTGAACGTCGCCGCCTTTTCTTTCAGCAAAACCAGAAAGGCACCGGCAGCATACGCGGCCCAGGCAGTCGCGGGGTTCTTTTGAAAATATGTTTGCGCCGCGGGATAGTCGAGCGGAGCGCCCGCCTTCTCGAAATCATCCAGGTTCATTTCAAAATGTGGTGATCTGCCATTTCCTTTTGCGTTCAAACTGACAATGCTGAGCTTCCGGTCCGGCGCCAATTGCAGCGCCGCCAGCGTCGCTTCTTTAAGCGGCAACTGCAGCACCAACGATCCGGAATAATCCGCAATGCCGCCCATCACATCCAGCCGGCCCGGCGCGCGCGTAACGATGATTTCCTCTTCAGGATCGAACAAGGTCCGGGCCTCGGCCACGGAGTTTTGATCCAACGTATTCATGAGCGCAAGAAAACGATCGACATCTTCCAAATCAGGCGTTGTGCTGTGAACAATCCGATACATGCGTCAACTGATTTCTTTTATGGCAGGATGATTTATCGACAGAATAATTGTTGCAAAAATTACTTCGTCATTCAATCATTCCGTGCCCTAATTGTTGCGCTTTTGCGTCGAGAGTTTTTTGTAATGGACATTCGCCTGCCTGATTAATTCCAGCGCCTTTTCTTCCGGAGAGGTATCACTCAAGAAATTTCCGCCGCCGATCTCGGGGCCGGCGAGGTACTTCAACAGATTCGGTTTGCGCAGAGGCGGGTGAAATTCGACATGAAAGTGAAAGCCACTGTAATCCTCCCCGTCGGTGGGCGCCTGATGCAGCGGCATCACATAGGGAAAAGGCATTAGCCAGAGATTGTCGAACTTAATCAAGATCTGCTTGAGGACGGTGGAAAAATCCTGCAGCTCGTCGTGCGACAGATCAGCCAGACTCGAATGGGTCGCTTTGGGAGCGACATAGACTTCATAAGCGTAGCGCGCAAAATAGGGAACAAAAGCGATGGCAGAATCATTTTCACAGACAATGCGCCGGCCGTCGGCTTTTTCTTGTTTGAGAATGTCCTGAAAAAGCGGCCGGCCATTCTGCAAAAAGTATTCGCGCGCGCAGCGGGCCTCGGTTTCAATGAACTTGAATACAAAGTTCGTTGCATAAATCTGGCAGTGCGGATGCGGATTCGACACACCGACGACTTCGCCCTTGTTTTCAAAGATCAGCACATGATTGATTTCCGGGTGGCCGCCCAGCTCACGATATTGCTCCTGCCATACTTTGAGCAACGTGACGATTTCCGGCACTTCAAGCTCAGCCAGCGTGAGATTGTGTTTAGGACTGTAGCAGACGACGCGCGCTACGCCGCGCGCCGGGCTGCTTTTGTAAACCCCCTGTTCTTTTGGTGGCACGGCGGGAGCTCCCCAGCTCACGCACGCATGGTCGTTATCAAACACAAAAGTCTGTTCATATTCAGGGTTTTGCTTTCCGCTCACGCGCTTATTCCCGGGACACAAATAGCATGCAGGATCATATTCCGGTAATTCCGGCGCTGCACTCCGAATCGTCTCGCCGGTCCAGGGACGATTCTGCCGGTGCGCGGCAATGATCACCCATTCCTCGCGCAATGGGTGCCATCTTTGTTCCCAGACCACTGCAATCTCCTCAAATGGCAGAATGTTGGTTTGGCAGAATCAATAGAATCGAAAGATCATTTTGTCGACTAATCATTCTGTCTTACTTCTCATCCCGCAAAATAGAGGTACGCCATCAGAATCAACACCAATACGGTGCCGGAAGCGACGACATCCCCCCTGCTCCAACTGGCGCGGGATTTTTCCCGGTCTTCGTGGGAAGTCGTGGCGTAAGTCAGGCCGTTGATTTTTTCATACGCCGGCGCTTCCGTCATGTAACTGACGACGAGCATCACCGCCACGCAAACCAGGAAAATGAGCAGACTGTAATACTGGAAGAAAATGTTATTGATGATCCAGAAGAATGAACCTTCAGCATAAGTGAAGCCCTCGACCAGCTTCACCGGCGTATCGATCGCCAGGCGGAACAGACCCAACGCGAAGCCGGTGATCAGCGCCGCCAGGCAACCTGTGGCATTCAAGCGCTTGTTGAAAACGCCGAGAAAAAAGACCACAAAAATCGGGGGCGCGAGATAGGCTTGCACGCCTTGCAGATAATCATAAAGGCCTTTGCCGCCTTGAATCACCGGAATCCAAATCAACCCGATCACGACCATGGCCGCCGTCGCCACTCTGCCCATCCACACGAGTTGGTGTTGCGTGGCCTGCGGCCGCAATCTGGAATAGAAGTCCATCGTGAACAGTGTCGAGGAGGCATTGAAGACGCCGGCCAGCGAGCTCATCAACGCCGCCAGCAGGCCGGCCACGACGATGCCGCGCACGCCGATCGGCAACACCGCCGCCACCAGCAAAGGAAAGGCTTTTTGCGCATGGTCGCGCAACAACATGCCGTCGGCGCTGAAGAGCTGCTCGCGCAAGGCCGGTATTTTCCCGCTTTGCGCCAGCGCAAAACAGATGAGGCCGGGTATGATGAAGATGAAGACCGGCAGCAGCTTGAAGAATGCGGCCATGATCGTGCCGCGCCGGGCTTCCGTTTCATTGGGTGCGCCCAGCGCGCGTTGCACGATATACTGATCCGTGGTCCAATACCAAAGGCCGATGATCGGCGCGCAAAACAACATGCCGAGCCAGGGATAGGCGTCATTGAAGTACCAAGCCATGCGGCCCGCCTCACGCACGGGCGCCCACGTGCCTTCAATGCCCGCAGGCACCAGCGGCTTCCAGAGGTTGAGCATCTCCGGTCCCACGATCGCGCGCAGCTCGCTCCATCCTCCCAAGGCCTGCAGGCCGAAGACGGTGACCAAGGCCGAGCCGAAGATGAGAATGATCGTCTGCAGCGCCTCGGTATAGGCCACCGCGCGCATGCCGCCGAAAATGGTATATAGTCCGGTCAGCACGATAACCAGAATGGAGCCTGTCCAAAAACTATCAAGGCCGAGAAACCGGAGATCCGGTAGCAACACGCTAAAAACGATCCCACCGGCGAAAATTCCCACGGCGATTTTGGTCAAGACATACGCCACCAGCGAGATGAGTGAAAGCACGGTGCGCGCCGTCGGTGAAAAACGCCGCTCCAAGAATTCCGGCATGGTGAAGACTTTGGAACGCATATAGAAGGGAATCATGACCCAGCCCAGCACGAGCAGACACCACGCGTGCAATTCATAATGCGCCATCACGACGCCGTCGGTGGCGCCGGTGCCGGCCAAGCCCACGAGATGCTCGGAGCCGATGTTGGAGGCAAAGATGGACGCGCCGATCACAAACCAACCGAGATGGCGGCTCGCCAGAAAATAATCAGCGGGCGTATCCTGCCTTTGCTTGCTCACCCACCAAGCCACTCCGAGAATGACGAGAAAATAGCCGGCGATCACCACCCAGTCGAGCGCAAATAGTGCTGTCATAATCTGCCCGTTCGTTGAATTGTCCGTCCACTCTTCAGTTTTGTGGTACGAATCTTGTGATCCGATTTCGAACGCGTTGGGTCTTTGCTTTGCGCTTTCTCACCTGGCCTCTTGCTGCTTCTCCATTTCCACGCTGGCCATGATGAACGGCCCCACCCCTTTGAGATCGTTGCTCACAATCGGCGTACTCACGTAATACTCATAGGAGCCGTCCCGATAGGGCTTGCCGCCGAGCCCGGCAACCTGACAAACCTGCGTGAGCGTGACAAGGCCGTCCGGCTCCACTTTGATCAAGTTTTCGATGATGCCGCGGTAGCCTTTCTCCGCCACCGCCAAATATGCTTGATCAAGATAACCATTGCGCACCGCTTTGGCAAGAGCGTACACGAACATTGCCGAGGCCGAAGCCTCCAAGAAATTTCCCGCGCGGCCGCCTTGATCCAGCACTTGATACCACAGACCGGTTTCTTCATCTTGATATTTTCGCACCGCGCGCGCGAGGTTGCGAAGAATCGCGATGATCTGTTCTCGTTTGGGATGATCGTTCGAGAAGTAATCGAGCACATCCACAATGCCCATGGCATACCAACCGATCGCGCGGCCCCAAAAATTCGGCGAGCAGCCCGTCACCGGATCGGCCCACTCTTGCTGCTTGCTCTCATCCCAGCCGTGGTAGTACAAACCAGTGGTGGAATCATAAGTATGATGCGCCACAAAGATGATTTGATTCGCGATATCGTCGAATGCCTCAGGACGATCGAACATTTTCGCGTACTCGGCATAAAAGGGTGCGCCCATGAAAATGCCGTCGAGCCACATCTGCCACGGATAGATTTTCTTGTGCCAAAAACCGCCCTCCCGAGTGCGCGGATGCGTCTCCAGTTGCTTCATGTTCAAAGCCGCTGCGTTCTTGTACTTTTCATCGTGCGTGGCATTGTACAACATCAGCAGGACTTTTCCGGGGTTCACGTGATCGATGTTGTATTCTTCCAACTCATAGGTTTTGATGTTGCCGTCCGGCTCGACATAGGAATCGGCGAAGGCTTTGACATAGTCAAAGTATTTCTGTTCGCCGGTTTGCTGCCAGACCTGTTCGAGCGCTTTCATGAAAACCGCGGTCTCGTAAACCCACGACGTTTTCGTGCTGTCATTGAACAAAAACGAATTGCCCCGGCGCTGCATTTCCGACGTCGCCATGCGCACCGACCACGGCGTGTGATTCGGGACCGCTGCTTGTTCGCGCGGTGACTGGGATTGGCACGAAAGCGTTAGAATTATCGTTGCTGCGACCACGCCGTGCCACAATCTTGAATGAAAGTCTGTCATGCGTTCCGTTCCTTTTCAGTTTCCCCAATGCAAAACAGTCGCATTTACTTCGGGAGCCAATTTCAAATGTTTCTTTGCATCAAGCGCGCCTATTTTGCACAGATTGATGCCGGCCGTTTTTTTGCCGGATAAAGACAAGAGTGTTTCCAGTTCTGCCGGAAAACGCGGCGCGGCAATGGTAACATTCGTGCTGTTGTGAAACGCCAGCACCGGCCCGGCTTGCGGAAGAATCTCAACATTTGTCAGCCTGATATGATCCACATTCATTCCGAGCAAGCCTTTTTGCGCAGAGATTGAAATGTTCGTCAATTCGATATTGTGCAGCGGCATTTCCGGCAAGCCGAGCATTTCCACGGCCTGCGCTGCTCCGCGGGCAATCACCTCGCTGATGAAAATGTTCCGAAATTGCGGCGTTGCGGCGCTGACCGGCGCGGCCTGTTCGCTATCGAAACTGCTTGCCTGGCCGGGCTCAACAATCGGCGATTGGCCGCTGTAATACAGGTTGAAAGTGATGACTGCTGCGGGAATGTCCTTCATGAAAATGCGTTTGACGTAAATGTTCTCAACCACGCCGCCGCGGCCGCGTGTGCTCTTGAAGCGCAAGCCAGTGTCGGTGCCGATAAACGTGCAATCGCGCACCTCGATGTTGCGCACGCCGCCGGACATTTCGCTGCCGATCACGAAGCCGCCGTGGCCGTGATAAACGATGCAGTCATAAATCTGCACGTTCTCCGTCGGCATGCCACGCCGCCGGCCGGCTTCGTCTCTTCCTGATTTCAAACAGATCGCGTCGTCGCCGACATCGAAATTGCAGTTGTAAACCGCGACGTTACGGCAGGATTCCAGATCGAGACCGTCGCCGTTTTGCGAATACCACGGATTTCTGACCGTGACGTTTCGAATCGTAATGTTCTCACTCATCAGTGGGTGCAAATTCCACGCGGGCGAGTTTTGGAACGTGGGGCCGTCGAGCAGGACTTTGTTGCAGCGGCTCAATTGCAGCAGCACCGGCCGCAAAAAGTCACGCAATTTTTCAAACGCTGCACGCACCGGCGGCTTGTTGCTTTGGCGCAGAATCTCGATTTCGTCTGCGCCGTTCATCGCTGCGGCAGAGGGCCACCAGGTGCTGCCTTTTTGATCCACCACACCGCCGGAAGCGACCAGCTCTTTCCACTGCATTGCCGTGAGTTTGAATTTCTTCACCGGCCGCCACACTTCGCCGGAACCATCGAACACACCTGCGCCGGTAATGGCAATGTTCTCCAAATTCTCTCCGAAGAGGGGCGGCATGCAGCGATATTCCAGCCGGCCTTCATACCAGGTTTCGATAAGCGGGTAGTCGGTGCGCTGCGGACTGAAAATCACCAGCGCGCCTCTTGCCACATGCAGATTGAGATTGCTCTGCAGTTGAATCGGGCCGGTGAGCCAGATACCTGCGGGAATCACGACCTTGCCGCCGCCGGTAGCGGCGCACGCGGAGATCGCTTTGGCAATGGCTTCCGTATTCATGGTCTTGCCGTCGCCGACCGCGCCATAATCAACAATGTTGAACTGCTTGTCCGGGAATGAGGGCAAAGGAATTTCAGGAAAACGAAGCGAGGTTTGATCTGCTTCATTGCCGGAATACAGAGAATGGGGAGATACCGTCAGGCTTGCAACGAGGAACAATACGCCAACACAGATGCTGTACTTGGAAAGAGTTTTCATGAGATCCGCTCAGTCTATGTTTAGCAAAACAGATGCGCCGGAATTGCTGTAATTTTTTTGCGTGATTATAGCGTCTCGGTACCTTTGCGTGAAAGTCTTTGCGTTACGAATGCCGTTTCACCTCATCAACAGCATCCTTTTCGTCTGAATAAAATCCGAAGTCTCAATTCTGTAGAAGTAAGCGCCGCTCGATAGATTGCCGGCCTCGAAGGCAATTGCATGCGAGCCTCGTTCCAGGTTTCCATTCACCAAGATCGCCGTCAACCGGCCGGTGGCATCATAAACGGCAAGCTGAACTCGACCCGCTCCGGCCAACTGAAATTCGATCTTGGTCACCGGGTTGAAGGGATTGGGGTAATTTTGCTTCAGGTGAAAGCCTGCCGGTTGAAGATCGTTCTCCCTCACCCTCGTGCCAAAATCGCTTTCGAACGCGCCGAGATCAGGCGCCTTGCCTTTAAATGGCAGGCCAAGATCGACGCCGGCATCGATCAAATCACTGCCGGCGGCCAGGTGCATGAATTCGATCTCCGGCAAGCTGCCGTCCGCGTAGCGTGGCGACTCGGCCAACGCCGGGTTCAGGCTCAAAAAATCCTCCGCGGTGACCACGAAAGGACTCTTCCAACTGTTGGTTTCCTGCACCGCAAAACTTCCCAACTGACCCAGACCGTTAAACGAAAGGCTATTCTTCACGGTCAATGCTTGGCCGGGATTGAGTGCGCGCTGAATTCTGTAATTCGCTTCCCGGTTGCCATAGCCGGTGCAATGCAACAACGTCATTGAACCGACATTGTTGTTCTGATCGAATCCTTTATTCTTGTTATCAAAAGCCACGCAATTGATCAAAATGGCGTGATGCATCAGTTGTTCGCTGTTGCTGTTGTCGCCGCCGCCCATTTTGAAGCCATTGCCGTTTGCTTGGGGTCCGGGATCGCCGCCATCTTTGAGATAGCCATTGCCCCACGTCCAACAATTTTCGAGGGTGGTGGTCACATCGTCTGCGCCGCGCAGATAGCCGTCCCAACCGTCATCGACATTGCCCCACGCGCGGCAGCCGTAGAAATAATTGCCTGAACCGACAGTGAGTTTCGGAGCAAAGCCGTCGGCGTCCGCGAAATCCGGCGGATCGGCATTGTAATACGAATCGCAATTGATGATGCGATTGTTTGCCGAGCCATTGCTCAACTGCAGGCCGGAATCCCGGTTCTCAAAAAACGCGCAATTCTCAATGAGGTTGTGCGAGCCGAAGTTGATCTCCATGCCGTTGTCGCCCGCGCCTTTGATCTGCAATCCGCGGATATGCCAGTAATTTGCGCGCAGACTGATGCCTCTGGACCCGAACGACTGCCCGGAAAAATCAAGAAGGGGGATTTCATCCTGGAACGAAGTCAGGGTGATGGGCTGGCTTTCCGTTCCGCTTTTTGCCGCGGAGATGGTGACTGTGCTCGTAAGTGCATAAAGGCCGCCGCGCACATAAATCGTGTCACCGGGCAAGACCTCGGCAACGGCTTTCGCGATGGTGCCGAACGGTTGCTCGAAGGTTCCGGGGTTGGCGTCATCGCCGTCGGAGGCAACATATTTCTGCGCAAGCAAGGGCGGCGTCAAAACAATACACGAGAGACAGAGTAAAACTATTTTCATCAAGGAATGGCCTTTTCAATATGCTCGATGCGGACAAGCGGGCGACCAACCATTCAACACGTTTGCAGCAGAATAGTACGCCGCTTCTTTTTCATCGAGCGTCGGACGCTTTGCGCTTTTGATCGCGCCAGGACCGTGACTTTCGAATTCAAAGAAACGCGAATCAGGTTTCACTTCGAACCAAATGCGCTGGCCGGTGGAATCACGTACAGAAATCGCGGCGTAGCCTTCCAAGCCGAGGTGATCATCCATGAAGCAGCGCACAAAAACCGCGCTGCCCTCGACACGCGGATCACCACCGGGATGCCACGGCCGGCCGAGCCGCACCGAGCCGGCAGGCAAATCCTTCTTCTCTTTCAACAGACGGCAGGCGAGAAACAAGAAGCCGAACGGATATGCCATCGCGGTGCTGGGCGCGGTGATGTAACCGGTGGGATCCTTGCCTTTGCGGTCGCGAGAAACGATTTCACAATTTTCGAAAACCGCCTGGCCCGCGCCGAAGATGAAATCAACGTGACCGAGAATGCGACAGCCGTGAAAGTAGTGGCGGCCCGCGTCGGCGTACAGTGTGTCTTGGAACCCTCTGATCACGCAATTGCAAAACACGGCGCGGTCGCTGGCCGCGGTCGTCATGAGCGCGACGGCCTGCGGATTTTGCGCTTTGGCCGGGTCGTCATCCGCCCTTGCCGCATTCTCGGGATAATCGAAGCCGTTTTCAATCGTAAGATTCTCCGCTCTGAAATCCGGCGCGGCGATTTGTAGTGTGAAGCTGCCTTGCGTTCCAAGTTTGCCGCCCCGCGATGCCGGCGTGTCGCCGCAATCATCGTGTGTGATGATGGTGCCGTCACGGCTCTCGCCAATGAAATGAACGAACGGTCGATCGACAATCAGCTTCTCGTCATAGCGTCCCTCTTTGATGAAGATAACGAACCGCTGCGCGTTGTCCTTCGGAACAGCAGCGAGCGCGGCGCCAATCGTGGCGAAGCGCGGCGCGCCCTCCACCAGCGCGCCGGGCTTGCCGGAATACCTTCCCTCAACCACTGCGTTTTGCGCAAAGGCAACATTCGCAAGGGTGCATAAAGTTAGAGCGATAATTCGAAACATGAGATTTGTTAAACCGCGAATCAGCGCGCATGAACGCCAATGGTTTTTACTCACAGCCATTGGCGTTCATGCCCGACAGTTCCCTTCCGCTTGAAGTGATCACCATCAACTGGTGGTTTCGAAAATCATCCTGCGAATAAGTTCTCCAGCTTGGGCGCTGCGCTATTTCAGCAGCACGAGTTTCTGCGCGGCGGTAAAATCACCGGCGGAAATGCGCAGGTAATACACGCCGCTGGTCACTCCCTTCGCATGCCACACGAAATCAAAAGCGCCGGCCTCGTGTGGCTTGCCGTTCATCAACTCCGCGACTTCGTGACCCATGACGTCATAAATCTTCATGGTGACGCGGGCCCGCGCGGGCAAGTGATAACGAATCGTGGTGGAGGGATTGAACGGATTGGGATAATTTTGGAACAGGGCAAATTCCTTCGGAAGTTCCGACTCGCGTTCCTCGACCGAAACCGGCACCTTGAGTCTTCCGCCCTCATACGAAATCGCGCCGTTGGGGCCGAGCTTGAATGGAATGGTATTGTCGAACTCACCTGCCATGAGCCGCAACACACCGTTGATCACCGTTGTCTGCGAAAGCACGACTCCTGCTTCGTTGTTGATCGCCAACCCATTCACCGTGTCCGGCATGAGCGTGCTGGTGACTTGCGCAACGGTTCCATTGAAGAGGTAGCTCGCTCCCGCGTTGAAGGTGAGCGCCCCGGTGGACTGCACGGCGCCGGCAATACCGCCGGCGTGTGCCGTTGCCAGAGTGGCTTTTTCGCTCAGAATGAAGACGCCATTGCCGCCAACGGCAGTCGTGTCCATGTTCAACGTTGTTGAACTATCGACCTGAATCGGCAAGCCGCCGCCGCCGTACGTCACATTCGAGAGCGTCAGGTTCTGGGTACCGTCGTCTTTGGCGAAAACGAATTTGGCATTGCCGGGAGTGGGATTGGAATTCTGCGTGGTGGCGTTCGCCATCGAGAAATTGCCTTCGTGCAGATTCCAAATCGTCGTGCCCGTGCCGCTGCCTTGCGAACCTCTGCCAATGGAAAAATTTCCGCCGGTAACGTTGACATCACCATAATGCTCAACCACAACATTCGTCGCGCTGCTGGTGCCTTGCGTGGCAAGCTGGCCGCTTGCCATGATGACATCGCCCATGATCGTCACCGTGCCCGATGAGCCGCCCACGAGTTGCCAGCGCGACAGGCCAGTGTTGATGACCGTGAGATTGCCGTGTATGGTGTTGCCATCCAAAGCCAGATCGCGATTCGAAACCAGTCCCGGTGTGTTGAGCGTGAGATGGTAGTAATCTTGCCCGCGATTCTCGGGCGCGGTGGTGGTGATGCCGGTGAACAATGCGGTCGAGCCTTCATTCCATGCGCCGCTCGGAACGCTGCCGCCGTCGCGCGCATGCTCGTAAACAGAGCCATTTCCGAAGTTCAATGGCGCAATCGCAGCAAGCGCGCCTGCATTGACGACGGTGCCGGCAACCGATCCGGAATCAGCAGTCATGCTGCCCAACGAATCAACCAGCATGATTGTGCCGGAATTCACCAGCAATTCGGCACACTTCACGGTGTCGTTGAATGCGACGCCGGCAGGATTGGACAGCGTCAGCACCCCGATCGTGTCCGGCAGCAGCACGCCGGGCGCTTGAAGTTGGATGCCGTTGAACGTGAAGTTGGCTGCTTTGCTGAGTGTAATGACGCCGGTTGTGCCAATGGCGCCGTCCAATCCGCCCGCGCGCGCGGTTTGCAAAGTCGCTCCGGCAGAAAGGATAAACGCGCCATTGCCACGCACGGCGGTCGTGTCCATGTTCAACGTTGCTGAGCTATCGACTTGAATCGGCAAACCGCCGCCGCCAAATGTCACATTCGAGAGCACCAGGTTTTGCACGCCGCCATCTTTGGTGAAGACAAACTTGGCATTGCCGGGCGTGGGATTGGAATTCTGTGTGGTGGCATTCGACATTGAGAAATTGCCTTCGTGCAGATTCCAAAACGTCGTGCCCGCGCCACTGCCTTGCGAGCCTCTGCCGATGGAAAAGTTGCCGCCAGTGACAGTGACATCGCCAAAATGTTCAACCACGACATTGGTGGCGCTGCTGGTGCCATGCGTTGCTAACTGGCCGGCTTGCACGATCACATCGCCTTTGATCGTCACCGTGCCCGATGAGCCGCCGACGAGCTGCCAGCGCGCCGAGCCGGTGCTGACCACCGTGAGATTGCCGTGAATGGTGTTGCCATCCAGAGCCAAATCGCGATTCGAAGTCAGTCCCGGCGTGTTGAGCGTGAGATGGTAATAATCTTGCCCGCGATTTTCCGGCGCTGTGGTAGTAACGCCGGTGAACAATGCGGTCGAGCCTTCATTCCACACACCGCTCGGAACACTGCCGCCATCGCGCGCATGCTCGTAAACAGAGCCATTTGTGAAAACCAAAGGCGCAACTGCGACAAGCTCTCCTTTGCTAATGACTGTGCCGGCAACCGAACCGGAATCGGCAGTCACGCTGCCCAGGGAATCAATCTGCATAAGCGTGCCGGGCGAGACAACTAGTTTTGCGCTTCTGACCGTGTCGTTGAAAGCAACACCGGCAGGATTCGCAAGCGTCAGCACGCCCAACGTGTCCGGCAGTAGCGCGCCGGCAACTTGCGCCTGCGTTCCGTTGAATGTGAAGTTGGCGGCTTTGCTGAACGCGACGACTCCGGTCGTAGCAATTGCCGCATTCAATCCGCCGGGATGAGCAGTTTGCAGCGTTGCTCCGGGAGAAAGAATGAATGCGCCGTTGCCGCCGACGGAAGTCGTGTCCATGTTCAACGTTGCCGCGCTATCGACCTGAATCGGCAAGCCGCCGCCGGCATACGTCACGTTCGCGAGCATCAGATTCTGCACGCCGCCATCTTTGGTGAAGACGAACTTGGCATTGCCGGGTGTGGGATTGGAATTCTGTGTTGTGGCATTTGACATTGAGAAATTGCCTTCGTGCAGATTCCAAATCGTCGTGCCCGCGCCGCTGCCTTGCGAGCCTCTGCCGATGGAAAAGTTGCCAGCGGTAACATTGATATTGCCATAGTGCTCGACCACGACATTGGTGGCGCTGCTGGTGCCATGCGTGGCCAATTGGCCGGCTTGTACGATCACGTCGCCCTTGATCGTCACCGTGCCCGACGATCCGCCCACGAGTTGCCAGCGCGCCGAGCCGGTGCTGATCACCGTGAGATTGCCGCTGATGGTATTGCCATCCAAAGCCAAATCGCGATTCGAAGTCAGCCCCGGGGTGTTGAGCGTGAGATGGTAGTAATCCTGCCCGCGATTCTCCGGCGCAGTAGTGGTGACGCCGGTGAACAATGCGCTCGAACCTTCCTGCCAAACAGCCGAGGGCACACTGCCGCCGTTGCGGGCGTGTTCATAAACCGCGCCGTTGGTGAAGGTCAGCGTGTCCTGCGGCACGACGGCGCCGCGATTGACCAGATTTCCGTTGACGACAAAAGGCCCGACGATTTCCATGGTGCTCGTATCGGCAACTTCGAAATGAATCCGGCCGCCGGCAAAGGTCACATTCTTGAATGTCACCTGCTGCGTGTCGTTTTTCGCAAACACGAATTTTGCATTCCCCGGTGTGGGATTGGAGTTTTGCGTCGCGGCACTGTCCATCGCGAAATTACCCTGATGCAAATACCACGTCGTGGTTCCCGAGCCGTTGCCTTGCGAGCCTCTGGCCAGTGAAAAGTTGCCGCCGGTGACATTGAGGTTGCCGTAGTGATGGACAATGAATGTTGTCTGCGCATTGCTGGTGCCCTGCACTGCAAATTGGCCGTCTTCGACGATCACATCGCCCATGATCGCGAACGCCGCCGTGTCGTTGGCGGCAATGGAAGTCAATTGCCATCTGAACGTGCCGGTGTTGATCACTCGCACAACGCCGCCGATGACGATGTCATTCCACCCCATGTCGCGGTTGCGGCCCAGGTTGGGCGTGTTAAAGGTGACATGATGGAAGCTTTGATTTCTGTTGCCCGGGGCATCCTGAACCGTCCCGGTCAGCAGAAATGTAGATCCCGGGCTCCAGGTGGCGAGGGGTACGCTGCCGGCATCTCGAGCATGCTCGTAGGTGCTGCCGTTGCCAAACTCCAAAGAACCCGAGCTGATCTCGACGATGCCGGTTTCTTCCACTTTGACATAGCCGGCAACACTCACCGCAATATCCACGCGCACGGTGTCATCACCACGCACGGTGATGGTTTCGCTTCCCGCCGGAGCAGTGGCCGCTACGACCCAGTTTGCGCCATCGAACGTTTCCCAGGTTGAGGCATCGCCCCAGTTCCCGCTGGCTGCGGAACGATAATCTCCCGCTTGCTGTGCCAGGGCCGGGCTTGAAATGAATACCGCAATTGCAGCGGCGCAAATTGTTCGTTTCAAAATTTTCATGACACCCTTCTCCATTTTTATGATGGTTTACAGGGTTGATACTTGACGCATGCAAGTTCACAATGGAACAGCTTGTCACTCAGCCTGTTGCACTGTTACCTTGAAAAATCTCTTTGCCTGTCATCTCGAAGGGACCTTGTGAAGTATCGAACACGGCACCCAGCACCATACAGGATTCCTACGGATTGACAGGCCGCGACGCCTTCTGGAAGATCGGTAACAGAATGCTGGCTACAATGATTCTCCCAAAATCAATGCACTGGCCCGGGCGTTGCCCTTGCGAACCAGCCGAAACCACATGATACCCGCACTGACCGCAAAGCCTGTCCAGGTCACTTCATCAAGACCATGCGTTTCATACCCACAATTTCTCCCGCCTGAATTCTACACAAATAAACGCCATTGCTGAGATGGGCGGCATCAAACTGCACGTTATGCACGCCAGCAGCTTTGCGACCATCGAAAAGCGTGGCGACTTTCTGCCCGAGCGTGTTGAATACTTCAACAGTGACCCGAGAGGCAGAAGGCAGTCCGAATCTTATGGTCGTAGATGGATTAAAAGGATTGGGATAATTCTGTTCGATGAAGAACGATACCGGCACGTCCTGTTGCCGCTCGGCAACCGAAACCGGAACTTTGAGGCTTCCGCCTTCAAACGAAATCGATCCATTCGGGCCGAGCGTGAAAGGGATGGTATTGTCGAACTCGCCGTTCACAAGTCTGAGCACACCGTTGATGGTCGTGGCTTGCGACAGCATCACACCCGCGGCGTTATTGATGATGAGATCAGTGACCGTCGTTGGCATGCGAGCACTCGTAACTTGCGCCGCGGCGCCGTTGAATCCATAGCTGGATCCTTCGGCAAGCGTCACCACACCGGTGACCGCGCTGAGCATCTCTGCTACGCCGCCGGGAAGGGCGGTCAGCAAGGTTGCACCTTCATGTACTGTGAACGTGCCGCTGCCCGCCAGCACGCCCGCGCCCATATCGAGCGTCGTGCCGCTGCTGACTTCAATGGGAAGAGCCGTCAACGTGTTTCCCGTTCCCAACGTCAGCGTTTGCGTGCCGGCTTTGGCAAAAACGAATTTGGCGCCGCCTGGGGTGGCGTTGGAGTTTTGCGTCGTCGCATTCGACATGGAGAAGTTGCCTTCATGCAGATACCACGTTGTCTTGCCGCCTGCTTGTGAACCGCGCGCAATCGAGAAGTTGCCGCCGGTCACCACGATATTGCCGTAATGATGCACTTCAAAGACGGTTTGCGCGTTGCTTGTTCCTTGCACGGAAAACTGACCGGCTTCAACCAACACGTTGCCCATGATCGTCACGATTGCCGTATCCGTGGCGAGCGCGGTGGTGAGGTACCAACGATTGGTGGTTCCGGTGGTGATGATGCGGACATTGCCGCCAATGGTGTTGCCGTTCAAGTTCATGTTGAGATTCGAGAGCAAACCGGGAGTATTGAAGGTGAGGTTGTAATAATCTTGATCTCTATCGTTGGGAGCAGTTGTCGTCACTCCCGTCAACAAGAGAGTTGAGCCCTCTGCCCAAATTGATTGCGGAATACTGCCGCCATCCCGGTCATGCTGGTAAGTCCCACCGTTCGCAAAGGTGATGGTGAGACTGTCAACGGGTTCTACTATTCCTTGATTGATGAGCGTGCCGGTGATCGAAACCGGAGCGTTGACGAATATTGAATCCGTGCTCAGGATCGTGATGGTTTCAGACCCGCTCGGCGGCGTGGCAACGTTGGCCCAGGTGGAACCGTTGAACCGCTGCCAGTTCTGCGCCACACTCCAATTACCGCTGGCACGCGTGCGATAATCTCCCACGGATTGGGCTAAAAGAGATGAGGATAAGATCAACATGAAAGTAAAAGCGAGCATCATCGTAACAGTTTTTTTCATGATGCGCCTCCTTGTCATCGGTTGTGGGGTTGAGATGATGGAACTATGTCTTTTGTTAATGTTGCCAGGGTATCTCATATGAGAGTTGTGCGATGAACGTGTGACACCGTTCGCGATTCTTGCTGATGGCGCTGGCCCAAATGTCTTGGTACTTCATCAAGGCGTTTTCATACGTCACACTCAAGTGCAGGGCCGATTGCGTGATTCCGACGCCGGCTGAATAAACCGTGTACGCCACCGGCTCGCCTTCGATCTGATTTCCTTCCGGTTCGAATACTTCCGCCTCGCCGCGCATGCCGCCGCGCAGCGCCAGCCAGGAGGCAATTCTATACTCTGCGCCGATGCGAAAGAGCGAGGTGGAAAGCCAGGGCGAGTTTTCGACGCCGTTCGCATCGACATACTTGGCGGAATCATAAGGACGAAACTCATACTCCAAGCCCAGGGTCAGATTCTCATTTGGCGTGAGCGCAAGGCCAAGCCGGCCGCGCCAGGGCAGCTGCAATTCGTCTTCGCCTTGAATCGTCGCAAGGGAGGGCGTGCCGGTCGTATCGGTTGCAACCTGCATGGTGTAGTTCCGAGTGATTGTTGCCGGCGGTTTGACGGCAAAACCGACGCTGACGAACCGCCCGGTGAGAATGCTGCTCAGAGTAAATTCCGTGCCGCTGAAATCCGAAGTGCCCGTCTTGGTGATTCTGTGGTAAATCGAATCCGCGCGAAAAGCATTCGAATAAAACGTGAGTCTTCCTCTGGCCACCTCTTGTTCAACGTCGTCACTGCTGCCGTCCAGGATCATTCCGCTGAAACCAAGGGAAACATTCTTCATCACGCTGCCGGCCAGGGCGATGCCGTAACCTTGCAGCGAGCCGGCGCGCGAACGCATTGCCTGCGACCAATTCACCGGCAGGGGATTATCATCACCCGGGCGCAGCGTTGGCAACGGACGTTGCGACAAGATGTTGGGAGAAAGGACATTGTTGTTTTGATAATAATGATTCAAGTCGGCGTAATTGACCGCACCGATTCCGGCAACGAGCTTGATATTTCCCAACGAAAGCGGCACGGCAAGAAACGCCTGCAGTGGTGTGTTATGATTTTTCGAACGTGTCCAATTTGGCCCGATGCTGTCATACGGTCTCTGCACCGTGTCCTGTGCCGTGAAGCCGACAAGCGTGGTATCCGGATTCGGTATTTTGGCGGTCAGGCCTTCCAACAGCAGGCTGAGATTCGAGTAATATCTCACCGGCGCATAATTCTGCTGTTGTTCCAAATCCTGGGAGAACCAAAGTCCGCCAAGTGCCGCCTGTATCCCGGATATTGAATGCAATGCCGCCGGATTCTGAAACATCAATCCGGCGTCTTGTTTGACGCCGATGATGACGCCGCCCATGGCCCGGCTTGCGGCGGAATGCAGCGAGTAGTGATTAATTCCCTGAAACGTCAGCGCGCCGCCGTAGCCTTGCGCGAAAAGTGCTCGCGCCAAAAGGAAAAACAGCACGCAAAACCGCAGAGCGGCAGAGAACACGCAAAATTTTTCCTTTGCCATTTCTTTGCGTCTTTGCACATTTGCATGGGAGCATTTCCGTTTTCTGCAAACGATGAAATTTTTCATGGTAGCGCAATCCCTAAACTGATCCGCTGAACATTGCCGAGGTAAGTACCCATGGCGCCATAGCTGTAGTCTGCCGACAGCCGGACGCCCTCGAGTGCGTGCTTGACGCCGCCGCCGAGCGTCAATCCGTCGAAATCGTAGTTGAACTTGTAACCGCCGCGCAACGCAAACGAACCGGCAAACTCATATTCCACGCCGGCGTGTATCTGTTGCGCGTAATCGTTGGGATGAAAGATGTCCAGCGCCGCACTCAACCGGTTCTCCGAGCTGCCGGAGCGCAACAGCCCTTCCGGCCCGACGAGATCCGCGCCAATGCCGAAGCGAAACAGCAGCTGCACAGGATTCGATTCCTTGGCATATTTCACATCCGCTCCAAAATTCTGCACGGCAGATCCGATATGAATCGAGCGATAACCGGTGTTGTAGCGAATGCCGAAATCAAACAGCAAGCCGTTCGCCCAGGTGTCGACCTCTTCGAACACGCCCTGCCGCACTTGCGCCGTGAGCTTGCGACCATCGTAGAGCGACTCATGCACGTACTTCATGCCCAAGCCCACGGAAAACTTGTCGGTGAGATCGCGGCCATACGATACGCCGACGACGTAGCTGTAAGGGCTGAAGGTTCTTCCGGTCAGTCCCGGGCCTTCGGGATTGCTGATGTAGGGGCGCGCGTTGGTGGTTTCTTCGAACTCGCCGAAATCGACATATTGGACTTGCAAGCCGAGCGCGCCGAATCCTTCAATCGCAAGCGCAAAGGCGAGAGCGCCCTGTTGGGAATCAAAGAGCCAGTTGGTGTAGGTGGAAGTCAATTCCATGTTGTCGAGCCGAGCGAGGCCCGCGGGATTCCAAAACATTGCCTCGGCGCCGGTGGCCCGCACGGCATAAGCCTCGCCCAGCGCCGTGGCGCGCGCCGAGGGCATCACTTTCAGAAACTGCATCGAGGTGCTGCCCACCTTCTGCGCCAAAGACTCAGAAGAAAAGATATTGCCTGCCAAAATGATTGCAGCGAGAAACCGGATTTTCGTTTTCAGAGAATTCATCATGATTCTCCACTTTCAAGCATCCAATCGGAAAATTTCAAGCATCCAATTGACAAAAAGATGTTTGACAGAAATATGTTTGCACCCAATAATTTCAAACACGATTCTTCCGCCATTCAGTTTCCTGTCATAATTCTTTGCTTCAGTGAATGACCACAAACTTGCCGCTGGCCCGTGCGCCGGTGTCGCGGTCTTCGACGACAAAGTAATACACCCCAGAAGCAATGATTTGATTGTTGATGCTGAGCTGGTACCAGGGATTGCCGTACGTTTCCCGGTCATGTTCGCGCGTGATTATTAACTGCCCGGCGTAAGAGAAAATTCTGATGGTGCAGCGATTCGTCAATCCCAGAAACTGAATGCGATCGTTGATCTCTCCACCGGGATCAGAACCCGTCAAGCCGCTCGTCACAATCAGCGGATTGGGCACGACATAAACCTTTCCGAGAGATTCAGCCGGCGGCGCTTGCGTTTCGTGCGATGTTAGATTGGTCATGCCGCTTCTCCCGCCCAGTTGATCCACCGAGACTACGGCATATGCAACATTGTCGCCGAGATTGCTATTGGGATCGAGAACATCATATTCGCCGTTGTGAAAGTAGCGCGGATCTCCCGCCGACACGGAATCGATAACCGTCCAGGGACCCAAAGGATGGGGCGCGCGCATCACCTCGTAGTGACTGAAGGCCGCGTGCAAGCGCGGTGCAGTGAAGGCTTCGACCTGCGGCCCCCAAATGATCCGGTTGGCGGCGGCGCGCGTGTCTTCAATGCGAATGGCAGGCGCCGGAAATGGGATCGAAACGGTGTTGTAGCGGCCGGTTGCCGGCGCTGCTTCGGGTTTGTATTGCAGCGTATCGTGCTTCACCAAAGGCCTGCCGGTGTACATTTCAATCGCGCGGTCCGCGACATCGCGGATGGAAACCACGCCCGGCGTTACGTACCACGGCAGCGGATGATCCTGCAAATAAGTGCTGCCGATATAGTTTTTGCTGCCCAGATTCGCATATTGCAGCGTGTCGAACCAACTTGGCACAGGACTGAACCACGCGCCGGCATCAACGCCCGCCCGCACTGTTCCGCCGAGATCTTTGTATTTCCTGTCGCCTGCCGCGCCGGGCCCATAGCCTGCAACTTCTGCCACTGCAAACCGCATTTTCCCGCCCGCGGGGAGCAGGTAGGGATAAAAACCGTAGCCGCGCGAAACCGGCTGCCACCACGAGAGATTCGCTGAACTTTTTGTGCGCCCTTTCCAGTATGGCCAGAGCTCCGCTTCAAACTGATTGCGAAAACGGGTTGAATCTGTGACGCCCTGCCAAATGCCCGTTTTGCGTTGCACTGTCGGATCCATCCAGGTTGCCGTTTTCGCCTCGGCTGGGAGGTTGCCATTTTCATAGCGGAGCAAAAAGGGCTGCTTCGCCTTGCCGTTCGCATCCCACATTCCCGCGCTGTCGGCCGCCGTGAGAAAAACCTGCTGCGTCCGATCTCTGGGACTCAAATGCTCATAGTCAAAATGCAGCACCAGCAAGCCCACAGCCTGCGGCGAGTTCAAGCCGCCGCGATTGCCCGGCGTGGACCAGGTTTCGAAGAAATCAGGATCCGGAAGGCCGTCGCGTTCATGATTGTAACTCATCCAGCGTTTGAGATCGAAGCGCGTGAAATGATCGCCCAATCCCGCCGGCGGCTGGCCGCGAAATGCGCTCTCCGACCACGCGCCGTGATTGCGTTGATAGCCGAACATTGAAGGGCCAAACGTATTCGCAAAGGTGATGAACACATCAGCAATCGTTTCGTTCGTCACGTTCTCAAATTCATATTCATAGATGATGAAGCTGTCGTAACTGGGATAACTCCAGGCGCGGCTGGTCCGCGTTACTCTAATGCCGACCGGCGTGTCCCAGCGCGAGATGATGACTTCCTCCGCTTCGTCGGGATTGAAGGCTGAATTCAACTCGCCGCTTGCCAGCACCGGGAAATTCTCGATCTTGCGCAGTTCGAGGGGCGTGCTGTACACGCCGACAACGGTAATGGGGTCGCCGTTGGTGTTGGAAACAGCGCCGCAGAACGCGTAGCTTCTGCCGCTTGCGCGCGTGCCGGCGAGCCAAATGCCGCTGCCGAAGGAATTGTGCTGGCCCGGATAATTCACCCGATCGAGCACAATGCTGGAATTCGGCGGATATTCCATGGCGGGGCTGCCCGGCTGCACGGTGCCGCCGGCATTGTAAGCTCTTCCCAGCTCGCCGGTGTTGTACACGGCTTGGTGCAGCAGGCCGCGGCGATGCACGCGCCAGTCACGCTGCTGCGCATTGCTATCGCCGAGCGCGACGGCCAACAACAGGATCATGAATCCGAGGTGTTTCATGTTTTCTTCTACCATATTTTGTGGCAGGATGATTGTTGGACAGAATGATTGCCTTTGGGCTTGGTTGACTGTGATTGAATCTGAGTCATCGCAACGAGTCCAAATCCATGGCCAGAGAACTGGATCATTCTGCCGTTCAATTATCCTGTTATGATATGTTCTTAGAATTCGAATACAATTCCAAAACTGAACGATCGTGGCTCATTGCTGTAAATCAAAAACGATTGATCGACGCTGAACGGACCCTGCCTGCCCTTGTCCCACCAATAGCGAATGCCGTTTTCTTTGTCATCGATGCCCCATTCTTCATAATATTGCAGCGGAAGATTGGGGTTGGTGGCCGTGGGCCGCTCGAACAGATAATCGTAATTGAGGATCTTGTTGTCAAAGAGATTGAATACTTCCGCGTACAAATTCGCCGGTATACCGAAGAAATTGCGGATTGACTTTGTTATCCGTAAATCCGTGTTGTACTCCATGGGCGCGCGTTTCACATTGATCAACCGGATGTCGGAGGGCGAGGTGTAGGGCCTGCCGCTCCGAATCAAAGAGTACACCGAGAAGTTCATATCTGCCAGCGGGTGAAAACCGGAGACTGACGGGCCCCAGTCATTTCGCGTCACGTAGCCTGCGGTGATCACGACATTGTGCGTGCGGTCAAAATCCAATAGAATATCGCGCGTGGGCACGTTGGTCAGGTCAGTCGTCACGACCCCCAGCGTATCACGATTGAAAATGGGCGTGGCAGCAGTGGCGGTCGCGCTTTTGCCAGTGGCATAGCCGTATTGATAGTTAATCGAGCCGGTGAGCGCGCCGCGCCGCTTGCTCAACGCGATGCGAAAGCCGCGAATGTCGGCGTAATCCAAATTGAAGTAGGAGCTGACTTGATAACCCGCCCGGTCGTCGATGAAATTCGATTGCTGGATGAGATTCTTGACATCCTTGTAGTAGCCGCTGACATCCAGTGTAAATCCTTCGCCTAAACCCTGCACCACGCCGATATCGTAACTGTTCGTGGTTTCGGGCTCGAGTTTGGAGTTGCCCAAAATGACGGGATCGTGCAAGCGCTGGCCGAGGCGCTGTGAAACAATGTACTGGAACGACGGCCGTTGCATGAAAGAGCCGTAGTTGAGATGAAACACGGTATTGGCCGAAATCGGAAAAGAAAAACCCAGGCGTGGTTGCAGACGACCATAAACCGGCGGCTTTTTCCGTTGCGCATTGTTGGGACTGAATCTGCCCAATGAATCGGGATCGCCAAACGGCGTGTAGAAATCAACAAAGTAATCCACGCCCGAGTACCACATATCAAAGCGCAATCCGACGTTGGCGATCAATCCCTCGAATTCCATCTTGTCCTGCGCGAAGGCCGCCGCTTCGAAAGGATGCGCGGTGTAGCGCTCGAGTTGCCGGCTCGACCGCACGCTCAGAAAGTTGGACACGTCGATGCGATAGGAATTGACCTGTGCGCCGGCATTAAACAAGTGCGCGTGCGTCAATTGGCTGGTCAAGGCGCCGTCAAATGAGATCGTGCGCGTCTTCTCTTTGGTGAAGGTGTCGTATCCCGCTTGATAATTGAGGCGATCCGGAGAATTATTATTCGGGTAGGAAATCGTGCCGACCACCCAATTGAAATCCACCGAGGGGGGAAGCACGTCGGGAACAGGAGTGGCGCCCTGCCGGTTGTTGGTGAAGAGCGAGTTGAGCTTCAATTCATAATACGTACTCGGGCTGAGGGCGTGGGTGAAACGCGCGCCGAGTTGGGTATTGACTCGCTTTCTGGCGCGAATGCCGGTAATGCGATCCCACAGCCAGCGCTGATAGCCGCCGACACTGTTGGCACCGGGAAAAACGTTGTCGTCCAAATGAGTGAAGCCGCCGCTTAAACGCAACGTGGTCGTCGAGCCAATATCGGCAACCACATTGCCCATCGCTTGATACTCAGCATCGGGCTGTTCGGTGGGGAAAGCGGGCATTTGCCGGTTGGAACGCAACGCCAGAAACATGCGCATGCGATCATTGATCGGCCCGCCGGTCGCCATTTCGAGAGAGTAGTCGAGATCATTGCCATAGGTTCGCCCGAGGTCTCTGCGCGTCTGCTCCCAAAGCGCCTGGGCCACGGCCACTTGCACCAGCGTATCTCCCGCAAAACTGCTGGTGAGTCCCGAGGCCATCGCCCCGTAGTAGGGCTGCACTTGATCGGCGCTGGGGTCTCCGGTCAGCCACACCTGACGATCACGCAGCAGCCTGAGGTAATCGTTAGCATTCGGATCGAAGACGCTCGGCCCGAAATGTTGCCTCCCCGGCGCGCGCAGGCGTGATTCAAACCGCGAGCGCCACACCTGTGGATCGCCCTCTTTCATTGAAATATTCACCACGCCGGATTGCGCATTGCCGTATTGCGCGCCGAATCCGCTGGTGATGACTTCCACTTCCTCGACGCCGCTCATAATCGGCAGAAACGCGGAGGAACGATCAAGCGGATTGACGATACCCATGCCTTGCAGCAGATAATACTCCTCGCCCGTGCGCCCGCCGCGAAAGTGGCCGTCACTCACATCCGCGGCGAGATTGATGACGTCGCTGATGTCGCGAATGCCCGGCAGCGTCTGCACGTCGTCGAAGCGCACGATCGCGCTGGTGGCAGTCTTGTCCAACTCGACATCGGGCCGGATGGCCTGCACCACCACTTCTTCGCCCTCCAGCACCTCTTCTCTAAGTTTGAAATCGATGGTAGTGGTGCGGCCGGCATTCACGATCACCTGCACGAAGACGGTCGCCTCGTAGCCAATCATATTGGCGCGCAGCTCGTATTTGCCGGGCGGAACATTCAGAATAAAGTATTCGCCGCTGGCCTCTGCCGCCGCTCCCATGCGGGTACCGGTGATGAGAACATTCGCGCCGGGCAGAGGATTGCCGCTCGCCGCCTCGGTGACCGTGCCGGCAACCTTGCCGACGTTTTGCGCCGCAAGCGGATGACTCCACAGAAGCGCTGCCAGCGCCCATAATGCACCAATCTTCACCGGCAACGGCCGGCGGCAGCTTCGCTTTCGAAACGGCGCGCGTTTGTCATGGCTGCGCGGTGGATGATATTGCTGTATCATTCTCCCTCCGGTCAGTTTCCTCGAACGCCGAAGCCTACCTCAGATGATCCGATTGCGGCTGCGCCAACGTTTCCAAAACATCGAGCACCGGGGAAACGCTGAGGTTTCTGATGCAACGGCCACGCCGCGGCAGGAACGCTTTCATCAAAAGGCTGCGCTTTCGGACGGATGCTAATTCATATGCAACACAACTACCGACTTGGCCGGCACCTCGATTTTGAGGATGCCGTCCTGCACTGCAGCCTGCTTGAACGCGGCAATCTTCACGTTCTCAGGCTGGGCAAACGTGTTGTGGGAATGCAATTGTGGCGCGGTCAGTATTCTGGCGGTAACGGCCGCCGGCTGAGCGCCGCGCAATTCACACTCGAGCGGCATGTTCTCATGTGGATGCACATTCACGATACTGATGGTAATGCTGCCCGCTTGCGTCCGCGAGCACGAGACGCTGAGCGCGGGCATACTTTTGCCGTTGTGTTCGTAGTTCTCCGTCTGCAACTCCGAAGGCAGGTACAGCGCGTCCTGATGAACTTGGTAGAGATCGAAAACATGGTACGTCGGCGTTAGAATCATTTTCTCTTGATCCGTCAGAATCATCGCCTGCAGCACATTCACGGTCTGCGCAATGTTGGCCATTTGAACGCGCTGGCCGTATTTGTGAAACAGGTTGAGCGACAGCGCCGCGGCAAAGGCATCACGCAAGGTGTTCTGTTGATAAAGAAAGCCCGGGTTCGAGCCCGGTTCGCCCTGATGCCAAACGCCCCATTCATCCACCATCAAGCCGATGCGGTTTTCGGGGTCATAC
The DNA here is from genome assembly GCA_023150945.1 of bacterium. Lineage (NCBI taxonomy): Bacteria > bacterium. The sequence goes on along the minus strand of JAKLJX010000001.1, from coordinate 781,866 downwards.
TGATCCATGATTTTGATGTGACCGGCGAGCAGATCATCGAGCGCCAGACACGATTCGATCAAGGTGAAGTATTCACTCTCGTCGAACACGGTGGCGGATTTCTTTTTCTCCCAGGTGCCATTCACAAAATAATGGTGCAGCGAAAGCCCGCTCATTTGTTGTCGCGTGACTTTTTTCATCAATACTTCCGTCCAACTAAAATCACCTCCGGCGGCGCCGCCGGCGATTTTGAAAAGATGATTGTCGCCATAATTACGGCAGTAGGTGGCGTATCGTCTATACAGATCGGCATAAAACTCGGCCGTCATGTTGCCGCCGCAGCCCCAATTTTCATTACCGACACCCCAATACTTCACCTTCCACGGTTTGTCGCGGCCGTTTTTGCGGCGCAAATCCGCCATCGGACTGACGCCATCGAACGTGAGGTACTCCACCCATTTCGACATTTCTTCCACGCTGCCGCTGCCGACGTTGCCGCAGATGTACGGTTCCGTGCCCAATTGCTCGCACAGATCGAGAAATTCGTGCGTGCCAAAACTGTTGTCCTCGATCACGCCGCCCCAGTGCGTGTTGATCATTGTGGGTCGCTGCTCGCGCGGGCCGATGCCGTCGCGCCAGTGATACTCATCCGCAAAACAACCGCCCGGCCAGCGCAGGCTGGGCACTTTGATGTGCTTCAATGCCGCGACGACATCATTGCGAATACCGCGCGTGTTGGGAATGGGAGAGTCTTCGCCGACCCAAATGCCTTCATAAATGCCCCGGCCCAAGTGTTCGCTGAATTGGCCGTAGATATGCCGGCTGATGATATGCCTGCCGGAATCCGCATGCACGATGAGTTTGTTTTTGGAAGTGTTCATGTTCGTCTGGTTGAATGCAATGCCGGGAAACAGGCAGAGAAAAGCAAAAGCACGCGCCGAGTCTTTCATTGTTTCTCACCTTGAACGGTGGTCGTGCTGTCAGATATGGTGGCCGCACGCCCGCCGGCGGGCTGCGCCAGGTTGTTCAAGTATTTTTCCAAATTAGTATGCCCGTCGCCGTTGAAGTCGCGGTTGCGATCTTCGGGATTCGCGGGATCGAGGCCGTGGCGGCGTTCCCATTCGTCGGCCATGCCGTCACGGTCTTCATCTTCGGGCGCGGGCGCGGAATGCAACACGGGCCAGCCACCAACCTGATTTTGCGAATCAATGAGGCCCAGGCCGCCGTTGCCGAATCTCGCTGTGCCGGTACGAACTTCCGCGACAATACGCGCGTCAACCGTGTCGCGCTTGGGCAGCAACGCGCCGGCTGACGCGAGCACCAATGCCAAAGCCGCTTCCGCAGAGTGCGTCACAACCGGCGCAACGGGAAACGGCGCCTCCACCCTGCCCAACGCGCCAAACTTGCCCTGCACGCCGGCCCAATTATCTGTGGTGACCTCGGGAAAACCATACACCTCGTTGTCCGCAACATACCAGCGGCCTTTGGCATCATAAGGCTCGACGATGCGATTCTTGGTGTGACCGGTTGCCGGTCCGAATTTATAATAGTTCGCGACGAGATTGTGGTTGCCGGCCTCGCCGCCGTAGGCGCTGTTCTCGCCCCAGTTGTAGATCACGTTGTTGCGAAAATCGACCAGCTCTTTTTCGGGCGCGCCATGCGTGCGGCTGCCGTTGAAGCGCGGGTTGCGATTGGAGTTGTGCGCCAGGAGATTGTGATGAAATGTCACACCTTTGCCGCCCCAAATGCCGGCATAGCCGTGCTTGCCTTTGCGGTGATAAGAGTCATTCAGGCTCTCGCCGATCAAGCACCATTGCACGGTGGCATTTTCATTGTCATAGAACGAAGCCACTTCGTCGATGCCCCAGCTCATCGAACAATGATCAATGATGATATTCCTTTGGCCGAGACACGAAACGGCATCTTCTTGCAACCGGTTCACATCTCCCAATCGAATGCGGAGAAAACGAATGATGACATTGTCCGCAGTGATGCTCAGAGGATAATCACGGAGGCAAATGCCGTCACCGGGTGCGGTTTGCCCGGCAATGGTGAGATCGCCATTCTTGATGCGCAGGGCGGAGCGCAGAGCAATGGTGCCGGAAACGTGAAAGACGATGGTTCTGGCGCCGCGCGCCGTAACCGCCGCGCGCAAGCTGCCTGCGCCGCTGTCATGCAGATTGGTGACGGCGAGGACTTTGCCGCCGCGGCCGCCACTGGTGTAACGGCCAAAACCCTCGGCCCCGGGAAAGGCCAGCGGTTGCGCGAGGCCAGCCTGCAGCAGCGTCGCAACAATCACGCATGCCCACAGCGACGCACTACATGCCTGCGGCCAGAACGAAAAAAGAAGTGCAAAGCAAGCTTGATTCACTTGCCGGCAGTGCTGCGAAAGTTGCCGGAGTCGTGCGGTCATCGGCGTTCCGAAGGCGATTGAGCAAGGAGAGCTGCCAAGATTTGCGCCGCGGCAGCGTTCCTCCGCATGAAGCACTTGGCCGGCCGGCTGCGCAGTGCAGCCGGCCGGTCGAGCGAAGGGAGGTCAACGGGTCCTATTTCATCAAAATCATTTTGCGCGTTTGCTGATAGGCGCCGGCTTCGAGTTTGTAGAAATAGATTCCGGAGGGCACATTCTGCGCATCCCACACGACCTGGTGCTGGCCGGCGGGCAGCTTGCCATTGACCAGCGTGGCGAGGCGCTGGCCGAGCGCGTTGTAAATCTCCAGCCTCACCTCGCCGGTTTTGGCAAGTGCGAAGGCGATGCTGGTCGAGGGATTGAACGGGTTGGGATAATTCTGTTCGAGAACGAAACCGGTAGCAACGGTTCTGGGATGCTTCTGACTCACGCCCGTAATGTAATCTTCCCACTCTGCCTTCTTGTCGGGGAACCAGTTCAAGTCACCGGCCGGGAAATTGCCTTTGGCGCCGGTATAGGCGGCTGACGCGGTCGAATAGGTTGCATCCAATTCGTCGCGATAATACTCGATCGGGCGGCGGTCGTAATCATCGGTGTTGCGGTTGAAAACGGCGCCCGGCGTGTTCTTCGAGCGGTTGCCGCCGGTCGGGCTTTCGTACCAGCGCATCATGTTCGTCATCAGCCGCGGCGTGTTGCCCAGTTTGAGCGTCGTCATCGTGAAGGCCTTCACCGAGTCCGCGCCCAGCCGGCTGTTGATGTGATACGACAGCGGCGAGCCGGGCGGATAGCCAAAGCCATTCAAGAAAGCCCAGCCCGAATCGCTGATCGTGTAGTAGTTGTTGCTCACCTGCCATTGCGTCGTGGTATTCGGCGCGGTGAAAATCCAAGTGATGCGGTTTCTGCCGTTGGGATAGATCTCGCCGGTGTTGGCCCATTCCGCCGCGCGCGTGGCATCGGTGGAATCTTCGCCGAGCGCAAACGCATCGACAAACAGGTTGTTGGTGATGATGATCTCCGGGCCGACATTGCCGAGCGACAACAGCCCGTGGAAGCCCATGCCGTTGATGAACGTGTTGTGGTCGATCCGGCCGTACTTGATCTCGCCCGTGCCCGCTTGCGGATTGGCAAAATTATAGTGCCGGATGGCGCGATCCTGAAAATTCACGAACGTGTTGTTGACGATAATCAGGGAGTCGCAGGCCGCTTCGCGCAAATCAATGCCTTTGCCGGCGCCGAGATTCGAAGTCGTCAACGCGCCCATGTTCGCAAAAATCGAGTTCGTGACTTTCACCTTGGTGGTGTTGAATCCGGTGCGAACATGCTGGCCGTTGATATTCGACAAAACCACGCCGTCCAGCACGATCGACGAGCCGATGGCCGTCGTGTTGATCAAGCCGCCTTGTACGCCGTCGACGCGATCAGGCTCCGGCTCATAGAAACCGGCAATGCAAACCTCCTTGATGTCCAAGTGGCCGCCGTTCAGCACCACAAAATTGCCCGGCGGTCGGGTCGGCGTTCCGCCGGTGCCGGTTTCCCAAAGGTAAATGATCGGCTTCTTGCCGGCGCCCGCGGCCGCGCGCAAACGCAGCGTCTGCCCCGCAGGAACGGTTACCACCGCATTGTGCAGATAGACGCCATCCCGCTGCAATTCATAGACGCGGTTGGCTTTGAACCCGCCCGCAATGACGGTGTCCGCCAGAATCTGCGTGTTGACGTGCGTCGCCGCCGTGCCGTCCGTCGGCGTCAGGGGAATGACGACGTCCTGGCCATAGAGAGACGCGGCCAGAAGGAACGCCGCAGCAACAATTGTGTCTAATTTCAAGTGGCGCATCAGAGTCTCCTCTGGTTGATTGGGGTAATGGGAGTTGCGTGTACGGTACCCGCATGCTTTTCTGGGTGTCACCTGCTGTCACTGCAATTGCCACGTCAAACCGAAGTCGGCGGTCAAGCCGTATTTTTCGCTTTGATTGAAGAGCCGGCGATTGAACACGCCCTGGTCGGGCGAGCTGTTGTTGATCACACTGCCGTCTTCAAGATCCGTGGCATTGCTGATGTTCAGTAGCAAGGCGAGATTGTCGGTGAGGCCCTGCTTCAGGGTCAAATCGACGCGCGTGAAGGCCATGGTGATCTGGTCCGACAAGCCGCCGGCAGAATAGGACACGTTGTGCTCACCTTGATGAAAGACGGAAATCCTTCCTGAGAATCTGCCGAGATCATAGCCCAGTGCAACGTTGCCAAAGAATTCCGGCATGCCCTCCAATTTTTGCTTTCTTTCCGCAAGAACGGTGAATTTCCGCCACGTGGGTGGAATCGGTCCGGGCGGATCATAGAAAACGGAATCAATTCGCGAGATCCAAATAAAGGCCTCTGACCGTACGATGGAAGCATTGTAAGACAACACGATGTTCTTCAGCAAACCCGGCAGGAAACGAAAACTGATCTGATGCTCGAATTCGAATCCCCATACCTTCGTAGGTCTGGGGGAATTGTAGGGCAGCGTCAGATTGTAGGGCGCGGCGCCCATCTGGCTTGGCCAGGCAATGCCAAAGCGCTGCATGAGCGTATCTTGCAGCGCGCCTTGCGCATCGCGCACGGCAGTCGTGTTGAAATTGTTCAGCATGTGATACATGTCGGCGATTTCTTTGTAATACGCCGACAAAGAAATCAATCCGATCGTGTTGCTGAAGAAAGAGGTGTTCAATTCATAATTCCAGGCGCGGGCGGTTTTGAGCTTGGGATTGCCGACAAAGACCTGCAATTGCGATCCGACTTCGGCCGGGCGGCCGGCAATGTATCTCTCCAATCTCATATTAAAATCCGGGCGCGCCAGTGCTTTGTAGGCGGCGACGCGTACCTTCATGAAGTCCAGCGGTGAAACGGCGAGATTGAGGTTGGGGAGAATTACAGTCTGAGCGGAGGAGGAAGTCGTATCTCTGATGGAGCTGGCCGTGACCGGAAAGCCGCCGACGGATTGCGGCATGAACTTGGATGCATAGTCGTTGTCTTCGTTCTCGATGCGCAATCCGCCGATCACGGTGACTTTTTGCCCGAGATTGAGTGTGTTCATGATATAGCCGGCGCCGATGCGCTCGGTGACGTCATAGTCATCATATCGGATGAGGGGATTCGTCCACACTTCGAATTGATTACGCGTGACGTCGATGCCGTATCGGTTCAGTTCATACCACTGCCGCAGCCGGTCTCTGTCGAGGAGCGGATTCAAGCGGTAGGAGCCGTACACGTCACGTGCAACCGGATCGTCAAAGAACAAGGACATCGGCGTAAAGCCGCCGCCGCCGGCGTTCAGCCAATTTTCGAAAGGCGTGCCGGTGAAATCCTTGGGCCGGAACGTCCCATCCGGCAGTAATTCATAACGCTGCCATCTGCCCAGATAATAAGGCGTGAAGTCTTCAGTGCGGACATTTGAGCGGTCTCTGGTTTTGTATTTTCCTCCAATTTTTACCTCGCCCGAAATCCTGCTGCCCAACAGATACTTGCGCGCAACATCCAGGAACGCGGTCCGCTCCTTGTCAAAATTGCGCTGTTTGCGGAAGTAAGCCCAGGACAATCCCGCCGCAGAAAAATCATTGATGGCATAATCGATCAACTGCTCCGGGTGGTCCTGCAAATTGGTCGGCGTCGGCCGCATACCCGGCCGCTCGACAAAGCTTGCTTCATAGTCAAAAGGATAGTCGGACTCCGACTGCCCGAACGAGACACCCCAAGCCAGATTCAAACCAAGCAGACTATTATCGCCGCGAATCGAGCTGCTGAAGGTGTTGATCTCCTGTTCGCGGTCGCGATAATTATAAACCGGCGCGCCCGACTCGCTGCCGCCGCCGACTGCCGGATAGTCCCGGGTAGACCAAAGGTAATCTCTTTTGGTGCGGCCAAAAACATTGTTGCAGCGAATCGTGCCGTTATCCGGCGTGTTGACATCCAACAACACGCTGAAGCCATCCCGCTTTCTGACTTCGTCCGTGAACTCGAGCAGGAAATTGTCGAGGTAGAAGCTCTGATATTGCAGATTCGCGTAATCGACATTGATTCGCTCATTGCTGCGGAGGCGTTTTTCAAGATTCCCGGCCAATTGCACGCCGAGAACATTGTTGAGAAACCTCTCGCCGTAGTGCAGCGAAAAATCATACTGCTCGGCGGACTTCATCAGCCTGTTGTAATCGCCCTTTGCATCAACTTTGATGTTTCTGCTTTCCGGCGCCGTCTTGGTGACCAGGTTAATGCTGCCGGCCAGCGCGTCGCCGTCCTTGTCCGGTGTTGACGCTTTGTACAATTCGATTCCGGCCAGCGAGCTTTGCGACAACGTGCTCAAATCGACGCCGCGGCTGGTGGCATCCGTGGCTGGAATTTTCACGCCATCGATGGTGATGACGGTGAACTTGTCCTCCAGACCGCGCAGAATGACTTTGTTCGCTTCGCCGCCGGAACGTAACAACGAAACGCCGGGCAGGCGGCCAATGGATTCGGCGGCATTGGCATCCGGCAATTCCCGGATTTTCTCCTCGGAAACGACATTGATGATGGTGGGCGCTGTGCGCTGCTGATTGATGGCCGCAGCCTGGCCCACCGCCTGGCCGGTGACCGTAATCTCTGCGCCCTGCAGAATTTCAGCGGTCAATTTGATGTCGCTCACAAGTGAAGTATTGGCGGCGAGGGTCACCGGCAAATCGCGCGATCGATAACCGATGTAGGAGACGCGCAGCGTGTAGGTTCCGGCGGGGATGCGATCGATGCGATAGGCACCCTCCAAATTGGTGGCGCTGCCCAGAGCGGTTCCCACCAGGTAGACGCTGGCGCCCGGCAGCTTTTCCGCCGTGGCTGAATCGCTGACAACGCCGCGCAGAGTGCTCTGCGCAAAAACCGGCGTTGCCGCCAGGAGGAACAACCATGCCCAGGTTTTGCGAGCACGTGGTGTTTTCATTTTGCTTCCTCTCGAGTCCAAACCTGCCGGCAGCGGACGTCGGAATTTGAAGCAACGTCACCGCACGTCTAATCGCCGGCGGAATTCATCAATTCTTGGAGGGCGCGGGCCAGCCTTTCCTTGCTGATCGGTTTCAACAGATAGTCAACCGCCCGGTATTTTCCCGCGTTTTGCCGGTGGTGTGTGAAAGCCGTCACGAAGATGATCTTGAAATCGCCCTGGACTTGCTCCAAAAAATCAAAACCTGATCCTCCCGGCATCTGAATATCCAGGAAAATGAGATCAGGTTTCTGTTCATCAACTGCCCGCGTGGCCTCCGTCAGGTTTGCCGCTTCTCCCACAACGATGATGTTGGGGTATTCGCTCAGCAGGCGCTTCAATTCCAAACGAATGAGCCACTCATCGTCCACGATGAGCGTTTTGAAGGTTTTCATGAGGTTGATCCGGACTAGCGCATTCGCTATCTCCCGCAACATGTCGTGAAATTTCCGCTGCAAGCATCACTGCTCGCGCAACATAGCACGCCGGTGCCGAGTGCGCAACCGCGAACGTGCGAGCGGCAAATGGGCGGGATGAACGGTCAGGGGAATTCATTGACATCGCTGCAAAAAGTGTTAAATTGCCGGGCGAACCAGCCTGTGAAAACGGGTACGAAAATGACATGTGAACGCAATACCCAGACGGCGGCTTCAGGCCTGCGGCGCCGCGTGCGCAGGGCAAGACTATTTGGTGTCGATACGACCACTGAACGGCAGCGAATGCTCATTCATCCCAAACGCGCTGCTCGAACCGCAGGTCAAATGGCGCGGCATTCGGAGCAACGGCGCCGGGCCGGCATGGCCGCTCTCCTCGGCATGTTGGCCTTCGGCTTGTTCTCCCCTCTTCCGGCCCAGGAAAACGATCTCAAATTCGAGTGTTTCTCCATTGAAGACGGGCTGTCACACAGCAAGGTCAACAGCATATTTCAGGATCAGCGCGGATTTCTGTGGCTGGGAACCAACGACGGCTTGAACAAATTCGACGGGTATGAATTCACCGTCTATCGCTGGAAGCCCAACGAGGCGCAGGGCTTGTCGGCGCAGCTCGTGCGCGTGGTGATGGAGGACAGCAAAGGCAATCTTTGGATTGGAACCGAAGGCGGCGGGGTGAATCTTCTTGATCGCGACACCAACACCTTCCGGCATTTTACGCCGGATTCTTCCTCCCCGATCAGAATCAGCGGCCAGGATGTCAATGCCATCATCGAAGATCAGCACGGCAACTTGTGGCTGGGCACGAGCAACGGGCTGGATCTTTTCGACTACGCCGAGGGCACCGCGACCAATTTCGTTCCCGGCCATCTCGCGCACGCCCCGGCGCGCGAGAAGATCGTCAACGTCGTCCATGCCGACCGGCAGGGCAGTCTGTGGGTGGGCACGCAGAACCACGGGCTGTGGCTGTTTGACCGCGCGCGCCGGCAGTTCACTTGCTTTGAAAACGATCCCAACAATCCCGCCAGCCTGGGCGACAACGATGTTCGTTCGATCCACGAGGATGCGCAGGGCAATTTGTGGATCGGCACGACTTTCGGCGGCCTCAATCTGCTGGACCGCAGCCGGAGGTCCTTCCGCCGCTTCTTCCCGCAGAAAGACCATTCTGAGAGCAATACCATCCGCGCCATTCTCACCGCGGACGAAAACCGCTTGTGGGTCGGCAATCGCAGCGGATTGTACGCGTTTGACCCCGCGACGCAGCGCTTTGTGCATTACCAGCACGATCCCAACGATCCGTACAGCTTGAGCCACAATTCCGTGCAATGCCTGTTGCGGGACGCCAGGGGCGATTTCTGGGTGGGCACACGCGACGGGCTGAATTTCATCAACACCAACATCGCCAGCTTTGTGCATTATCAGGCCAAAGCCAATGACCGCCGCTTTCTAAACAACAAAGTCGTGTATGCGATTCTGGAGGATCGCTCCGGCGATTTGTGGTTCGGCACCGAAGAGGGCGGGCTGAATCAGCTCGAGCGCGAATCCGGATTGTTCACCTATTACATGCACGACAGCCGGAATCCGCACAGCCTGAGCGTCAACAACATCAAGGCCGTACTCGAAGAGCAGGGCGGAAATCTTTGGGTCGGCACTTTTCATGGCGGGCTTAATTATTTCGACCGCCGCACAAAACGCTTTGTTCATTATCAAAACCGCCCGGATGATTCCACCAGTCTGGCGGACAATGATGTGATGGCCATGCTGCTGGACAAACAGGGCGATCTCTGGGTGGGAACGTTCGAAGGCGGCCTGGATATTCGTGACCGCAAATCGGGGCGCTTCCGTCATTTCTTCCACGAGATCGGCATTCCCGGCTATCGCATGATTAGCGCGCTCATGCAGGATCGCCAGGGCAACATTTGGATCGGCTCCAATCGCGGCCGCTTGGGCCGCTGGAACGGCACCACGCGGGAATTCAAGCATTACCAGCTTCCCATCAAGAATATCATCACCATCGAGATTCGCCCGATTTTCGAAGAGGAAACCGGCAATTTTTGGATCGGCACCACCGGCGGCGGCTTATACTATTTCAATCGCGCGGACGAAAGCTTCAAAGCCTACACCATGCAGGAGGGTCTGCCGAGCAATGTCATCTACGGCATTCTGCAAGACCAGCAACGCAATCTCTGGTTGAGCACGACCAACGGGCTGGTCAAATTCAATCCGCACACCGGCGCGATCAAAACCTACTACCACGCCAGCGGTCTGCAGAGCGATCAATTTTGTTACGATGCCTTTCTCAAGACCCGCAGCGGCGAGATGTTTTTCGGCGGCATCAACGGCGTCACCGCCTTCTATCCCGAAAACATCCGCCAGAATGCCTATGTGCCGCCGGTGGTAATCACGCGCTTGAACGTCTTCAACAAGCCGGTGGAGATCGGCGGGCCGGACGGCATTTTGCAGAAATCCATCACCGAAACCAGGGAAATCACGCTGTCGCACCGGCACTCGGTTTTTTCGTTCGAATTTGCAGCACTGAATTACGCCGTCAGTGCCCACAACCAATACGCCTACAAGATGGAGGGATTCGATGCGGATTGGAACATGGTGGCCAACCGGCGCTTTGCGACCTACACCAATCTCAATCCCGGGACCTACACGTTTCGCGTCAAGGCGGCAAACAACGACGGCGTGTGGAATGAGCAGGGCGCCGAGCTGCGCGTGACCATCACGCCGCCGTTTTGGCAAACCTGGTGGTTCAAGGTCCTGGCGCTCGCGCTGGCGCTGTTGATCATCAAGCATTTTTATGATTATCAAATGCAGAAAAGAAACGCGCTGCACGCCACCTCTCTCGCCAATCTTGCGCAATTGCAACTGCTGCGCTATCAGATGAACCCGCACTTCCTGTTCAATGCGCACAATTCCATCCGCTCGATGATCCTGCTCGACAAGGAGCGCGCCTGGCAGATGATCACGGAGTTGTCGGAGTTTTTCCGCTATACCCTGCTCAATTTCAACAAGGTCACGGCCTCGCTCGATGAGGAAATCAAGGCGGTCGAAAACTATCTGCACATCGAGAAGATCCGCTTCGGCGATTCATTGCAGGTCTCCTTCGCCATCGACGAGGCCGCGCGCAGATGCACGGTGCCGGCATTTCTGTTTCAGCCGCTGGTGGAAAACGCCATCAAGTACGGCATGCAAACCAGCAGCCTGCCGCTGCAGGTGGTGGTTGCGATCATCTGGCAGGAGGCGACGCTGTCGATCGACGTGTCCAACACCGGCAACTTGGTGCCGCGTGCCCGCACGGAGGGACACGAGGAGGTGCATGGCACCTCACTGGAGAACTTGCGGCAAAGGCTAGCGATCATGTTTGAAGGCGGCTACAGCTTTCAGCTCTATGAGGAAAACGGCTGGGTGCATTCCAAAATCAGGATTCAATACCAGCCTGCCGGTGACGGCCGCAAAGGAATAAAACGCCTGGTGACAAAACCCAGCGCGGCTGCAGCATTGCGCCACGAAGCCGAATCGCCGTCATCAGCTTGAGAGAAATGGCCAGCATCCAGCATCCAGCATCCAGCATCCAGTATCCAGTAACCAGCATCCAGTAACCAGCATCCAGTAACCAGCATCCAGTAACCAGCATCCAGTAACCAGCATCCAGTAACCAGCATCCAGTAACCAGCATCCAGTAACCAGCATCCAGTATCCAGCATCCAGTTACCAGCATCCAGCACCATGCCTTCCGACGAACTCAAACCCAACCTCCGCGATTTGCCGCTGTTTGCGGCGCTGAGTGTGGCGGAGTTGCGCCAGCTCATGCGGCAAAGCGCCGTGCGTGGCTACAAACGCAATGACCTGATCTTCATGGAGGGCGAGGCCTATGCCGGCTTGTATCTTGTGCTCAGCGGCCGCATCAAAGTCTTCAAGACCAGTCCCGAAGGCAAAGAGCAGATCATTCATCTGCTCGGACCGCGCGAGCTTTTTGCCGACGTGCCGCTTTTCACCGGCGGGCCATACCCGGTGACCGCGCAGGCGCTGGAAGACACCCGCTTGCTGTTCATTCCGCGCCAGGCCTTTCTCGACCTTCTGCGCGGCAGTTCCGAGATTTGCATGCGCATGCTCGGCGCCTTTGCCAAACGCATGCGGCAATTGGTGAATTTGGTGGAATCTCTCTCGCTCAAAGATGTCACCGCCCGCCTGGCCCGCTATCTGGCGGACGAGGCGAAGCGCACCGGCACCAACACTGTCCTCCTGCCTGTTTCCAAAGCCAACCTTGCTGCCTTCCTCGGCACCATTCCCGAAACGCTCTCCCGCTCACTCCACGATTTGGAAAATCGCGGCATCATTGCCGTGCAAGGTAAACAGATTATCATCCAAAACCGTTCCCTGCTGCAAGAACTCGCCGGCTGAGAAATTTCCGTTTCTTGACTTGAGTCAAGGTCTTTTGCGGGCACCTTTTGTATTTTGGGTCAAGAAAAAATGCCCCGCACGAGGCGGCCTCCAAATAGCCAGAGCGTACGGCAGAGTGCAGGGACGCAAAGAGGCGCGAAGAGAATAATGACTTCAGCCTGCGATGCCGGCGGACAACAGATGACTATGAGAAACCCAAATGCCCTATATCATCACCGAACCCTGCATTGACGTGGTCGATGGCGCCTGCCGCGCGCTTTGCCCGGTCAACTGCATCTATCTGCCGGAAGAAACCCGGCTGCCGCTCGCGCGCCGGCAAAACAAAATGTATGTGAATCCGGAAGAGTGCATCGAATGTGATGCTTGCCGCGAGGCCTGTCCGGTGGGCGCCATTTACCCTGAAGCGCAAGTGCCGCAGCAATGGCGGGATTACATCGCCGACGAATATGCCGCGTTCAGATAGGGCCAGGCGCTGCAATTAATTCGCCGCCCGTGGCGCTTTGTCACCGTTGACAATTCGTGGCAGAAAAAATGAAGAATACAACAATTGACGACTTTCAGAAGGAGAAGCTGATGACGACACTGCAAGTTCACGACACCGTGGGAGAAATCGTGACGCGCCAGCCGGCGCTGGCACGGGTATTTGAAGCGGCGGGCATCGACTATTGCTGCGGCGGCAAGAAGACGCTGGCAGAAGCGTGCCGCACGAAGGGCGTTGACCCGCAGGCCTTTCTTGCCGCACTGGCGCAATCCGCCTCCGCCGGCGAGGCGCCGGTCGTCGAGGCCGCGGCCATGTCGCTCACAGCACTGGCCGATCACATCGAGCAGACGCATCACGCCTATCTGCGCTCCGAGCTGCCGCGTCTCAACGCGATGACGCAAAAAGTGGCGTCGGTTCACGGCGCGCATGAGCCTCGTCTGTGGCAGGTCCGGGAGGCTTTCGTCGCGCTGTTCGAAGAGTTGAGCAGCCACATGATGAAAGAGGAGATGATGTTGTTTCCCATGGTGCGGGAAATCGAGGCGAGTACCACGGCACCATTGTTCCACTGCGGCTCGCTCGCCAATCCCATTCGGCAAATGGAGGCGGAGCATGACCAGGCTGGGGCGGCGCTGGAAAGAATGCGAGAACTCACCGACGGTTACACACCGCCGGATTGGGCGTGCAACACCTACCGCGCCATGCTCGACGCCCTGGCCTATCTCGAACGCGACATGCATCAACACGTTCACAAAGAAAACAACGTGCTCTTCCCGCGCGCCCTCGTGCTGGAGCGCGAAAAGAGCGCGTGAGTGAAAGGGCGAAAACAGACCGGCCGTCTTGCATCAGGTGTTGGTGGAGGGCGCAGCGCCGACAAAGGCCGGCAGGCAAAATGACTGCGCTACAGATTGGCTGCGGCGAAGCGAACGAACCAAAGTCACCGTGAATTCGTGTTTGAATAGATAACGTACAAGGAGCAACCCTCATGCCAAGCAAGAATTCTCTCAAGCCCCTGGCGACAGCGATCGCCTTGTTCACAATGTTATTTCTCGGCGCCGGCAATTCCTATGCGCATTGCGATGCGCTGGACGGTCCGGTGATCAAGGCTGCGCAAAAAGCGCTGGCAACCGGCAACGTCAATCTCGTGCTGATTTGGGTGCAGCAAAACGACGAAGCGGAAATCAAAAGCGCCTTTGAGCAAACTTTGAAAGTCCGGCAACTGGGCGCGGAAGCGAAACAGCTTGCGGACAGATATTTCTTCGAAACTCTGGTGCGCATTCATCGCGCCGGCGAAGGCGCGCCCTACACGGGTTTGAAGCCCGCCGGGCTCGATCTCGGCCCCGCCATTCCCGCGGGCGACAAGGCGCTGGAAACCGGCTCCGCAGAGCCGCTGCTCAAATTGCTCAGCGACACGATGCACAACGGTTTGCATGGCACTTTCACCGCAGCCAGGGCCAAAAAGAATTTCAACCAAGATGATGTGAAAGCCGGACGCGAGTATGTGCAAGCCTACGTGACCTTCATTCACTATGTCGAAGGCCTCTACGCAGCCGCACAGCGATCGCCGGCCGGGCATACTCATGAAACGAACCATTCCGGCGGTCACGAAGAGGTGCATTGATGAAGCGCCGCAATGAGCGGTATTTTTCGTACAGCGTATTGCAAGCGGATGGTGCAGCATGGCAACCAAAGAAGAGGTATTGCAGAAACTGCGGTCGGTGCCTTATCCCGGCTACAGCCGCGACATCGTGAGCTTCGGGCTGGTGCAGGAAGTGGCGGCCTGCGGCGATATGGCCACGCTCAAGTTGGAACTGGTCACCACCGAGGGCAAAGCCGGTGAGAGATTGCGCCCCTCGGTCGAACAGGCGTTACGCGAGCTGGGAATTACCAAGCTCAATCTGCAAATCAACGAGAAGACGGCCGCCCAAGCTCAGGCCGAGAAACAAGCGGCCCGGCAAGCCGCCACCGACAACTCGCTGGCCGGCGTGCAATACAAGATCGCCGTGGCCAGCGGCAAAGGCGGCGTCGGCAAATCCACCGTTGCCGTCAATCTCGCTTTCGCTCTGAAAACGCTGGGCAAAAAAGTCGGCTTGTTGGATGCAGACATTTATGGTCCCAATTTGCCGATGATGCTTGGATTGGAAGGTCAGCAACCGCGTTCCGCCAATCGCAAAATCGTTCCGCTCGAGCGCGACGGCGTCAAAGTCATGTCGCTGGGATTTTTGGCGCCGGGCGACACCGCGGTGATTTGGCGCGGGCCGCTGGTGGGCCGTGCCCTCGAGCAAATGCTGCGCGACGTGGCCTGGGGCGAGTTGGATTTTCTCATCATCGACCTGCCGCCCGGCACCGGCGATGCGCAACTCACCATCTCGCAGAAACTCGTGCTCACCGGCGCGATCATCGTTTCCACGCCGCAACCGGTGGCGCTGAGCGATGCCATGAAAGGCCTGCGCATGTTTCAGAAGGTCAACGTGCCGGTGCTGGGCGTGATCGAAAACATGAGCCGCTTTCTCTGTCCGGAATGCGGCAGGGAGCACGACATTTTCGGCTACGGCGGCGCGCGGGAAGCCGCGCAACGCGAGGGCGTGCGTTTTCTCGGCGACCTCCCAATTACCACGGCCCTCCGCGTCGGCGGCGATACCGGCGCGCCCGTGGTGCTCGCGCAGCCCCAGCTTGAAGTGGCCAGACGCTTGGTAAACGTCGCGCAGAATGTCCTGGAGGAAGTTGAAGCGCAAACCGGGGTGATGCCCAAGCGTTTTGTGCTTTGAGGCAAGACCAGTAAAGCTTTGCGATCTCGAGTTGAAGAAACGGTATTGCGGTTCCTGGCGGTGCCGTCTTGCTGCAGAGGCTTTGGAATTGAATCAGAATTTCAACCATGACCCCACCGAGCAAAAAGGTTTTCTTCCTGTTCCTGGCTGGATTCTTCGGCTTGTTGCTGACGACGGTAACGATCAATCTCGCGTTTTACAACGCCACCAGCGCAGCCGTCCAGGATGACGGCAGCGCAGGCCACGCGCTGATGAAGAAATACGGCTGCTTTTCCTGTCACAAGCTGCATGGCATGGGCAGCACGGTCGGGCCTGCCCTTGATGACGTCGGTACAAGACGTGAGGTGGACTGGATGGCGCGCTGGATCAAGAATCCCAATGCCATCAAAAGCAACACGCGCATGCCGCCGTTCTTTTATCTGCCCGATGAGCAGATTCGAATCATCGCCGAATATCTGAGCCAGCAACGCAGCGCAGAAAGAAAAAAACCATGATCTCCCGCGATACCAAAGTCGGAAAAATGCTCAAAGAGCATCCGCAGACGCTCGCGGTGCTGCTGGAAACCAGCGCGCATTTCAGCAAGCTGCAAAACCCCCTCTTGCGCAAAGCCCTGGCGCCGCGCGTGACCATCGAGCAGGCCGCGAAAATCGCGGGCGTGAACCTGTCCGAATTGCTGCAAAAGCTCAACCAGAAAATCGGCGCCAATATGCCAATACCAGAAACGTCATCCGCTGCCGCACCGGCTCAGCGCAACGCCGGGCGTCCGCAGGTTTTGGACGAACGGCAGCCGGTTGATTTGGACGTTCGCCCCCTTCTGCAGAGCGGCACGGATCCGCTGAAGACGATTTTGCAGCGTGTCGAACAATTGGCGCCGAATCAATACCTGCGTTTGATCAACAGCTTTGAACCGATTCCGCTTTACAGCGTGCTCGGCAAGCGCGGCTTTGATCATTTCACCGAGTTTCTGGAGGGCGCGTTTCACGTGCACTTCTATCGCCGCCCGTCAGCGGAGCAAGGGGAAACCGGCAAAGGGGAGGAAAGAATTGGCGCAAAGTCCGACGTTCCTTCCCGGGAAAAGACCATTGCGCTTGATGTGCGTGCGCTGTCGCCGCCCGAGCCGATGATGAAAATCCTCGAAATCATTCCCCGAGTTGATGAAAAGACGCTGCTGTTCGTGCACCATCATCGTGAGCCTTTGTTTTTGTATGAGAAATTGCAGGCGCGGGGATACAAGTGGCAAGTCGAGAAAATAGCGGAGACCGATTTTCACGTTCAAATCTGGAAAGACGGAGAAATCATGATGAACCCGATTCCTGACACGCAAGCTTTGGATGTCCGCGAGCTGCCGCCGGCCAAACGCCATCCGCTCATCTTTCAGACGTTTGAAGCGCTCGCGCCCAGCGAGGCTTTTGTCCTGGTGAACGATCACGATCCCAAGCCGCTCTATTATCAGTTCATGTTTGAGCAAGCGGGCCGATTCACATGGGACTATTTGGAGCAGGGACCGGACGTGTGGAGAGTGCAGATCAGCAAGGTATGAAACTGTAACCACCTCGCCCTAGCAATCATGACAATCAAGCGCACTTGTTGAAAAGAACAGCCATGCTCGGCCCCGGACTCACCACCTCGTATGCCCCGCCCTTTGCACTGGTGCGGAATCATTTCATCGTCAGCATCGCTGCGTACTTCTTGCTGGCCCTCGCGTTGGTCTTCGTGGCGCCGTGGATGCAGGGCCATTACTTCCAACCGCATCTGCTCGGCTTGACGCATCTCGCGGCGCTGGGATGGATCAGCATGGTCATGATGGGCGCGCTCTATCAACTCGTGCCGGTGGTGTTGGAGACCAAATTGTGGAGCGCGCGGCTGGCGCACGTCACCTTCTGGCTTTTTCTGCCCGGCGCGTTTGGCATGATCGTTCATATGTGGCTTTATCGAACCGGACCCGGCTTGTGGGGCTCGGGACTTTTGACGCTGGCCGCGTTCGTGCTTTTTACCGCCAATCTGCTGGCGACGCTGGCCCAAGTCGAAAAGTGGAACCTCACCGGCATTCACATTCTGGCCGCGTTGGTGGCGATTATTTTGGCAGCGGCGCTGGGCGTTGCGCTCGCTTACAATTTGTGGCGACCTTATTTGCCCGGCGATCATTTACACTATCTGCGCGCGCACGCGCATTTGGCATTTCTCGGGTGGGTGCTGCTGGTCGTGATGGGGGTGGCGTACAAACTCATTCCCATGTTCACGCTCGCCCACGGCTATTCCATGACGGCCGGCAAGTGGGCGTTTGGCCTCGTCAGCGTCGCGACCATCGGGTTGATGACGGCCTGGAGCTGCAACCTGTTTGCCGGCCACGCGGCCAGTGCCATCCGTTTGGATGTCTTCTATGCGCTGCTGCTCGCTGCCGGCATTGCGGCGTTCCTGGCGCAAATGGGGCTGGTGTTTCGCCGGCGCCTGCGCAAGCAGACAGACGTCAGCACCGTTCACACCGTGCTGTCATTCATCTTTTTGGGATTGACAACCGCGCTCGGTGTGGCGCAATTCTTCCTGCCGGCCCGCTGGCCACCGGCAGTGCGCGAAGGCTTCCTTCTGCTCTATGGCTGGCTGGCCTTCGTTGGCTTCGCCGGATTCATCATCGTCGGGCAAATGTACAAGATTCTGCCATTTCTGGTTTGGTTCAACAAGTACAGCGACAAGGTGGGCCAGGCCAAAGTGCCGATGCTGAAAGACATGTTTGATGAACGGCTAGCGAAAATCGAATTGGGATTGATGTTGGCCGGGTTCTTCATCGCTGCTGTCGCCTTGCCATTGGCAAACACCCTTGTGTTCCGCAGCGGCGCGCTTGTCATCGCTGCCAGCGCGGCGATCTTTGCGTGGAATATGGTCACGATTTTCAGGCGATGAGAGGAAGTCAAAACCATGCTCACCGAACAAGACATTCTCGCCAAACTCCGTGAGGTAATCGATCCTGAAATCGGATTGAATATTGTTGACCTCGGGCTGATCTACAGCATCGACACGAACGCGGAGAATCAGGTCCACGTCAAAATGACGTTGACGACGCCCGGCTGTCCGATGCACGACGCGATGAGTACCTGGGCGCAGAGGGCCGTCGCCGCCATGCCGGGCGTTGCCGGTGCCACGGTCGAAGTGGTGTGGGATCCGCCGTGGAATCCCGCCATGATGACGGACCGCGCCCGCGCGCAGTTGGGGTGGAGATAGGCGATGCCCCAGATTGTTCGCTGGTTCATTCGCACCAGTGCCGTCTACCTCGTGCTCACCTTTTTGCTCGGCGCGATTTTCCTGTATCACAATTGGCTCGCTGGCCCGGTGCCGCGGCCCTGGGTCATCGCGCATTTGCACGCCGGACTGGTCGGTTGGTTGGTGAATATCGTGATCGGCGTCGGCTTGTGGATGTTCCCGCTCAACAAAGAGGAATTTCCCGCGGGCGGCGGCCGTTATCCGCCGGCGCTGGCGCGCATTTGTTATTTGGGATTGAATATCGGACTGCCCGTGCGGCTGGTTGCAGATTTGCTGTTTGCCCACACCGGCAATCACTTCATGGGCGCGCTGATGGCTCTGGCGGGCATTCCGCAAGTTGCGGCTGCCGCCATTTTTCTGTACGTTGTTTGGAAACGGGTCAGGCAGGTTTCAGGGTTGAAGGCGAACCCATGAGGGGCAGGCGCATTGCCGCGCGCAGACTAAAACGGCAGCAGATGCTTCAGCTTGGAAGCATAACGCCGGCTCATGATGAACGGCGTTGCCAGGCCGTGGATGAAAACCTCTTGCGTGTAGTTTTTGCATTTCTTCACCTGCTCCACATAGTCAAAATTCACGATGGCGGAGCGGTGAATCCGCACGAAGTGCTTTTCCGGCAGCAGGTCTTCCCACTCCTGCAGCGTCTTTGAAACCAGCGCGCGCGGCTTGTCGGCATAGTAGAGGTAGGAATAATTGCCCTCGGCGGTGAGGCACTTCAGCAACGACAGTTTGATGAACTTCAGCGCGCCGTTGACAATCACGTAGATCACGTCGTCATACGCGACTCTCTTGCCCGGCTGCGGCGTGGGCGGCTCATTCGAGCCCAGTCGCTTGATGGCTTTCGCCAAGCGCTCTGTGCTGATCGGTTTGAGCAAATAGTCGAGCGCATTCACTTCGAAGGCGCGCAGCGCGTATTTGTCGTAGGCGGTGATAAAAATGATGCGCGCCCCCGTTTCGACTTGATCGAGCAAATCGAAACCCGAGGCTCCCGGCAACTGAATATCCAGAAAGATCACGTCCGGCGAGTTTTTCTGTATCAAAGGAATGGCTTGGGCGACGCTGCCGGCCTCGCCGATCACGACAATCTCCGGATGGCTGGCCAGCATCATTTTCAGCTCCGAGCGCACCAGCCACTCGTCATCAACAATGATGGCTTGCAAGGTCTGCATGAGGCATAAAGAGCAAGTTACGTTTCCACCAAGATAGAAATCCACCCGCCCAACCCCGGCGCTTTCTTCCGATGCGGGCTTTGCTAACTGAGCCACCTCCATCCCAAGCTGTCCGCTGCGAGCATTTGTGTTGCCGGCAAGTCTTTCAACGCTATCACCATTTCGCAGTCGGCATCCAGATCGAAGTAATTTTCCGTCAACGTCGCGCCTGCAGGCGGTTCGGGCAGCGCGAGCGCCTTGACGAAACAATCGGATTTGACTTGCACCTCCCAATTTTGTTCATCCGTTTTCTTGAGCTGCCAAGCGAGATGCGGCGGTGGCAGTTGCAGATGTTTGTAGCGGCAAAAGAAATGGCGATTCTCCGCAACCACGTGTCCATTCTGCCGCAGCCGCGCGCGCAGGTATTGCCGGCGCGGATCGATCTGCAAAAGTTCGGCGAAAGCCGGAGCCGCCAGCCGCAGTGAAAGATTCGCCGGAATCAGCACGCGCTCGTGACGCGCCCAACTCACTTCTCCCGCAAAACTGAGAACCTCGAACTCGAACTCAGCCGCGATGGTGACGAGCGCGTCATTGGTCGCCCAGACTTCGATGAACTTGCCGGCAGGTTTGAAACTCACCAATAACGGCGCGAAGAAGCGGCGCGCATACCAATACGCGGCTTTGGGCTGCAATTCGCTATCAATCACCGCCCAGCTTGACACCGGCCAGCAGTCATTCAATTGCCAGAACAGCGCACCGGCCGTGTGAAATTTCTCGCGGCGCCAATGTTCCACCATCGTCTTCAGCGCTTCCGCCTGCACAACTTGCGTTTTGAAAACGAAATCTTCAAAATCATGCGGCATGCTCACAAAACCGGCCAGGAAACGAAAGAGCCGTTCCGAACCCTCCACCTGCTTGTTGTGATGCTCGAACACCGCGCTTTGCGGCTGCAGATCTTCGGGCGTGAGAAATTTTTCCCACGTTGACAATGTCGCCGGCGCTTGAAAACCAAACTCCGAAAGAAAACGGCCGCGATCTTTGGCCACCGCTGCCGGATCAACCCAGTTGCTCCAGATGTTCCATTGGTGACGATCACCTTCCGATTCCGAATTGGGATCATTACCGCCGAAAGGCGAGCTTTGCCAATAGGGCCGCGTTGGATCATGCTCGGCGCAAATCTCCGGAATGATCTTTTCGAACAGGGAAACACCCGGCATCTCACGATACGAGCGCCGTGTTTCCATTTTCCAAATCCACTCGTTCTCGTTATTGCCACACCACAAGACGACGCAGGGATGGTTGCGCAGTTGCTTGACAACCGTCGCGATTTCGCGCCGCACATTATCGGTAAATTCCGGATAGTCCGGATAACCACCGCAGGCAAACATAAAATCCTGCCACACCAAAATGCCCAGCTCGTCACAGAGATCATAAAAGATCTTCTGCTCGTAAATGCCGCCGCCCCAAATGCGCAGCATGTTCATGTTGGCCTCGCGGGCCATGCTCAACAAGGCGCGGTACTTTTCGTTTGCAATACGCGGGATGAATGAATCCGCCGGAATCCAATCGGCGCCTTTGCAAAAGATGGGCACGTTATTGAGACGAAACAGAAAAGATTCGCCGCCGGCATCCGGCTCGCGCACCAGCTCGAGCCGGCGGATGCCAAAGCGAGTTGTCTGCTCGTCTTCGGTTTCACCATCGACGCGAGCGCGCACTTTCAATTCATACAAAAGCTGCTCGCCATAGCCGGTTGGCCACCATAAATGCGGTTGGTCAATTGAAAACTCCTCCACAAGATTTGTTTCAGAAGTGCTCGCCTGCTTGCTCACGCGAAAATTCGGACCGGAAATTTCCACGACAAATTCCACAGGGCTTGCAGTGAATTTTTCAACTGCGATCTTTGCCAGCACGCGAGCGCGCTGCAAATCGTGATCGAGGTGAACCTCTGCGAAGAGATTTTGAATGCGCAAGTGTTGGTGGCCTTCGAGTCGAATCGATCGCCAGATGCCGCTGGTTGCCAGCTTCGGGCCCCAATCCCAACTGAAAGAGTACTGCGCTTTGCGGGCATAAACCCGATAACTCTCCAGCGCCACCGGCAACTTGCCGTAACGCGCTTCCAACTCTTGCGCCCGCTGCATGGGCGAATCAAAACGAATTTCGATTTCATTTTCACCAGGCCGCAGCAACGGTTTCACTTCAAACCGGTGCGGAACAAACATGTTCGCCGTTTCGGCCGCCTGCCGGCCGTTGATGAAAATGGCCGCGAACGTATCTAGTCCATCTGCCGCAAACTGAATGGCGGTGCGCGATAGAAAGTCTGCCGGCACGTGAAAAGTGCGCCGATAACGCCAGCCGATTTCCGCCACCCATTGTACCTGCCATTCGTTGTCGCGATAGAACGGATCAGGAATTTTTTCAGCGGCCAGCAAATCCGTGTGCAGCGTACCCGGCACGCTCGCCGGCAACCACTCGTCCTTTTGTAAAAGTCCACCCGGCAATTGGCTGATTCGCGGCGAATGCCAATCGGGTTGAAATTCCCAAACACCGTTCAGATCGATTGAGTTCATATCCAATCACACTTTGAAGCGTTTGAGTTCATGCAACAACTCTTCGAAACTGGCTTTGGCCATGCCGATCGCTTTGTCCGCGCCGCCGTAATAAATCAGCAACTCGTCATCAAACAGCGCGGTGCCAGTCGGGAAAACCACGTTGGGCACGTCGCCGACTTTTTCGAAGTGGCGTTCCGGCTCGAGAATGGGATCGGGGAAGCGCGCGATGACGCGCAACGGATTCTCATGATCCAACAACGCCGCGCCGGCGCGATAAACCAGTTTGTCATCGACGCCGTGATAGATGACCAGCCATCCCTCTTTTGTTGGAATCGGCGGAGCGCCACCGCCGATCTTTTTTGCTTCCCACCAAAACTGCGGACGCATGGCCGTGTATTTGTCCAACGCCGCTACATGCTTCTCCCAGTAATCTTTTTCCGGCTTCAGCAGATGTTCCATATCATTGAAAAAGGCGAGTTGAATATTCGGCTCGAGGCGGTGCATCAGAATCAATTTGCCCTTGACCAGTTCCGGAAAGAGCATCGCGTCCTTGTCCCACAAATCCGGGATAATAATGCCGTGCTTCTCAATTCTGTTGAAATCGGTCGTCGAGGCCAGGCAGGTGCGCACCGTCACGCCGTCGTACGCGACATAAACCAAATAGTAACGACCGTCGAATTCTGCAATGCGCGGGTCTTCAATGCCACGTTTCTCGTGTGAGGCCTCACGGCGAAGAATCGGTTCCGGCCAACGCTCCAAAATTTTGCCGCTGCGGTCGAGTTTGGCGTAGCCCAGCGTCGAATAGTTGTCGCCTTCGACGGCGCGATAAATCATCAGCACATGTTCGCCCTCGCGGATCGCGGCGGGATTGAACACCGCTTGTGATTCCCAGGCGTTTTCTTTGATCGGTTCGAGGACAGCGTTGCCGACGCGTTGCAACTTGAACATCTGCCTTCACTCCTTCAAAATGAATATGTCCGTAAATGAGATTATGGTAAAAATTGTTGGATTGTTGGATTCCTGGATTTTTGGATTATTGGGTCTCATTGATCCATCGATCCAACAATCCATCACTCCATGCTTTCCATTTTTTCATACAGCTTTTGCCGCGCCACCGGATTCGCCTCGAGTTCGAGAATAGCGTACAATGCTTCGATCGTCGATTCGGCGCCGGCGTTGCGGTTGATTTCTTTTTCCGAGAGAATGCCGTCAAAGCCGCGGCCGGTTTTGGGGTCATACATTTGCGCCTGCGCTGCATTCTTTCCGAAAAACCACTGCGCCAAATCCGCCGCCAATTCGGCGAAATGCGGGTCATTCGTGCTTTCGGCGAGACGCAACGCACCGACGATCATCGGGCGTAGCGCGTAAGCGATTTGGGAATAACGCTCGGTTTTCGTCGCATGAATCTGATTGCCGTCTCGGGCAAATTGCATTTCACGCGGGAAGTTTTCTTGCTGCAAATACGGGAAGAAGAATTCGGCTTCACGTTTTGCCACGGCGAGAAAATCTTCCCGCTGCACCAGCGCGGCAATCGTTGCCAGCGCCTGCGTTTGGCCATTGGCCCAACCGTGCCAGAGATCCTGCCATGAAAGCATTGCGCCGAATGGAAAGTGATTCTCGTCGCCAAGCTGCATGGCCACAAACGCCTCACCGAATTTTTCCAAATAGGTTTTGACCCGCGGATCATTCATGGCGCGATAGTAGGCGGCCAAACCGAGCACCAGCTCGGAAGTGGCGTCGCCGGCGGAGTTGTACAGCAGCCAGCGCGGCACGTTGAAGCCGTTGATGGTATCCATGGCCGGATAGTGTTGCAACAGCGTGTCGAGATGCGCAAAAGTTTTCTGCACGTGCTGCTGCAAGCGCCTGGCATAAGCCGGATCGCGATCGCGGAAAACGCGACAGCCCTCGCCCAGCGCCCACACGCCGCGCGCCGCCCACCAGCCAAGACTTTTGAAACTAGTGTGGCCGTCGCGATTGATGGAATGATCGGCAAAAATGAAATTATAAAACAAGCCGTCCTCGGCTTGCATATAGCGGCAAAAATCGATCAGCTTGCGCGCACGCCACAAGCTCGTCGTATCGCCGGTGACTTCAAAATGCCGCAAATAAACCACGGCCGCGCGGGCCGCATCATCGACGCACGCAATGCCTTCGTCACTGTCATCAACCCATTGGTAGTCGGGATATTCCGAATAGATGTGGATGATGGCCATCGGCTGGCCGCCAATCGTCACTTCTTGATAAAGGTGATTTAGATGAGTCAGATTCGTTAGCCGCAGCTCAATAGTTTGCTTTTGTGTGCAAGCGCACAGTGCGGCGACCAGTACTAAGAAAAAGGCTTCACGCAAAGACGCAAAGTCGCAGAGATATCGCAAAGAAAACCTTTGCGGATTCTTTGCGTCTCTGCGCCTTTGCGTGTGGCTTTTTTGCTTTAAGAAATTTTCCAAAGACATATAGACTTATTCTTTCAATCCTGTAGCCGCCATGCTTTCAATAAAATACTTTTGAAAAAAGGCGTACGCAATCACTATCGGCAAAGCCAGCAGCGTTGCGGCTGCCAACTGCACGCCGAGCTGGCTCTCGGCAGCGCCGCCGGTGACGAACAACGCCACAAGCTGCGGCATCACCATTAGCTCACTTTTGCGGATCGTCAAGATCGGCCACAACACTTCGTTCCAGATTCCCATGAACGTCAAAATGGCCACGGTGATCAAGGTGGGCACGGAAAGTGGCCAGAAGATGCGAAAGAGAATGCCGAACTCACTGGCGCCATCGATGCGCGCGGCATCGATCACATCCTGCGGAATGGTTTTGAATGCCTGACGAAACATCAACACGCCGAGGGCATTGATGCCATAAGGCACGATGAGCGCAAGATAGGTGTCCACCCAGCCGAGCTTCACCATGAGAATATAAAGTGGAATGAGCGTCAACTGCACCGGCAGAATCATGGTGAAAATGACCAGCATGAAGATTACGTTCTTGCCGCGAAATTGCAAACGTGAGAGCGCGAAGCCGGTCATCGACCCGAACAACAGCACACTCGCCACGACGGAGAGCGAGACGAGCAGGCTGTTGGCAAAGGCGCGCAGCAGCGGAATTTTCTGAAAGACGGCCGCATAGCTCGCCAGCGTCCAGCGCGACGGCAACAAATTCAACGCGCCGATTTCGTTTTCCGGCCGCAGCGTGGCGGAGAGCATCCACAAAAAGGGATAGATGAAAACGACGGCTGCGAGTGATAGAAAAATGTAGCGCCAGACTTTGGTCATGACTTTACAATAATCCAAAGACACAAAATCAAACAACCGCGAATTAACGCGAATCACCGCGAATAAAAATTGGCGTGCATTAGCGTAGATTAGCGGTTTTTAAAAAACTTCATTCTCTTTCCACCAGTCGCCGCTGCACGAGGACCACCATCAGCACAATCACCGCGAACGCGAATCCCAAGGTGGCGGCATAACCCATGTGATAGAAGAAAAATCCCTGCTTGTAAATGTAAAGCATCGCCGAAAGCGTGCGATTCATCGGGCCGCCGCCGGTCATGACATACGGCTCGATGAAAAGTGAAAAGCCGCCAATGGTGGAGAGAATAACGACCATGAAGATCGTGGGATTCAGCATCGGCAGCGTGACGCGCCGGAATTTTTGCCAGGCGCCGGCGCCATCGATGCTGGCGGCTTCGTACATCTGCGGCGGTACGCTTTGCAGGCCGACCAGAAAGAGCACGATATACAACCCGACGTTTTTCCACGTGGCCATGAGCGCAATCGACGGCATGGCCATCTTCGGCTCGGTCAGCCAGCCGATTTTCGGCAAACCGATTTGCGTCAGCAACGCATTGAGCACACCGGTGTCTTTGGCATAAAGCTGATCCCACAGAATCGCAATGACCACGCCGCTCACGACCACCGGCAGAAAGAACGCGGCGCGGAAAAATCCCCGCAATTTGATGCGCTGATTCAACTGAATGGCCAGAAACAACGCGACGACGAGCTGCAGCGGAATGTGCAACAGCAGGAAGACGCCGGTGTTCAGCATCGCCTGCCAAAACAGATTGTCGTGAAAAAGTTTGGCAAAGTTATCCAAGCCCACCCACACCATCGGCGACACAATGTCCCAGCGGTGAAAGAGCAGCACCAGCGAGAACACGAGCGGGAAGCCAATGAAAATGGCGAAATGCAGCGCGTAGGGGGTGACAAACAAATAGCCTGTGTGATTGCGACGGCGCATATTTTATGTTTGTAGTTGTGCCTTTAGGCGTCAATCTTGAAAAAGTTGGAAATTGTTCAACCAACAAAACGTTTTGCCCCTGAGGGGCGACTACGAACCTCATTCCAAAATCAACCTCACGCGCTTTGCCGCATCCCGCACGGCCGCTTCCGGCGATTTAGCGGCATACACCACGGCGGCCTCGTATTCCTGTGAGATCGCATCGAAGACTTCTTTCATCACCGGCGATTGATCGATGCCGCGCACATACTCGGCTTGCTGCGCGAAGGCAACCATGCGCGGATTCTTGGCGAAATAATCGGCGAAAAGCGAATCGCCCAGCATGTTCTTGCGCAGCGGCAATTGGCTCGCGGCTTTCAGTAGGCGCAAATCGTTGCGGCGCGAAACCATGAATTTGACAAATTCCCAAGCGGCTTGCGGTTGCCGGCAGGTTGAAAAGATGACGATGTTTTTCAAATCGCCGTACGTGTAAACCGGCCCAAGGTGACCGTCCGGCACCGGCATCGGCGCGAAGTTGTATTCGAATCCTTCGGGTTTGAATTTCTCGGCATGGGCAATTTCCCACGGGCCGGTGAAGCGCGTCGCAGCTTTCCCCAAAAGAAAAAAATCACCGGTGGCGGTCATTTTTTGCTTGGGAAAATAATTCTCGCGATAAACGGTTTGCAGAAAATTCATGGTCGCGACGGCGCTGGCATTCTCAAACAATACGCTGTCGCCGGATATCAACGTGTTCCCGCCGCTGGCGGCAAGATACAATGGATAAAAATCAAAGAAGCGTTGCCACCATAGAACGCGTATGTCAATGATGCCCATCCAGCAGGACAACTCTTTTCTCAACTTTGCCGCAGCCGCAAGAAACTCCGAGTAAGTCGCCGGCGCTTTATCAAACCCCGCTTGCCGGAGCAGCTTGACGTTGTACATCATCATGATGGGATTCGTCTTCCATGGCATCTGATAGAGCTTGCCGTCGCGCGAACGGGATTGCGCCACAACGTCGGCAGCGCAACGCGAGTTGAGCACACTGTCGCAATCTGCAAATTGGTCGAGATTGATGAGCGCTTTGGCGCGCACATAAAATTCAACGTCACCGGGCCAGGTGTTGGAATAAATGTCGGGCGTGGTGCGACCGGCGATGGCCGCGAGAATCACTTCCTCACTGGACTGGCCCTCCGGAATCGGTTGATGATGGACACGCATCGCGGGATGTTTTTCGTTCCACTCTTTCACCACCGCGCGCGCCACTTCTTGCTCATAGGGATTGTTGGCGGACCAATAGAGCAACTCCGGGCGGCTGTAAACTTTCTCGCTGCGGCAGCCGCTCGCAAAGAGGGTAGCGAGAAGTCCTAAAACACTCACGAACCAAAGGTAGTGGACAAATATTTTTCGGTTGATTCTTTTCAATCGTGTCAGCGACTGCATTTGCAGAAATTCCGTCAGAAAGAAATGACCGGTAAACCTCAACGTTGTTGCCCAGGAATCTTTTTCAATATCAAGTATGGTACTTGTGCGAAAAAGGATTCTTCCAGAATGACAGCAATGATTATTTCAACATTATTAGCTTGCGTCTCTCAACGAACTCTCCTGCCTTCATCTCATACACGTAGATGCCGGAAGTGACATACCGGCCGTGACCATTTTTTCCATCCCACTGCACCGAATAATCGCCTGCCGGTTTTTGCTGATCAGCGAGCAACCGCACTTCGTGCCCAAGTAAATCATAGATTTTGATGGTGACATGTCCGGCGTGGCGGAGTTGATAACGAATCGTCGTTTGCGCGTTAAACGGATTGGGGTAATTTTGCCGCAAAGCATTTTCGAAAGGCACTGCATTCTGTTGCCGGCTATCAACAGCAGTGCCTAGATCATACAAATTTTCGATCTCCGCGACGGAGAGCGCGTAGTTGTAAATGCGAACGTCGTCAATCACACCTTTGAAATTATAATTCCGATTGTTGGGCAGAACTTGCCCGATCATCAAATCAATCGTGGTTTGCAGGAGGGCGCCGGACCAGGAAGAGAAAGCATCCAGCTCGCCGTTCACGTAGATCTCGAAATCGGAGCCGCTGTAGAGAGCGGTGAGGTTGTACCACTTGTCCACAACAAATTTGGTTTTCGAATCCAAATCTTTGATACCGGCATTGACGGAATGATTGGTTTTCACCGTCCAGCGGCCGCCGCCGTTCGTGATCGAAACCTTCCAGCGGTTTTCCCAATTGCCATGTGAGATGGGATAAGCCTCGCGATCATAAAATTGCCCGATCTTCATCCAAAAGCTGATGGTAAGGGCTTGCTGGAAATTGAGAACGGGCTGATTTGGAATTCGAACATAGTCATCCACGCCGTCAAAAGCGTACGCACGATTAGCTTGGCCAAAACGATCAGCGACAAGCAGCGCGCCGGCAACCGTGCCATTGTTGCCGTTGCCGCTTGCATCATTGGCATTGCCGTTGAATGGATAGAAGGCAACGAGATCACCAGTCTGAGTTTTCGAGAAATCACGAACACGCACGCCGATGCTATCAACCGCCTGACCACCGCGGCTATCTTCGATCTTGCAGACAATGAAATAATCACCTTCGCTTATCGGCGCTGTCCAAGTGACAATCGAATCGCTGCCAGTCAACGTGCCGCTTGCCACCAGCCAGGAATAGGATAAGGTATCGCCATCGGGATCATTCGCGGTGCAGGTCAATTCTGTCGTTGCGCCCAAATCGATCTTGCCGGGACGGGCGGTCAACGCAGCAATGCTCGGGGCGTGATTGATTGCGGCCAGGACTTCGAGTTGCACTATCGCCGAGTCGCGGCCGCCGTGGCCATCATGCACGAAACACTGAACGGTGTAATTTCCCTGCGAAGCCGGCGCCGTCCAGTCAATCTGTGCGCCCGTGCCGGTGATCGTTCCGCCGGTTGCTTGCCACGTGTAGGATAATTCTTCCGCGTTTCGATCAGTCGCCGTGCAATAGATCGTCGTACTTTCGCCGAGGAGTAGCTGCGACTTTTTCGCGGCCAGGCCTTTGATGCGCGGCGGATAATTTGATACAGCGTGGCCGGAGCGATAATCGACAACGACACCATCGACGAACATTTTGTCGAGATCGTAGGTCACTTCGCCACCGGCCGGGGTAATTGCGACCAAGACTGCGGCATTGGCAGGAATTGAAATCGCGGCTTTTCCGCTCACGCCAGTTTGCAGAAAACTGTTACTGACAGCATCATAAAGATCATGTTGACCGCTGCCAACTTCAATCTCAACGGATTTCTCTGCCTCATAGGGATTGAAATAGAGAAACGTGGGATACGCGTTGCCATGAAAATGGTCGGTTTCCAAAACATTCAGTTGCAAAATCTTTTCGATATTGGTCGTGGCGATGATGCCGCCCAGGATGCCCACATGCGATGACCCATACAACGCCAGATTCGTCCTTCCCCATCCGCCGCTGATGGCATCGCCGGTGGCGTACGGGCTGGCGCCAAATGCAGATTCGCGCAAGGCTTCATGTGCGATATAGGAGTTGGGATCGTATTGCTGCGACCATTCTTCGCTGTCCTGGTTTTGATTGGGCAAATATTTGGGATAAAACAGCCGCGCCGCATTGGCTGCATTCAGCACCCACTTGCCGAGGGCGCGGGCGAAGCGGTCATCATAACGCACGAGCGGAACCAGCGCGCCGATGTGCTCGAAGGTGTTCATCGCAAACGCATAGCCGTTACTGCCCACTTCACCGATCAAGCCGTGGCAGTCGTAGCCGCCCCAATTCTCGACGATGGCGCCCCATTGCCGCAGCGGCCCGATTTCGAAACACCAGTTGAGCATTTTGGCAATGTCGTACGTTGTTCCGAGTTCGGCATTCATGCGCGCAGCGGTGTAGACGCCGTAGGGCAGTTGCAGTTCATAAGAGGGATTTGAATTCCAATTGCTCAAGAATTCCATGGCCCATTCGGCGCCGTGGCGATACTTCAAATTGCCGGTTTCAACATAAGCATTATACAACAGCCAAGCGATCGCGCCGGCAGCTTCCGGTTCGGGCACGCCGGCCGTGTGCGGCGTCATGGTGGCAAGATACCAGCCGCGATAATTCATGTTCGGAACATTCCACGGCGTGGCGCGGCCACCCATCTTCTCAACAGCCTGCAACCACTGATTGGCAACAGAAGTGAATTGAAAGGCAAAATCGCCGTTGTTGGGATACCGGTCGTAGAGCTGATAGAAAAAAACATTGGGCATGGTGGCGTACCACCAATCATCGCCGCTTTGCGTCACCGGATGATTGAGGTAGACATTCTCCTCCGGCCGCCGGTTGAAAAACTCCTCGCACAGCAACACCCAATTCTGGCTATTTTGCTGGCTCTTGTCGATTCCCACCAGACTGGCGCTGATGACCGCCGGCAGCGCATTAATGGCCTCAGCGGAGTTGGGCGCCGTGGTGCCGACCACCGTGTGCAATCCAAAGCTGATATGGTTGGGATAGTTCACGGTGTTGGTGCGCCACCAAATGAGCGGCAGATACTGGCCGGCGAGGTCGAAATCGAAGACCAGCGAGTCATACCCCAGCGCCACTTGCTTCCAATTGCGCATGTCATAGGGCGCCGGCAGATTCGGCATCATCTCGATGCGATTGATGGCGATTTGCTGCGCCGCGCTGGTGGTGAACAGCAAAAATGCCGCAGCGATGGCAAATACAATTCGTGCCGGCAGCAGCGATTTTGTTGGGCTGAGCATTGACAAATTGAAATGCGGTTCCTCATTTGAGGTTATTCAGAAGGAATCCCTTTTCAATACAGCGTTGCGCGCAATTCGAAAAAGGATGCTTACAGCATGACATTTCCCTGATGTCTTCGTCGCTGTTCGAAATCCATCCGGAAATCATTCCCACAGCTTCCAATCAAAATCAATCGTCGGAGTTGCGGGACGAGGGAAGGTGCCGCCCTTCTTCGCGGTGATCAGGTCAAAGGCTTTCAGGTCCGGCGCCGCCTCGATGGGTAGAGCCTCCAGCGCTGCGCGATTGACCTGCACCGGGTATTTATTCTTCAACACGTTGACGGCGCGAAATAGATTTCTTGCCAATGCCTCAGCATAACAATCCTGGCGCACCTGGTCCGTCACTTTCTCATACGGCAGGGTCATTCCGGTTTGATCACGATATTGCCGCAGCTTCTGTTGATAGAAATGCTTCGCCTGTTCCTCGGTGAGGCGAATCGCGTCGAGCATTTCCTGCTTCATTCTGGCGTAAACCAGTTTTTCCTCCCACCATTGCTTTTGCCTTCGAACCGTTAGCCGCTCTTGCAATCCTCGTTGCCGCGCCCGGTCGATGAGCAGCTTGTCCCGCACGCTGCGCCAGACCATTTGCTTTAGCGATGCAAAGAAGCGCTGTGGCGAATCGCTGTCGAATCGGATGTAAGCGCGGCGCGCTTGATACCAAGTCCAGAAATCACCCAGCAGCAGGTTGTCGTTCTGCAAACGGACCAAAGTCTGATTGCGGTAACGTTCCATGTCGAGCGAGTCGAGGGGGCCGGCTTCGGACATCAACTTTCCGGTCAAATTCCAATCTTGGTATTTTTCAGGTGAAAGAACGGTTTTGCCAACAAGCGCGCGCAGGATATTGAAAGTTCGCCGGTTAATGATAGGATTCTGATTTCGCATGAGGTCATTGACATAACGGTCAGAAAGCGCATCAGCCTGCCGCTGGCGCAGCGCGCGCAGCACAGCTTGTTTCAGTTCCGCATGTTCCGTTTGCGTCATGATGGCATTCGTCCATTTGTTCGTGACTTTGACGAGATAGAACCCATCCGGCGCTGCGATCGGCGGTGAGACCTTGCCGTACGACAGCGTGTCGACGACCTGCGCCATTTCCGGATTCGAGTCCTCCAGGCGAAATCGTGTGGTCGCAAGGGAGCGATTTCCGATTTGTACGGAATCATTGAGTTGTTGCTGGAAAAGCGTATCAAACGGCGCGCCCTGCGAGAGTTGGGCGAGATACTTTGCGAGGTCAGCGCGGCCCGCAGCAAACAGCCACTTCAATTCGAGGTGAATGCGTTCCTTGTCGATCGCTTGAACGAGCTCCTTCTCGTCGATCACGACCTGGCTCAGGATGTCATCACGATAAAGCTCCTCGGTGGCGAGATCGCCCTCGATTTCTGTGAGCATCGTCGCGACTTCCTGGTCTTTCGCAAAACCGAGCGCATAGCCGTCCAACGCCAGCAGTTTTTCATTGATCATGAAATCAAGATAGCGCTCAACCGGCTTGCCATGTTTCTTGACGAAAGCCGGGCCGAATTCATAGCTCAATAGAAATTCTTCGGCGGTAATATCGAGATTGCCGACGCGCGCAATGACGACAGTGTCCATGCCGGCGGGCAGCAGCGGCGCATGCTTCGAATTGCCATTCTGGTGTTCGCCTTCAGTCGCGGCAAAAACATTCAGCGCAGCGCCGGCAGCGATAAAGACTGTCGCGCCGAGGGTGGCAAGAGACAGGCGGCAGCGTAAGCCTTGGCGAAGTGTCGTCATTTTCGTTCTCATTTCTTCTGCAGACTGGCGGTCTGCGCTACCTTTCCACTCAAAACTCCACCGCCACCGAAAAACGTTGCTCATTTTCCAAACGGCCGAAATCAGCGTAGGCGTAGTCGAATTTCCAGCGTACGTTGCCGAGAAACCGCATGGCGGCGCCGCCGCCAATCGTGAACGTTTGCTCGCCGTCGCGCAGGAACAAATCGCGATAGCCGCCGCGCAGGAAGAATCTCTCCTGCAGGGCATATTCGCCGCCCAGATTCACGCTCTCGGTGTTGTCGCTCGGATGCAGCGCATCGCCGGCAAGGGTCAGGCGATGCTGTCCGCTCTGCAAAATCTCCATCGCCACACCGAATTGAAAATTCAACGGCAGCGCCCAACTCTGCGTTTCGATATGGGAGGGGACGCGCTCATTGTTGCCGCTGATGGTGGGATCAAGATCATAGAAGACCAGCAAATCCTTGCCGGTCATGCGCATGTCGGTGCCGAAGTTCGACAGCGTGGCGCCGATACGCAGGCCGCGAAAGCCGGTGACGAAGAGCGTGCCCAAGTCGAGCGCGAACCCCGAGGCGCTTTCATGCCAGATGCGCTGGTTGATGTATTTTGCATTGCATCCGATGGTGAAACGATCGGTGAGACGGCGGCTGTAAGTGAGGCTGATCGCCAGATCCGCCGCGGAGAACAATTCGCCGGTTCCTTCCGGGCGCTCGATGGTGCGCACGAGCATGTCGCCCATCGTCAGGGAGGTGAGGCTGCCGCCCAGCGTGCCAAATTCGCCGAGCGGCAAAACCACGCCGGCGAAATTGAAATCGGTTTCAGCAAGCCAGCGCGTATGCACGAGCAACAGCTCCGAGTGCTCGAGCCGCGCCAGTCCGGCCGGATTCCAATACAGCGCGCTGGCATCATTGGCGGTGGCAACGAAAGCGCCGCCCATACCGAGGGCACGCGATCCCACGCCGATGGTCAGAAACGGCGCTGCCGTGATGCCGACTTTGGAGACATTGGTTTCGCTTTGGGCGAAAGCTGAAGAGAAACTCATCAGCAGTACCAATGCAGATGATGAGAAAATGAATCGCTTCATTGCTTTGCTCTTATTGGTCAATGATGGCTTTGCGGATGCTTGTGTGAGCTACTCTTACTCTTACTCTTACTCTTACTCTTACTCCTACTCTTACTTTTACTCCTACTCCTACTCATACTCGCTTTTGACGATTTTTAGCAGCGAGTAGGAGTAAGAGTAGGAGTTTGAGCATGAGCATTCATTTAATCACCGCAAACTTTCCAATCTGCGTTCCAATCGTTGGTGCGTCGATGTGATAAACGTAGACGCCGTACGCGATGTTCATTCCATCTTTGGAAACCAAATCCCACGCCTCGGCGCCGTTTTCCGCAGGCGCGTCATGTTCAATGGTATCGACCAAATAACCGCGCATGGTGTAAATTCGAATCGTGCATTTTGCCGGCAGGTTGATAAAATAGATCCGGCGCTCACCGCGGCCGAATTGGAACGGATTGCGCGGTTCCCACGAGGCCGCGCCCACGTAGGGATTGGGCACTACGGCAATATCCGACAGGGCATTCCTGGCAAGCTGCGGTTCAACCCGTGCGCCGGCTACTTTGAACTCAAAGGACTCACCGTTGCGGAATGGCTTGCTGACCACCATGCGATAGAGGTCGCCGGGCTGCGGCGGCTTGGCATTGCCATTGGGCGGATTGAAGAAGATCGCCCAGGCCGACCGGAAACGCGAACCTTGCGGCCGCTGGCCGAGCGTCAGGCCGGTGACAATCGTCACCGAATCCCCCGGCGTGAATTGCTTGTCGTTGTCACGATCACCAAAGAGAAAATCCATTTGCCGGTCTTCGGTAAGATTCCAGATCTTGAAATTCACCGGAATGCGTTGCTGGCCAAAGAGCAGAGCTTCGGAAGTATCGACAATGCTGTCATAAAAGCGCAGCTCGAAATCCGCGGGATAGGCGACATAGCGGCCAATGAGACTACGGTTGGCGCCGATGCGCACGCCGTAGTTGCTCGCGCCGACCAGCCACCCTGTCTCAGCCTCCAAGACCTGCACTTGCACGTCGTTGAAAAGGAAATTGACGAAGCCCTCCGTCACCGGGGTGGTGGCGCGGCCCTCGAGAATGGCCGCATTCTTGACGAGAGTGTCGCCGGTCGTGAGGTTGAGCAGAGAATATCTCGGCGCCGGATCAATGGCGAAGGCGGAAGTATCGCTGAACACGAAACGGTAACTGTTGCCGTTCTTGATGCGACCGGCATCCAGCATTTGCACTTCGAGGGTGCCGGTGCCGGGCCCGTGATGAACAATCTCGCCGTCGATGCGCGGGTCGAGGTAACCGGCGGCCGGCGCTTGCGGCGTGACGATCGCGGTGTTGATGTCCGTACTCTGCACGACACCGGCCACGCTCACCTTGATGACGCTGGGCGCTTCCGAAGGCGAGATGCCGGAAATCTCACCGGTGGCGGTGGTATCAACCAGGCCGCGATCATAAGGCACGACGGCATAGTAGTAGGTTTGCCCGTTCTTGACATTGCGGTCAATATAGAAATGCTGCAAACCGGTGTCCTCGCCGAGATTGAATTTGATGCCTTCGACGTCGATGGGATGCAAACCGCGGATGCCGTTCTTCAAATCAAATTTGGCAAGCGGCTCGCGATAGCGCTTTTTGCCGTAGCTGTCGGTGATGGTCTGTACTTCGAGGAATTCGGGATCGGTCGCGCGGTAAATGTTGTAGCCTTCAAAATCGAAATCCTGCAAGAAGGGATCATACGAGCGCTCGGCTTTGTCATCCCAATACAGCACGACTTTGCGGTCGCCGGCAATGGCAGTGAGCTGCGGTTTGTCCGGCGGTTTCGCAAAGCGGTAATCGGCATTGTAGATTTGCTGGACGGTCTTCTTGGTGCGCGCCAGGTCATTGATGTCTTCGGCAAACAACAACGACATGGAATAGAATTGGGTATCGCTGGCTTTCAATTCAAAAGGACCGGACGAGAAGAACATGCCGAGGTTGGTGTTCTGCACCAGCTTGTCCCGCGGGGGCAGGGCCGCGCGCAGCCCGTTCCAATAGGCCTCATCGTTTTCCATCTTGTATTCGTGCAGCACGAAAACATTGAAGCCGGTGAGGCCGATTTGATCGCTCTCATCCTTGTCGGTAAAATCAAAATCCGGTTCGCCGGCGGTCGGGATACCGTCGGCCTCGCCGAAGTCCGGGCCGGGGTAATTGGCATCAAAAGGCCCGAGACCATCGGCGCCAACGTCGTCGCGCAACGGCTCGCCTTGCTCCCACACGCCATTGTTGTTCAAATCCTCAAAGGGATCCCAATCGATATTCTCGTCGCCGGACCAATGCGGCCGCAGTTGGTGCTCGGGATAGAATTTTTGGAACGCTTGCACATCGGCGACACCATAAGGAAATTGATCCAGAAAAACACCGGGACCGCTGTCGCGGCGCTCGTTGAGCAGGCCGTCATTGTCATTATCGCGGCCATCGCGGAAAATTCCCGGGCTTTCGAGAAAGGCGAAGCCGCCGACGCCGACCGGCGACCAGTTGCCGGGGCTGCCGTAACCGTTGCCGTCGAAGGCCCAGGCAATGTCGAGATCATCGTCATAGCTGCCGCCGTCATCCGCGGAGTCATCGGTGCCGCCGATGCCCCAATCGATGTGAAAAGCGAAATAGGTACTGTCGTAATCCGTCTTGCCTTCGTTGGTGATAAAGTAAATCGCAAAGATGACGTCCTGCGCCAGCACTTGATTCCATTGAAACATGCGCGAGGCCACTTCGAGGCCGAGGCCGCGACGGCTGGAATCGCTCGGATCCGGATAGAAAAGGAACTCCTCGTCGGGATCGTCATCGAAGACGACGTAGGATTCGAGATCAGCGTTGGTCACGCCTTTGCCGAAGAAACCGTTCCAAAACCCGGCCCAGTCCAACGGCTTGTCCGGCCAGCGCGAAGGCCAGGTACGTGGATCGTTGCTGATCGCCGGCGCATTGGCAGGATTCGTTCTGGGATTGTCATTGAAGTATCCCGGCAGCGGCGCAAAACCCCAGGGAATCTGCTCCGGCGAAACGTCCATGTCTTCGCGATAGCGCGTCACTACCGAATGGCGCCGCCGCCCCTGCGCATCGACAATGGGCGCGGCTACCACGAGGGCGACGCCATCGACGTAAGAATGACCCGAACCTTTCGGCCATTCGCCGGAAGGTTGATTCGGCCAGTCCGCAATCTCGCCGTGATTCCAGAAAATGGTGCGGCTGAGATTGCCGTCCATGATGCCCTTGCGGGTGTTTTTCAATTGCCCGACATTGGGATCGGGCTGGCGCTGGGCGAAGGCGGCGGCAGCCAAAACGAAAAGGAAGATGGTTGTGCGTTTCGTTGGGATCTGCATAGATATCCTCGAACAAGATAAACTGAAGCCGGATACTGCTCCGAATCATTCATCCCTTGAGGGGCATACGTGTGAAGCCAAGACGAGGTCCAGAACTTTGTCCCGTAAAGACATTTGACAATAGCCCAGAAATTCCATTGCTGGGAAATGGGTTGACAGCGTCTCCGAAGTCTCGTGAGCGACGATTGAAAAACAACGACTGCATTGTTGGCACCGCGCCATTTTCACTCGTCCCTACGGGACGGAATTTCAATCGACCTTTGCAAACATCTCGTTGGTTTAACTTGACTATGTCACATTAGCTCAAGACGAATTTGCGCGATTCACATGTGCTTGCCTGGCGTCAAATCGTTGTTGATGCTTTCGTCGGATGATTGCAATCAGATCCTTTTCCGTGATTTTACGCTTGGGCAAAATCTCTTGGAGAATCTCACGCGCATCCTGGACCGTTATCATTGGGGCCTTGTCTTTCAGGCTCATTTGGAGTTCGAGCAAGAACAGCATGGTGAGTAAAGTCAAAGTCATATGATGGTGCCAACCGCGCCAGCCGCGAAGCTCATACTCATCCAAGCCTGCTTCACTTTTGGCGTTTTGCAGTGCCCGCTCAACCCAATAGCGGGTACACAGCATTTGGGCCAGGCGCATGAGAGAAGCGTCCTTTGAAGCATTGCAGAACGCGTAGCTGATGTCGTTGGGATCGAGCAAATCGCGACGGGCAATCAACCACAAGTCCGCGTCGGGTTGATTGTTGTCGATCACCGACCAAATTCGCCACGCGGCGAAATCGGCGATCAGTTCACCACGTTCGGTGTCACGAACCTTCAGGCGTTGCCAAGCCGCAGGATGATCTTTGACGAACTTTTCGACGGTCAGCGGGTGAATATCCGGACGCGCTCGGCGCGGCCGCGGACCTTGGCGGTGGCGTCGGCGAGGAATTCGCATGATCGGTTCGCGGGCAAAAATCCTGCGCGTTTTGGGGATTTCGGCCATATAAATCAAGCCCTCGCCGGCCAGGGCATGACGCAACCACGGTTGCTCGCCATAATGCGCATCCATGCTCACAAAACCAAAAACAAGGCCATTGGCATGCGCCCGACGAATCATCTCCCAACCCAATTGGGCTTTGGTTTGAAAGGTGATGTCCGGTGGAATACCAGCCTTGTCGCGACGCGCCTGATCTTGGACCCACGCTTTGGGCAGATACAAACGACGATCAATCAAGGTCGCGCCCAAGTTGGGGTTGGCATAGACGAGAAAAACGCCGATCTGACAGTTGTCGACCTTGCCCAAAGCACCCGAGTATTGCCGCGCAACACCGACGGAGTGCGCTCCCTCTTTGGGAATGCCACTTTCGTCCAGGACGAGCGCCCCATGGGTTGGATCGCCAAGCAAAGCCGCAACATCATGCTGTAATTGCACAATGGCGGGATCATCATCCCACGGGGAATTCGAAACCACATGCTGCAGGGATTGCTTATTGGAGTTCGGTACTTTCAAGGTAAACTGCTCAAGGTTTCGGCGTACCGTGGTTTGAATTTGGCCGGCCATATACTGCATGGCCTGCTCACTCATGGATCGTGTCCGAGTTCGAAAAAATCTTGAAAAATGTCGATGAAATCTGAGAAAATGCTTGTTGACCCGACGTAGATCTGACACCCGCAAGCGAAATGAGCGCATCGCATAGCCTTTTGGATAAAGGCAGCGAGCTACTGGCGGCTCTAGTTGATGCGATAAAGATTCAAGAAAGTCAAATGAAATGTGACATAGTCAAGTTAACACGCATGCTGATACAGGGGAAATTCTTCAAAACTCCACCGTAACCCCTGCGATCACCTGCCGCGGCTCCGAATAGAAATCCGGACGCGTGAAATACTCGCCGATGGTATTCAGCCCGAACACCGTGCCGCTGGTCAACGCCGAGAGCGAATAGTTGGCGCGGCCGGTGTCCCCGAAGACTTGCAGTTCGTTCTTGCGGTCGAACAGATTGTACACCCGCACGAAAACATTGGTCTGCACTCGCGCCCAACGCAGGTTTTTGTAGGCATACAAATCGAAATTGATGAAGTTCGGCCGGCGCTCACTGTTTTCCACGCCGGTGCGCACGTTCTGCGCCGTCGGCGTGTAGGGCAAGCCGCTGCCGAATTTGCCGATGAGGCCAAGCGACTGGCGCGCGGGATCACCGGCGGTGAGCGTGACGTTCAGACTGTGGGTGCGATCCCACTCCAGCGGCACCAGTTCCTTGTTGGGCTCACGATTGGCCTGCACGTCGAAATAGGCGGAATTTGGATCACTGGCATTGCCTTTGGCAATCTGAAAGGTGTAGTCGATGGTCGCCGCCAGGCTTTGGAAGCGGCGCTTTTCGAACGAAACGGTGAAGCCGCGCACGTTGCCGTAGTCGCGATTGAGGTAACGCGCATAACGAATGCCGTTCACCGTGTACAGAATCTCCGTGCCGAGCAGGTTGCGGATGTCTTTGGAGTAGGCAGTGAGATCGAGCGCGAATTCATCGCCGAGCTGTTGCTGCAGGCCGATTTCGTAAATCGCCGTGCGCTGCGGTTTGATATTGGCGTTGCCGATCACGTTGGGGGTGCGCTCCGGCGGCGGCGTGCTGCCATAGTATTGCGTCGGATAAATTTCAAACTCGGGATTCGAATAGAGAAACTCGAAATTCGGAATCTGGAAGAAATGGCCGTAAGAAATGTGAATCACCCCGCGGTCGGTGATGGGATAGGCCAAACCGAAGCGCGGGCTGAGCTGGCTGGTGTTGCCGGACTTTAGCAGGCTCGCAAGATTGGGCACACCGAAATCATCCGGCACGCGGCCGCTGGAATTGAAATAGTCGAAGCGCAAACCGGCGTTGACGATGAGATATTCGAATTCCATCTTGTCCTGCACATACGCGGAGATTTCGTAAGGCCGGCGCAGGTACATGTCGCTGTTGCTGACGTTGTTGGTCTCCTCCGGCACCTGCGGCTTGAAGCCGGTATCGCGATTCAGGCGAATTTCAAAGGCGCGCAGCCACAAGCGATGCCGCCGCGCTTCCAGCCCCATCTTCAAGAGATGTTGATTGGTCGCCTGCCAGGTCAAATCCATCTTGCCGACGTTCGTGCGGGTGTTGCGATAGAAATGCCACATCTGCTCGCCGCCGGTGCGAAAGGCATTGCCGCTGGCCGCATTCAGCAACTCGGGATTGACATATGCCGGATCGCGCGGATTCTCGTGCACGAACTGCTGGTAGTTGGTGTTGAACGCCGAGCCTTTGATCTGCAAAAACGTGCGGCTGTTGAAGACTTTGGTCAGGGCCAGGGCATTGCTCCAGGCCCGCTGCTCGCGCTGGAAATTGCCGTCGGGGTTGAAACGAAAGCTGTGGTCATATTCGCGAAAGTCGCGATTCTGCAGCAGGCCTTCATAGTCGATTTTCAAATCGGCCTGGAGCTGATAAACCAGTTTCAATTGCCCGGTCAGGCGTTGGTTGGGATTCATCGCCACATAATCGGCGCTCGCTTTCAAGCTGTCGGCCAGACGTTGCAAGTCGGTCTCCGAAGCAAAACGATAGCCGCGGCCGCGCGCTTCGATGTACCAGTCGCGCGCAGAAGTGGTGGGAAAATTCGAGGAATCCGCGGGCAGAAAAACCCGGCGGCCGTAAAGCGCACCTTCGTTGTGATAATATCGCGTCGAGGCAAAAAAGGTGAGTTTGTTGCCGAGTCCCGGCACTGGCCCGGAAAGACTGCCTTCGAAATTGTAAATGGGATTAAAGGCATCGACATTCCAGAAGATGTCGTCGTGCGTGCTGACATAGTCACCGACATAACTGGAAATACTGCCGTGAAATTTCTCCCCGCCTTCCTTGGTGACGACGTTGACCACGCCGCTCATCGCTTGACCGTACTCGGCATTGAAGGTGCCGCTGATGACTTCCAGCTCCTGAATGGCGTTGTTTTCCACCTGCAGCGCAAACCCGCCGGAGTAGACGTCATTGACCGGAATGCCGTTGATGAGATAGGCCACCTCACCGGTGCGGCCGCCGCGAAAATGGCCTTCGACCACGCCCGCCTGCAGATTCACCACATCGGAAAGATTGTCCACCGGCAACTGCGCAATGGTCTCCGCGCCCACGGTGTTCGAAGTGGAGGTGAGATCCTTTTGAACCAGCGGCCGCTGGGCCACCACCGTGACGGTCTGCCCCAGCTCGAGCACGGTTTCGGAGAGTTGAAAATCGAGCGGCGTGGTGAGATCGATCGAAACACGGACGTTTTCGTAGGCCATTTCCTGATAGCCGATCAGCGAGGCGCGGACGGTGTAGATGCCCGGCGGCACCTGCAGAATGATGAATCTCCCTTCAATATCGGTGACCGCGCCCAGGCGCGTACCGGTCACGACAATGTTGACGCCCAACAGGGGCTCGCCGCTTTTCTGATCCGTCACTTTGCCGGCAATCTTTCCGGTGGTGCCGGCAAAGGCCGCCACGGCTGCCAGCAACACGACTGAAACAAGCAGGCGGTTGAGATATTGCATGATCGCCTCGATGACTTGGAGGGTTGGACGCTGGGATTGCCGGAATTCTGCCGCCTTGGCACAGCAGGATTGACGGACGGTTGAGGCGAAGCTCCGACCATCCGTCAATCGCAACAATCCGCTTATCCGTCTAATTCGGCACAACTACCTCATGAGCACCATGCGCCGCGTGAGCTTGGCCTCCGCAGTGCGCAGTTGATAGAAATAGATGCCGCTGGCAAGTGACTGGCCGTGATCATTGCGGCCGTCCCACACGATCTCGTGCTTGCCGGCAGGCTGGTTCGCCTCCACCAGCGTGCGCACTTTCTGGCCGAGCGTGTTGAAAATCGCGAGGGTGACATGCGCCTGCTGCGGCAGCGCGTACACGATGCGTGTCTCAGGATTGAACGGGTTGGGATAGTTCTGCGCGAGCGCATAGGAGGCCGGCAATTCCCGGCCGTTCTGCACGCGCGTCACCTGCCCTTCGACCACAGCGAAATCGTCGAAATAGACCTGGCCGGTGGCCTGGTGCTGCAGGCGGCCGCGAATCGACATGCGATTGGCCTCCGCCGGCGTGGTCAACGTGAAGGTATACAGCGACCAGTCTTTATCGGTGACCGATTGATCGACGACAAAGAAATCCTGGCCGCTCACTTCCGCCCAGCCCGCCTCGGCTTTGTGATAGGTAACGGTGAAGAAAATTGCCTTCTCCACGTCGAACGGCACGTTGGTGTTAACGCCCACGGTCTTCACCCAGGCCGAGACTTGATAAACGCGATTGCCCTGCACGCCATTGCGATTGCCGATGAGCACGACTTCGTCGGCGTTGGCGGCCTCGTCGGAAACCAGCAGCGAATGGTCGCCGGTGTGCGCATAGTCGCGGCTGATGCTCACCACGCCTTTGCCGGCCACGCCTTCACTCATCTGGCCCTTCCAGAAGAACCAGCCTTCGGGCGTGCCGAAATTGCCATTGAACAGATCACCCAACCAGCCTTGCGCACCGGGCGCATTGCGCATGAAGAGGTCGTCGAGCCAAACCGTGCCGGTGGCATTGGCGCCGAACTTGAAGGTGACGACCAGCGAGTCGGCGTCGGTCGGCAAAACCACGGGCGCAGCGTTCTTGATTTCCGTCCAATCGGTGGTGGCCTGCGCTTGCGGCACTTTGAGCACGACGGGCTGGCCGAAGATCAGCGCGCCGTTCTTGTCATAGAAGGAATAAAGCAACTGAATCTCGCCGCTGGCGCCTGCGGGATTGACGTTGACGTTCTCCGTCTTCACCCAGCCGCCGATTTCCATTTCGATGTTGGGCGGCGTGCCGGTCAACGGGTTCCAATTCAGTTTCGCCATGTTGGCGCGCGTCTGCCACATGGGCTCGCTGCCGCCGCTGGCTTTGCTGATCTTCAACGAGCGTTGCGGCGAGCGGGCTTGATCGGTGGCCCACTCGACCGTGGCGCCGTCGGTGTTCATCTTCATCCAGTAGGCCGGCACCTCCGCCTCATCGAAGCTCAAATTGGCATTCGGCGTGACGATGGGCACGACCTGGAATTCATCCCAGTAGGTGTCGCCCGTGGCTTGATGCTGCAAGCGGGCGCGAATCGAGAGGCGATATTCATCCGCGCGGGTTTTCAACCGGAAGGAGTATTGCGTCCAATCGCGATCCGCCGTGGTTTGATCGACGACGAAGAGATCCTCGCCGCGCTTCTCATCCCAGCCGGTGGGGCTGTTGCCGTGATAAGTGACGGTGAAAAAGATCGCCTTCTCCACGTCGCGCGGCGGCGGATTGAGCACGGTGCCCACCCGCTTCACGCGCGCGGTGACCAAATACTCGGTGTTCGGCTGCACCGGGTTGCGGTCGGAAATCGCAACGACTTCATCCGGATTGCTGGCGTCGTCGCTCACACGCAGCGAGTAGCGGCCGCTGTAGGCGTATTGATCCGTGAGGCTGACGATGCCTTTGCCGGCCACGCCCTCGCTCATCTGGCCTTTCCAGAAGAACCAGCCTTCGGGCACGCCCAGATTGGCGTTGAACAAATCGCCCAGCCAGCCCTGCGCGCCGGGCGCATTGCGCATGAACACGTCATCAAGATAGGCCGTGCCGCTGGCGTTCGGCCCCATTTGAAATTCGATCACCATCGAATCGGCCTCAACCGGCAAGACGACGGCGGAGCTGTTCTTGATTTCCGTCCAATCGCTCGCCGCCTGCGTCTGCGGCACGTTCAAGATCACGGGCTGGCCAAAGATCAAATTGTGCGCGGCATCGAAGAATTTGAAGCGGAGTTGAATCCTCGCCGCTTCGCTGGCAGGATTGGTGTTGACGTTTTCCGTCTTCACCCAACCACCGATCTCCATCTCGATGTTGGCGGGCACACCCGTGGCGGGATTCCAATTCACTTTCGCCACCTGCCGCGCCAGCCAGATCGGATCCGCGCTGCTGCCGGCGTTCTTGCTGAGCATCAGACTGCGTTCGGCGGAGCGATAGACTTTGCCGGTCCACACGGCCTGGCCGTCGCCGTTGTTGAATCCCTCC
This sequence comes from bacterium, assembly GCA_023150945.1. Taxonomy (NCBI): domain Bacteria; species bacterium. The sequence goes on along the minus strand of JAKLJX010000001.1, from coordinate 737,301 downwards.
CAATAAGCCGGGCGCGTGGATTCATCGAGCGTGAGGTTTTTCCTGGCCACTTCCACCGGGTACATGCGAAAATCATCCCAGTAGGTTTTGCCAGTGGCCTGGTGTTGCAAGCGCGCGCGCACCGAAACGCGCGTCGCTTCAATCGGCGGCGTAAAAGTGAAAGAATAGAGCATCCAGTCGCGATCGTGGGCAGACTGATCGACGACAAAGAAATCCTGGCCGGCGACTTCCGCCCAGCCTTCGGCATCGGTGTGATAGGTGAGCGTGAAGAACACCGCCTTTTCGACATCGAACGGCTCGTTGGTGTTGACGCCTTCCAGCTTGATCCAGGCGGAAAGGCCATAAGAGCGGCCGGGCTCGATGGGATTGCGATCGGAGATCGCCACCACTTCATCCGGATTGGTGCCATCGTCTTCCACCAGCAAGGAATAACTGCCGGAGTGCGCGGCAGCGCTGGTGATGGTGACCACGCCCTTGCCGGCCACGCCTTCACTCATCTGGCCCTTCCAGAAGAACCAGTTGGCGGGCACGCCGAAGTTGCCGTTGTAAAGATCTCCGAGCCAGCCCTGGGCACCGGGCGCATTGCGCATGAAGATGTCGTCGAGCCAAACCGTGCCGGTGGCATTGGCGCCGAACTTGAATTGCACCACCAGGCGGGCGGCATCGACCGGCAGCACCACGGCGGTGCTGTTCTTGATCTCGGTCCAATCGGTGGTGGCCTGGGCTTGCGGCACGTCCAGCACCACCGGTTGGCCGAAGATCACGGCCTCGCTGGCATCAAAGAACCAAAACGACAGCGTGATTTTGGCGTCCGCGCCGGCAGGATTGACGTTGACGCCCGAGGTTTTCACCCACCCGCCGATTTCCATTTCGATGTTGGCCGGTATGCCGGTGACCGGATTCCAATTCAACTTGGCGAGATTGTCGGATTCCCACATGGGCGTGTCAACGCCGCTGCTCTTGCTGATCTTCAGCGAGCGCTGCGGCGAGCGGTACACGTCGCCCGCCCATTCCACGGTGGCGGCGCCGGCATTGGCCTTGTGCCAATGAGCCGGCGCCTCGGCGTTTTCAAAACCGCCGTTGGGAATCGTGTTGATCTGGCTGCTCGCCCCTCCCGCGCCCATCAAACAAAGCGCGAGAGTCAGCGCCAGCAAGACGCGTAATCGAAACTGCATGGAACACCTCCCTTGGCTTGGGGTTGAACTGTAGGTTCCTGAATGACCTGAGCGATCTTACGCTTACTCTAACTCTTACTCCTACTCTTAATCCTACTCTTACTCTTACTCTTACTCTTACTCCTACTCCTACTCGTTCTCGCTTTTCGGAATTCTCAAACAACGAGCAAAAGTAGGAGCAAAAGCAAAGGTTGTCTTGTCATGAATCCTTTTACCGTTCAGTATGTGCCCAAATTGTTACGAATTACGCCCTAGGCTTTACGCCACCACCTCCTTTCGTGAGGATGACTCAGGAATCACCAAAGTTTTCACCGAATGGCCGTTGGCCGCGCTGGCGAGCGCGTCAGCGATTTTCTCCAATGCGAAGCGGTTCAGGTTGAAGGGCATGAGGTTGATTTTCCCCTGCGCCAGCAATAACACCGCACGGTGAAACGTGAATGGATTCAAGATCGAGCTGAGAATCGTCAGTTCTTTGAGAAAAGCGGACTGCAAATACAAGCGCGCATAGGCCGCGGGCGCCGCGAGGCCGAAAAGCACCACCCGGCTGCCACGTTTGGTGAGGCTGATCGCCAATTCAGCAGCCTCGGCTTTGCCCACGCATTCGATGACGACCTCACAGCCGCCGTGCGTTCGTTCGGCAATTTCCTGCGCGGCTTCGCGATGATTCGCATCCAGCGCGACCTCCGCGCCGAGTTGCCTGGCAACCTCGCGCTTGGAGGCGAGCGGATCGAGCACGAACGTGATGCCTGCGCCGGCAATGCGCGCCAGTTGCAGCATGAGCAAGCCGATATTGCCGGCGCCGACGATGGCCACGGATTGGCCGGGCTGAATCGCCGCGCGCTCGAGGCCACGCAGACAGCAGGACAGCGGCTCGGCGAAGGCGCCCCATTCGAGCGGAAAATCCTCCGGCAGTTTGTAGCATTGTTTGGCCGGCGCAATCGCAAACTCGGCGAAACCGCCATCGAGGTCAACGCCGAGCGCGCGCAAATTTTCGCAAAAATTCACCTGGCCGCGCTGGCAGTAGTAACAGCCGCCACAGGCAATGTTGGGATCGACCGCCACGTGATCGCCGGAATGCAATTCCCCCACTTGCTTTCCCGCTGCGATGATCGTGCCGGCAAACTCATGGCCGAGAATCACCGGTGGCCGCGCATGCGCCTCGCCGGCGAGAATGTGAAGGTCGGTGCCACAAACGCCGCAGGCCGCGATTTGCACCAAAACTTCGTCTTCACGCAGCGGCCGCAATGGGCGGTCGATGATTTGCAGATCATGCGGCTGGTTGAATTGCGCTGCTTTCATGAAATCTTATGAAAATAAGTTTGTCGTTTCGCCTTTAGGCGTCGAGCTTCCGACAAGAGTTGAACGCCTGAAGGCGTTACTACAAACGATGAGTTGCTTCCGGCAAAAGGTGGACGCCTGAAGGCATCACTACAAACCTTTGTTTACAAATTTCATTTGTTTTCAAACTCTACAAGCACTTCACACTCACGCGAAACATGAGAATAATTGACTACAGTGTGATAAGATTTTCTTTCTTCCTGCTGCACCGACCACGCCGCAGCCGGCAGAATTCTCTGATCGACCCAAATTCTTTGCGGCGCTTGGGCACTGCGGATCGTGGCGCTGACCGAATGCCCGGCAAATGCACGGGATTGCCAGCGCAAAGATTTTTGCTGTTCCTGCCAGTGCGCGTCGGCGAGCGTTGCCGTCAAATTCTCGAGATAGGGCTGGGCAATCGCGCCGCGCGTGACTCGAATTTCGACTGGCGCGCGTTGTTCAGGAATCACCAGCGAGGGGAAAGGCATGCCATCATAAGTGATCGAGGTGGCGAATTGGCCAAGTCCGGCGTAGACCACTTTCGCAATTTTGCCATTTACCAACCAATCGAAGCTCGGCACCGGCGTTTGGCCGGGCAAATCGGTGCGCAAATGCAAATTCCACGGGCTTTCGGCGGCGCCCAACAAGCGATACAGCGCGAACAGGTACCAGCCGCCGGCCCAGAGAAAACTGGGTTTGTCGATGCGGCCGTAATTCGCGGCAACCGGATCGCTGTAGCGATATTCATACATCGCGGGTTGGCCTTGCGGACTGGCCGCAATACCGGCAATCGTCATGTTGCTGCGCACCACCTCGAGTGCAGCCTCGTTTTCTCCGATTTGCTGCAAGGCCAGCGCATACCACGCCGTGCCGTGCGGCCACACGCCACCGTTGATATATTCGCCTTTGTTTTTCCCCTGCTCATGATTCACCAATTTGAACTCTTTTTCAAGCAGATGGAAATCCGCCGGATCGACCATGCGCACGCCGAGCTGCGGATCGTAAAGGCGCTGCTGCGCCGTGGCCACCAGCCGGCGCTGCTGGTCACCGGCAAGCGCATCAAACACCACCGCCAACAGAGAGCCGGCATAGAGGTGCTCGTCTTTGCTGGAGCCGTTGTTGAAATTGATCAAGTAGCCGAGTTGCTCGTCCCACAATTTGTGCGCGAGCGCGGCGCGCAACGACTGGGCTTGCGCCACATAGCCCTGCAGTTTTTCGGGTGCCTCGTTCAACTTGCTGCCGAGGAAAACGAATTCCTGTAAAGCGCGAATCGCCAGTACAGTGATGTAGGCACGCGGGCCCGGCACATTGCCAATATCCCACCAATCCGGCGAGGCGGCCCAGAGCAGGCCGTCTTCACCGAGATGGCTCAGCGTGAAAGTCAGGCTCTTTTCCAACAGCGGCTGCAAACGCTGCAGCACCGCGAGGTCGCCGGTGTGGCGCAGGTAGCTGGCCGCCACCAGAATGAACCAGAAATGGTTCCAATTGTCTTTGCCGGCAAACTCGGTTTTGAAGCCGTCATCTTTCCAATAATAGGCGTGGGGAATGATATTTTCCGCGCTGGCTTTGTTGGCGAGATAGAGCAGATCGTTGCGCACGCGCCGGGCGTCGAAATTGGCGGCAGCGAGATCCGTCATGAGCGCATCGTGGGTGAAATAGAAATTGTATTGCGCCGGACACGGCATGGGCACGATTTCACCATCGAGAAAATGGCGATTGGCGGCAAGCAGCGCTTTGGCCCATTGCGCCGAATGATCGAGTTCACCATTGCCGGTGCGAAACACCGGCGCGCCTTGTGCCGCCGTTGCGACCTGTTCCGCGTAGGCGGCAGCTTCATGCTGATAATTCGTTGCCAAGTGGTTTGCCAGCGCGGCGGCTTCTGATCTTGTGGTTGCAGCCAGAAAATGAACAATCACCAGCGAGTCGCCGGGAGCCAGAGTTTTCTCATAAACAAAAGCAGCAGCGGGACGATGCGCGCCGCCGTCGGGCCGGCCTTGTTGCCAGTCAATTTCATCGCCGGCAGTGATCCATTTGAGTTTTTCGTTTTGCCAAAGCGCAGCGCTGTTGGCCAGCCATTGACGCGGCGGCGAAGCGCCATTACCGACCAACAGCGTCGCTTTGGCGGTTTCCGGATCATCAAAAGCAGCAAAGATGGTCTGCGTATGGGGATCAAACCAAGTGTGCGCGCGATCCTTGACGGCATAACTCTGGCACGTGCGCAGCGTCATTTCCCAATGCGTGTACAGCCGGTAGGCGTGCGGTTGCGCGTCGCGATTGCCGGCCACCAGGCGCATCAACAGGCCGGGACTGTTTTGAAAGAAAGAATAGGAAAGGGTGAAGTGGGTGTGGGCGATTTGTTGGGAGAATTGTGCTGCTGCGGGGGTCAAGCGGTAAGGCCAGGGTTCCCAACCGATCGGCTCGCGCGGGCCTGCGTCGATTTGCAGACCAAGATGGAGAATTTGCGATTCGTCGCGACGCCAGTAGTCGGTGCTCAAATCCAGGCTGTTGGCCACCGGCGCGTAGAAACTGAGGCGCGAGGGCAGCGGCCGGCTGTGGTGGCTCTCGAAGCCGGCATAAGGCCCGCCGGCTTCGATGGTGCCATAGCCGCGCTCAAACACAACCGCAATCGTCGAGTCGGGCCGAATGTGGCTCTGCCCGGCGCCGGCCAAAGCGGTGATCAAACCGATCAACAAAACTGCAGATCGCGATTGCATTGGATCAACTCCCGTAGCGCAGCGGCATCTGAACGATCAAGCAAAAACGGAGTTGCGATCCTGTTGCACAACGCCAGGGGCCTGGGCTCATCCTGGAGGCGTGGCCGTGATTCTTTTGATTCGCCTCGCGCACTCGCTTGCTCCCGCGCGCCTGCCGGCGCCGGAATCAAGTGAATTCGCATCGGTCCGAAGATGCACCAACTTCGACTGAGCGAAGGTCTCCAGAACTTTGAGTTCCGGGAGACTCTGAGGTTTTTGATGGCAACGGCCCAGCCGTCGCCGGAACACTTTTGTCAAGAGGCCTGAGATGCTCCCACCTCGGCTGAGCCGAGGTCTCCGAAACTTTGAGTTCGGTGAGACTCTGGGTTTTCAATGCAACGGCCCAGCCGTTGCCGGAACACACTTATGCAGGCGGCGGAGCAGTGGATTGCCGCACGATCAACTCGACGGGCGTGAAGACTTTGCCCGGCAGTTCCTTTTTGGTTTCGATCATTTCCACCAGCCGGCGCAACGCCACGGCGCCGAGTTCTTCCTTATCCACGCGGATGGTGGTGAGTTGCGGCTGCGTGTGCATGCCCGCTTCGATATCATCAAACCCCACCACCGACACTTCCACGGGAAGCACGCGGCCATGATCCCGCAGATACTGCATGGCGCCAATGGCCATGGCATCATTGGCGGCAAAGATGGCGGTGAAGGTCGCAGCGCGGCCGGCCAGCGCCGCAGCCGCGCGGAAGCCGTCAGCAGAGGCGGTGTAGCTTTCCACGCCTTCGATCAAATCCTCCGCAATCGGAAGCCCGGCTTCGGTGAGGGCTTGTTTGTAACCTTCCAGGCGTGCGGCAATGCTGGGATGGGTGATGTCACCGCCGATGAACGCGATGTGGCGATGTCCCAAATCAATCAAATGGCGCACGGCCAGCGTGGCGCCCAGGAGGTTGTCCATCATCACCACGTTGCCCTGTTTGTGGCGCGGCGAAAAATCGATGAACACATGCGGCATCTTGAGGGTGAGCAGGTGCTCGCACAAGGCCTGGGGAATATGGCCGGCCAGCAGCACGCCGTCGACGTTGCGTTCGCGCAGGAAACGCGGCAGGTCGGTGTCGGGATGAAACGTGCGGGGCACGGTGGTGAGCAGGATATAGTAGTTGTATTTGCGGGCTTCGAACTCGATGCCGAGAAAGATTTTGGTATAGAAGGGTTCTGCGCGGGAGAAGTGATCGTCGGTGAGGATGAAGCCGAAGTTGCCGCTCTTGCGGGAGGCCAGGCCGCGCGCCATGTGGCGGGGATGATAGTTGAGTTGCTGAATGGCCTTGAGCACACGCTGGCGGGTTTCCTCGCGGACGTTGGCCTTGTTGTTCAGGACCAGGGAAACCGTAGCCTCGGAGACTTTGGCCTTCTGGGCAACATCTTTTATGGTGGCGCCGAGTCTCATAGCTAAATCGTTTTTATGATTTTTCGCTCAGGACACGGAAAATTATCTTGATTCTTATATGCTTATCTTTGATTGATGTCTACCAGGAGTGGAATTCATTAAAGCGATTTAATGATAGAATAGCAAACTATTCTGCATTTGTCAAGCAGAATCTTTCCCACGCTGCTTGAATTTCACAATAGCTCGCCGGCTTCGTCCCGCAACACGGGCGCACTTGGCTGGCAACGAGGGACGGCGCTCCTGCTGCTGCTGATTCGAAAATTGCCGGGCTCCTGCCAAATCAAGTGCGAGGCACTTCCATGAGACCGCCCTTCGGTCTCTTGTCTTCGTGCAGGTCGTGCACTTTGGGGGCGATTGGTTTTTCAAGCACAGGAGAAAATTCTGAAGGTGGATGGCAGAGTAGTCTATCGGCAGAACGATTTGAAATTATTCTGTCGATGAATCATCCTGCCAAGGCTTTTTCGGCGATGCTCGGTGACCTCGGCGCATTTCGGCGGAAAAGCTCCATCGCCGACAATCACCGCAGACACCGACCGAGTTTCGTCAAACAGTTATTTGCTGCTTCACAGAAGCTTTGACTTGCAGCTTGTCTGCAAATCAGCGTTGGCCGTGAGGCGCTCAAAGTCAGAATAGCGCTCTGAAAGATTCTTGACCACAAAGCAAACATTTGCAGCGCGGAGTCGCGGGGCGCGCAGAGTTGCTACGTCAAAAAGCCTTTCTCTGCGTTCGCAGCGTCGCGGCGGCGAGCTTTTGAGGTGAATGACACGGCAGTGTGCCCAAATCTTCACAAGATGCTTACTGGATGACAGTGGTAGGTCCGTAGTGCGAGGCAACAGTGCACGAATCGGGCTTAATGCTGCCCGCGGGCTTCAGGTTTAAGCTTGTCTGAAACCTGGCGCAGCCTCTTTGAAGTGAACTCGTTGCTTCAAAAGCAATGCTTTCTTCCAGCAGATAAAAGCAACCCAACTGATAAGGAGCTTCTTCATCTGCTGGGCGCATTTCCAACTGTTGGCGACTTCCTTTGAGTTGCGGCTAATCCACCACAGGCATTGGGCCGTGGCCTTCCGGCCTATTTGATCAACAGCGCGCGTCTTGTCCGCTCGATCCGGCCGGCGCGCAATCGGCATTGCGACACGCGGCTGCTCACCGGCCGGCTCACAACATCGTGGTTTCCTTATCTTGCTTTGAATCAAGAAATGCGCGGTGTGAAATGGAGTTCTGCGGAGGTTTCCACGCAGCGCAGAAGCCGGGCGGGAGTCAAAAGTGGCCCGGCTTCCGCAATCACTGCAATCGTCCTGCGATCACGACATGGCGTTCTTGATGCGCTCGGGCGTCATCGGAAGCTGGAATAATCGCGCGCCGGTCGCGTCAAAAATCGCATTGGCGATCACCGCCCCCATGCAAATGATCGCCGGCTCGCCGCCGCCTTGCGGATCAGGCTCCTTCGAATCGATCAGCACCGTTTCGATTTTCGGCAGCCAGGAAAAGCGCGGGATTTGATAAGTGTCAAAATTGAGATCGAATATCTGACCGCCTTTGAAGTGCAGCTCTTCGGTCAACGCGTAGCCCAAACCCATGGTCACGCAGCCTTCCATCTGGATCTTGGCGCCTGCGGGGTTGATCACCAGCCCCATGTCCTGCGCCGCGACCACGCGCTTGACCTGCACGCCGCCGGTGTCCTGGTTCACTTCAACTTCGGCCATAACGGCTACCCAGGTGCCCGCATCAAAGCCGCACGCGAGACCAACGCCTCTGCCGCTGGGTGACTTGCCGGGCTGCCAGCCGAATTTCTCCGCGGCAGCTTTGAGAACTCCTTGCACTTTTTCGTTCTTCAAATTCTTCAAACGAAACGCCAGCGGATCGCTGCCCGCTTTGGCCGCCATGATGTCGATCTGCGATTCTCGCGCGAACGTGTTGGTGTTGTTTGCCGGCGCGCGCCAAGCGCCGGTGGCAAACGGATGCGAGCCGGGAACACCGCGCCAGCTCGCGGCAGATACCGCCGTGCGGTGATGGGGAATGTCATAGAAGTGTTGCGCGCCCCGGTCGCCCGCGTAATAGACATGATAGTCCCAAAACGCGATGCTGCCGGAATCCGAGAGCCCGGATTTTATTTTTACGATCGCCGCGGGCCGGAACGAGTCATAGAAAAACTCCTCCGCGCGCGTCCAAGCCACCTGCACCGGCTTGCCGGCCAGTTTGGCCAAGCGCGCCGCTTCCACGACTTGCAGGTTGCGCGATTTTCCGCCGAAGCCGCCGCCAACCTGCGGCGTGATGACGCGCACTTTCTCCTCTGGCACGCCGAGCGCTTGCGCAATCTCATCTTTGGCGCCGAACGGCGACTGCGTCGAAGCCCATACGGTGATTTTGTCTCCTTCGAATTTTGCCACTGCGGTATGCGGCTCCATTGGCACGTGCGCGACGTAGCTGTTCAGATAAGTCGCCTCAAACGTTGCGGCGGCGCTCTTTTGCCCGGTTGCCAGATTACCGCCCTCCGCCACAATTTCTCCCTCCGGTGCGACTTTCAGTAAATGATCAAAAATGTTCTGCTCATCGACATTTGCTGGCGGCGTGTCAAACTCGGCTTTGACTTTCTGCAGCGCATTCTCCGCCACGTCGGGATATTTGTGCAGCACTGCCACCAAATCGCCCTCGCGAATGATCTGCACGCCGGCGATCTGTTGCGCCGGTGCCGTGTCCACGTTGATCAATTTGGCGCCATGCGCCGGCGGCCGCAAAATGCGCGCGTACAGCAGATCCGGAAATTGGACATCGCCGGCGTACTGCGCCTTGCCCGTCACCTTTTCCAAGGCATCCCGCCGCGTCACGGGTTTGCCGATGATTTTGAAATCCCCCGCAGTTTTGACGATGGCCTTTTCCGGCAACTGGCGCGCGATCTTCCGGCCCTTCGCCAATTGCGCGTAGCTCACACGATTGCCCGGTTTGGCCTGTTCCAAAACCACCCCGTCTTTGGCGATCAAACGATCTGGGGGAATGTTGAGATGCTCCGCGGCAAGCTCCAGCAGTACCGCTTTGGCCTCGGCGCCGGCGGCGCGCACGGCCGGCCCGAAAAAGCGGGTGGTCAGAGAGCCCCACGTGCCGCGATCCCACGGGCAGAGATCGGTATCGCCCATCACCATATCGATGACGTCCAGCGAAACTTCGAGTTCTTCCGCAAGTTCTTGGGCGAGGGAGGTGATGATCCCTTGTCCCATCTCGATCTTGCCGGAGAAACAAGTCACGCGGCCATTCTCGCCGATGCGCAAATAAGCATTGAAATCCGTCGGGTAGCTTCTTTGCATGCGTTCCTGCGCTGCGAGCGAGGAGACAAGGTTTGCCGGCATCGCCCACAGCACGATGATGCCGCCACCCAGGCGTTTGAGAAAATCACGGCGGCTGAGGGGATAGCGGTCGGCGATCGCCTCGAACGCGAGGTCGTCATGTTGCTTTTCTTTCATTAGCGCACCCCTCCTTTCGTGACGCTTTGGATCGCCTGTACGATGCGTTGATGCGCGCCGCAGCGGCACAGATTGTCATCCATTCCGGCAATGATTTCCGCGGCACTGGGCCGGGGATTCTTCAACAGCAGGCCGTAAGCATTGAGAATCATTCCCGAGGTGCAGTAACCGCATTGCAGCGCATCATGCGCCATGAAAGCTTTCTGCAACGGATGCAGTTTACCGTCTTGCGCCAAGCCTTCGATCGTCATGACTTCCTTTCCGGCCACGTCTTGCATTCGTAATTGGCAGGATCGTGCCGCTTCGTTGCCCACCATGACAGTGCAGGCGCCGCACAGACCTTCGCCGCAGCCGTATTTGGCGCCGGTGAGGCCAAAGTCCGTGCGCAAAACCCAGAGAAGCGGCCGGTTGCCGTCGACCTGCAGCCGCATGGGCTTGCCGTTCAGCTTGAATTGAATGGTTACTGGCATAGGTGCCTCCGAGCTTGGTTTGGTTTCTTCAGACTTGCGGCGCTGTAGAAAAAGTGTAGGCTTGCGCTAAGCAGGCAATTTCGACCTGCATTTATGCGGGTTTCGTGCCGATTCTGAAAGTTGCCAACTCTTTCGAGTTTGGGCAAACAATCCACGCAGTGACCGAAAGGCTCGCAAGCACTTCCTGATCATTTATTGTCTTCCTTTATCGCCGCCAGCCGCGAATCGTGGCAGAGCGCAGTTTCTTTGCTTGCCGCGCTGTGAGGTGGTCGCGTGCTTTGCCCTGCGGCCGGCCTCGGTTCTTTGGTGAGAATCGCATACACGACCGCCGGCCCCTTCCCGCCTCGGAAGCGCAATTGGCCGGTGCGCATTTCGTACAGAACGACACCCATGCCACCCTGGCCCAGTTTCTCGAGAATTCTGTAATGCGAAATGGTTTCGCAGATCATCAATCAAGCAGCGAGGTGCACAGCGAGCCTCGTGCAGTTCACCCTGGCATCAGGGAATGCCCAATGCGCTACTATTAGAGAAAAAATGGTTCCCAAAGTCAAGAGAATTTCACAGGCCTTTCCCAGCTTTGGAAGATTCTTCCATCGGCTTGAAGGACAAGCAGCTCCGGAAAATATATTCGACCTCGCTTGCGGAAATTTACTGAGCCGACCTTTGTTCTGCTACCGAGAAAGCAGACTTTGTAATTGACAAGGAGGTCTGCAGGCATTCAAAAAGGAGAAGGCAACGTTGCGACCGCTACCTCCTCCAAAAAATAACAGCATGCTCAGGCTGGCACCCTTGGCGCAGTTTGTTCAAACTGCTGCGGGCTGTTCTGCCGGAAGATAATGATTCTGCAAAAATCGGCGTGTAGGTTTGCAGACCGACTGCCGAGTCCCGCGGAACAGTGAAGCGCACTCAACCACCATCGGACTCATGCGGCTGCAATGAGCCGCCCGCTTGATTTCTTTACCAAAATTCGGCGTTGAATTTTGCCTCCAAGCCGGGCTGGCTTGCTTGAGAAAATGCCGCCACGCACGCATGCTCAGAATGGGAAAGCGCAAGGCAAAATCCAAAACTCAAGGTCTTGCGCCTTGCACTCCTCGCACGCTTCGTGCAGGGCTTGCACTTTTTCGATTTACTTTGTGCAAGTCTTGCACGATAAATTTCACATTCCCCAGCGTTTCTATGATACAATCGTCATATTTTCAAAACCTTATAACGATCAAAACAGCGCGGCATACAAATTGACATAGTAAATGGCGTAACCTTCATTGACCCACACTGGCTAGCCCAGTGGAAGCGAAGGGCCGGATCGTGATGCTGCCCTCACTCGCGAAAGGGAGGCTTGCCCACACGGGCGCAACACATCCTGAATGGCGAGAGCAATGCCTCGTAGAGGCGCCATTCCGACCGGCGCGTCTCAATCAGATTGCGCATGATTGAGGCCCGCGGTACGACCGGCCCCGCTTTTTATCACCCGAGCCCGCGATATCCATCGCGCCCCCACGCTCCACCTTGTGGTCACCTTCCCAAATCGACCGTTCAACTCGAGGAGGTTCATCATGCGCCGGCTCATGAGAATCATTCTTGCCGCCATTTTTTGGGCCATGCTCGCGCAGCAATCCGCGTTTGCCACCGGCGCGCTGTTCGTGCGCCCGCTGCGCAGCAACCAAACCTATCAAACCATCTGGATCAAAACCTATGATGCCAGCGTGATGATCCAGGATCAAATCGCGGTGACCCACGTCGACCAAATTTGCTTCAACGAAACCAACGACATCGTCGAGGCCACCTACATTTTTCCTCTGCCCGAAGGCGCGGTGATCACCGAGTTGGTCTACTGGCTCAACGGCAAGCGTTTCGTCGCCTCCGTCCGCGAGCGCCAAGCCGCGCAACAAGCTTATGACCAGCGCATTCGCCAGCTCATTGATCCGGCACTGTTGCAGTATCTCGGCGACAATCTCTTCAAGCTGAACATCGCGCCCATCAATCCCAAAACCGATGTTCGTTTTGAAATCACTTATGCTGAGCTGCTGGCCTATGAATTCGGCAACGTCGATTACCGCTTTTTCCTGCGCACCACCGGCCTCTCGCCGCGGCCGCTGCAGCGCGTCACGCTGAATATTGCCGCGGCCACGGCCAAAGAGTTCAAGTCCTTCACCTCGCCCAGCCACGCCAACTCCACCGGCACGCAGATCACGCAAGTTACTCCGAGCCGATATGAAGTCATTTTCGGCGATGAGAATTTCACGCCGGATCGCGACTTTCTGCTGCGCTTCGAAACCAAGCGCGAGTCGGTTGACATGAACGTCATCACCTACACGCCGGTAGCCACGGACTCGTTCGGCGTGGACAGTTTCTACGCGCTGTGGATCACGCCGCCGGACACGATCGAGGCCGGGGAAACGCTGGCGCGCGACCTCGTGTTCACGGCAGATGTGTCCTCGAGCATGGAAGGCGAACGTTTGGTGGAATTGAAGTCCGCGCTCAATAGTTTTCTGGATCATCTCAATCCCGCGGATCGTTTCAATCTTGTCACCTTTGGCACCAATGTGGTGAAATACCGTCCGGATTTAGTTCCGGCCGAGGCCGCTGCGATTGCGGCCGCGCGTGCGTTCGTCAACGGCCTGAGCGCGCTGGGCTTGACCAACATTGACGGCGCGCTGCAAGCCTCGTTGCAGCAATCCTTCCGGGAGGCCACTTCCAACAACCTGATCTTCCTCACCGATGGCTATCCCACCTGGGGCGAGCTGAACGTCAACGCCATTGTGGACAGCGCCGCGGCGCGCAACCAGCACAATGTGCGCATCTTTCCCTTCGGCATCGGTGAAGACGTGAGCAAGCCGTTGTTGATTGCGCTGGCGCGCGCGAACGGCGGATATCCCACCTACATCACGGCGACGGACAGCATCGCGCTGGTGGTGGCCAATCATGTCAATCGCATTTCCAAACCGGTGTTGTCGAATCTTGTTCTTGATCTTGGCGGCTTGCAGACCTACGATCGTTATCCGCTGGTGCTCTCGGATTTGTTTTTTGGCAATCAGGTTTTGCAGTTCGGGCGCTACACCAACAGCGGTGCGTTTCCCGTGACGCTCAGCGGCACGGCGCAGCAGCAGAATTTCGAGCTGACGAGTTTGGTGACTTTTGGGCAAATCAGCGGCGGCAATCGTGCCGTGGCGCGGTTGTGGGCCAGGAGCAAGATCGATCATCTGCTCGAACAAATCGCGATCTACGGCGAGTTGAAGGAATTGGTCGATGCCGTGATTGACTTGAGCATTCGCTACAGCATTTTGACGAAGTATACCGCGCTGTATGTCGATCCCAACCCGACTTCGGTTGAGGATAATGATCCCCAGCTTTTGCCCAAGACGTTCGTGCTGGAACAGAATTATCCCAATCCCTTCAATCCCGAAACCAAGATTGTATTTTTCGTTCCCCCAAGCGCGCAGCAACAGCGCGTTGTGATCAAGATTTTCGATATCACCGGCCGGCTGGTGAGGATATTGTTTGACCGCGAAGTCGCGCCGGGACGCTATGAAGTGATGTGGGATGGCAAAGATGCGCACAACAACGAGCTGGCGAGCGGGACGTATGTTTATCGATTGGAGGCGGGTAGTAGGGTGATTGCGAGGAAAATGACTTTGATGCGATAAGGTCAAGTGGCTTGAACCATGTTAGATCATCTGAAACAAACATGCATATCAAGAATTCAATCACAACGTTTGTACTTGCCGCCATTGGCATAGCGCCGGCAATCTCCTTGCACGCGCAATTCACGGCCGCGGGCTCCCTGATTCCTTTGGGCCAGTTGCCCGGAGATAATCTGCATCCAGACTTCACGCGCGCGAACACCTATCCCGATCCCCATGACACGCGTGAATTGTGGCTTGCCTGGGATGCTGGAACCACCCTCGAGCGTCATGTTTATGTCAGAAAATACGTGGGGCCGCAACAGCAATGGGGAACACCAATCGCCATCACTTCGGGAAGCAGCATCAATCAATATCCCGACATTGAGAATCTTGGCGATTCGATTCTGGTGGTGTGGGAATCCAATGAACGCGGCAATTTTGATATACTTTTCAGCCTGTATGATGGCACCGCTTGGAGCGAGTCGGCGGCTATTGCCTCCGATACAACTGACGATCGCAAACCGGTACTGTTTGCACAATATCGTGATCAAGAAAACGGGGGTTGGGATCGCACAGCATTGGTGGTCTGGGAGTGCGGGGCGAAGCTTATGTGGGGCTATTTCGATGGCCAGAAATGGGGGCTTCCACAAGATGTTCCCGGCGCTTTGGATAGTGCCAAGTCCCCCCAAATTGGAATGTCGAGCGGCAAATTTCCGGTGATGGTTTGGGAAGGATTAGTTCAGGATAATTGGGACATCTATTGCAGTTGGTACATGCCCGATTCTAATGCCTGGGCCACTGCGCCGATACGATTAACAACTCAACCGGCAGAGGATCGTGACCCTCAAATTGGATACGCAGGAATTTACCCTATCCCTTTTGATAGTGCCTACTATGGCGATGGTCAGATTGTCTGGCAAACCAATGTCGATGGCAATCAAGAAATCTATTCGGGATATTTTTCCATTACGCCTGATCCGGCCGTCATCGAAGGCCAGAACATTTCTCAGGACGACAGCACCGATTGCGCTCCCACCGCACAATTCATTTCTGAAGGCGACGTGTTTTATGCCGTGGTTGCTTGGCAAACGAATCGTGCTGGGTTCGCCAACCTCGTTTCAAACTATCTGTATCTTCCTTGTGAAAATTTGCCCAGCGATTCCATTCCTGACCAAAATCCCGTGCTCTCCCAAAGTGTGCATTACGATCCAGCTTACTATTGGCTGACGTGGGAAAGGTTTGAAAACGGCCGTTGGTCAATTTATGGTTTGCCTTTTATCCGAAGCTATGTCGGCACGGTCAGCGAGAAAAACGTACCAAGCCCGCCACACATGACTCAGCTCGTGCAGAATTATCCCAATCCCTTCAATCCCGAAACCAGGATTGTATTTTTCGTGCCGCCAAGCTCACTGCAACAGCGCGTTGTCATCAAGATCTTCGACCTCACCGGCCGGTTGGTGCGGGTTTTATTTGATCGTGAAATCGCGCCCGGGCGCTACGAAGTAATTTGGGATGGCCGGGATGCGCACAACAACGAGCTGGCGAGCGGGATGTATGTTTATCGATTGGAGGCGGGTGATAGAGTGATTGTGAAGCGTATGACATTGTTGCGATGAAAGGTGTGAAACCTGAATCCCAGAATATCCTATTGAAGACAATGGTGAAATGAAGCATCTCGTACTTTTCATAGCCGCACTCATTTCTTGCTTTGCGGCAGGTGAGCTTCACGCACAAAGTGCAACCTGGCAATGGACGCCTCAGCAGCGCGTGCTCAATCCCAGCGGCCTAGCCCTCAGAAACCAAACGGCGCAATTCAATGTGCGGGATTGGGACGGAGACGGATCGTTGGACTTTGTTATCAACAACTATGACACGCTCCAGCTTTATCTCGCAAGCACGTCCCAGCACGAAGTCTATTGGGAAAAACACGAGATCTCTTTCCCGATCTTGAACGCAGATTCTCATTTACCACTCGCCTTCGAGTTGGTGGATTTCGATTTCGATGGTGATTTTGACCTGGCTTCTGATGGCAGGCGCTTTTGGTGGAACACCGGCAACAACCAAACGCCCGTTTGGGTCCAAGATGACAGCGTTCTCACCGGTTTGGAGCTGGGCTTCAATCTGTCATTCGTGGATCACGACAATGACGGCGATTGGGACGTGGCGGGCGATCTCTATCCCGGCGCCCTGGCTCAGTTTTATCAGAATATAACCGGAGGGCGGCGCCCGCAGTGGATGAGCGATAGCAGCAAAATTGCCTATGGAGGCATGGGTTTTATCTTCAACCCTCAGTATTGTGATGTTGATCGTGATGGTGATTTCGATATGTTTTGTGCAACACCTGTTCCTGTTGATCCCGCCGGTTGCAATCGTCTGCTGCTATTTCGGAACCTCGGCACGCTTGACACACCGGTCTGGAATGAGCAGTCGCTGTCTCATACCTGGTGTGGATATTACCCCAGCTACGGGAGGCCAGGCTATCAAGTGGTGGATTTTGATGGCGACGGCGACTACGATCTTTTGACGCGTGAGTTACAGCGACGGTTTGCCTTCATCAAAAACTTTGGAAGCGCGGACTCATTGCATCTTGATTTCGACCGAATCGAACTGATCGGTCCGGTTTCGGCGGAATCCCAAGCCATTCCAGTTCTGTTTGACCACGAATATGACGGTGCGCTGGATTTGATTGTCAGCGAAGACTTCGAGTATGATTTCGTATTCAACAGGTATCATGAAGGCCGCGTGATTTCTTTTGCCAACCAGGGCGGCAGGTTCGAAATTGGCGCTTCACAAAATAATTGGTTCGAGAATCCCTATCCGCTCAGGCTCTACAATTTCGCCAATCATTTTCATTTCAATTTCAGCGACTTTGATCGCGATGGCGACCGCGACTTTCTCTTCTCCTATTACAAGGTGAGCGTACGCGATACCGTCACTGGCAGCCGCGTGATCTATTTTCGTAACGACGGTTCGCCAGCCCAACCCAACTGGATTGCGGACAGCCTGATCTTCGCGCCCTTCGATTTGTCGCCGCAGCGCTTCTGGGCGCCGCAATTGATCGACCTCGATAACGATGGTGATGATGATTTGTTCATGAAAAGAGGAAGGCAGTTTGTCTTCTATGAAAATATCACAACGGATTCGGTGCTGGCTTGGCGGGAACAACCGGGCTTCATGCAGGGCATAACAAACAGCGTCCACTATTTGGCCACCTTCGCAGATTTGACGCGCGACGGCTTGGCAGATTTGATTTTCGGCAACGACGACGGCACGCTCGAATTCTATGAAAACATCGGGACCGTACGTGCGCCGGCCTGGCAGCTTGTCGCCGAAGCTTTTGCGCAGCTTGATTTCGGAGAGTATGCCGCACCAACGTTTGGCGATTTCGACCAGGACGGCCGCCTTGATCTCTTTGCCGGCAATCGCAACGGCGAACTGTTTTTTCTGCGCAACGAGTCAAGCGTAGCGGTGCAAGAAAAAAAGTTGGAAATACCCAAAGCGTTCTCTCTGGGACAGAATTATCCCAATCCCTTTAATCCCGAAACCAAAATCGTGTTCTTCGTTCCGCCAAACGCGCGACAACAACGCGTTGTGATCAAAATCTTCGACCTCACCGGCCGGCTGGTGCGGGTTTTGTTTGATCGTGAAGTCGCGCCGGGACGCTATGAAGTGATGTGGGATGGCAAAGATGCGCACAACAACGAGCTGGCGAGCGGGACGTATGTTTATCGGCTGGAGGCGGGCAATATCGCCATTACAAAAAAGATGTCACTCATCCACTAACTCCAGGAGTGATCATGCGCAGTTGCAACCGGTTTTGCGCGTTTTTCGTGCTGGTACCGGGCTTCTTTTCAATCAGCTCGCTGCACGCCCAGATCGAAGTCAAAATCACTGCCAGTAAAGACAACACCCTCTACGAAAATGCCTCCGGTTCATTCAGCAACGGCAGCGGCGCCGCTTTCTTTGCCGGCAAAAACAACCACGGCGAAGTGCGGCGCGGCTTGCTGGCGTTTGATCTCGCCGGCAACCTCCCCGCCGGCGCCCGCCTCGAGAGTGTGACACTAACCCTGAACATGTCGCGCACCCTTCCCGGCGCACAGGCAGTCAGCCTGCATCGCGTTTTGGCGGATTGGGGCGAGGGCATGTCCAACGCCACCGGCGAAGAAGGCGGAGGCGCGGCGGCGGCAAGCGGCGATGCCACGTGGATTCACACTTTCTTCAACACGCAACGCTGGGCCAATGCCGGTGGCGATTTCTCCGCCACGGCCAGTGCCACGCAGAGTGTGGCCGGCCTCGGCCAGTACACCTGGGGCTCGACGCCGGAAATGGTCGCGGATGTGCAAGCCTGGTTGGATACGCCGTCGGAAAACTTTGGCTGGCTGCTGTTGGGAAATGAACAAGCCAACGCCAGCGCCAAACGCTTCGATGCGCGGGAAACTCCCGTCATCGCCAACCGTCCGGTTTTGACCGTAACTTACACCGTTGCCGTGCACATGCAAGCCGCACGCGGCGAGGCGCCTGCGGCGTTTTATCTGGCGCAGAATTTTCCCAATCCCTTCAACCCCACGACCGTGATCCAATACTCGCTGAACCAGAATGCCAGTGTCGTCTTGCAGGTCCACGCCATTGACGGCCGGCTGCTGAGAACTTTGCGGCAGGGCCATCACTCGGCCGGCCTATATGCCGTGAGTTGGGACGGCAAATCCGACACCGGCGAACCAGCCGCCAGCGGTGTTTATCTCTGCAAAATGGCGGCAGGGGAATTCGTGCAAACGCGCAAGCTGGCATTGCTGAGATAGTTGCTGGACACTTGAAGAACGGAGTTTGATATGCAATCCTTAAAAAGAACTCTTCTGCTGCTCGGCCTGTTGACCTGGAGCAGCCAGGCGCAAGCTTATGACTACTTGCAGATTCAGCATCCGCGCCAAACCTGGCGGTACGGCCAGGGCACGATTGAACAGGCCGTGATCTCCATCAAGCCGCAGGGCATCTACATGGAATACGGCCTCTATCTCACCTTCTCGGCCCGTGGTCTGGGTTTCACCGCCGCCGACAGCGTGGAAGTGCAGTTCTTCTTCGATCTCCCCAAAGGCGCAATCATACACGATCTGTGGCTCTGGGTCGATGATCAAATCATGCGCGCGTTGATCATGGATCGCTGGACCGCCTCGGGTATCTATGAAGACATCGTCAAACGCCGGCGCGATCCCGCCATTCTCTTCAAGAATGACGCCGACAGCTACGAACTGCGCATTTACCCCATGATCGGCACCAAGACCCGCAAGATCAAACTGACCTACCTCATGCCGGCGCAATGGCTGCCCACTACCGTGGCGGCGGGCTTGCCTACGAATCTCCTGCGCACTTCCCGGCGGCCGCTGTCGGTGTTCAATCTGCTCTACTGGCCGCATCCCACCTGGGTCAATCCCCGGATTCTGGAATTCTCTGCCACCGAATTCCTCGCCAAGAACGACGAAGAATTCGGCGACTATGTGCGCGCCGATCTGCCGCCGGCGGCCACCGAGATTGCGGTCAATTTCGGCGTCGATTCCCCGATGCGCAACGGCGTGTTTCTCAGTAAGTGGCAGCAGGGCGGCGAGGGCATTTACCAGTTGGCGCTGCTGCCCTCGCAAGCGCTCGATCTGCAGGCACCCAAGAAAGTCGCGTTCTTGTTCGACTATGACGCCAGCAAAAGCACCATCATGCCCGCCGAGGTGCTGGCCGGCGTCAAGACCTTGCTGCAGACGAGTTTCGCGGCCAGCGATTCCTTCAATCTCATCTTTTCCCGCGCCACGATTCGACGCGCCGGTGAGCACTGGTTCGCCGCCGATTCCGCGGGTGTGGCGCAGGCGTTTGCCAATGCCGGCGCCAATCCCATCGCGAGCTACAGCAATTTGCCGGCCCTGCTGGCCAATGGCCTTGATTTCGTCAAGCAACATGGCAATGACGGCAGCCTGCTGTTGCTGGCCTGCTCCGATCAAGCCGGCAACTACCAGGTGGCCAATCCCCTGCTCGATGATCTGTTGCGCAGTACCGAGTCCATGACGCCCATTCACATTGGGGATTTTGCCGGCGTCAACACCAGCTACTACTTCAACGGCGGCCGCTACTACTTTGGCAACGAGTACTTCTACGAGAATCTCGCCCGCCGCACCGTCGGCAGCTACACCAGAATCAACCAGACCGGCAATTCTTTTTCCGCCCTGCTGGCCGCCGCCTCGCAATCGCTCAGCGGTTTCATCGATGCGTTCGATCTGCACACTAAGCTCGGCAGCGGCTTTTGCTACGGCCGGTTCGCCTTGGGCGGCGGCACCAACCAAGCCGTCTATCTCGACCGGCCGATTCTGCAAGTGGGAAAATTCACTGGCGAATTTCCCTTTGTCATCGAGGCCTCGGGGTTTTACCGCGGTACGCCCTTTTCGCGGGAAATAAGCCCGGCGGCCGGCGAAGTTTTCGCCGCGGATACGCTTGCGGAGGAAATCTGGATCGGCAATCATCTGGCCGGGCTGGAGGCGCAGCCCTCGCCCTCGAATGAGATGATCCGGCAAATCGTCGATACCAGCGTGCGTGAGCGCGTGCTCTCCCGCTATACCGCCTTCCTCGCGCTCGAACCCAATGACACGGTGAAAGTCTGCCTGGACTGCCAGGATGAATCGCGCCTGGTGCCGCCCACCGCGGTGGCGGCGCGCGAAGAAACACCGGCGGATTCGGTGCTGCAAGCCTATCCCAATCCCTTCAATGCCGCGACCACGCTGCGTTTGAAACTGCCGGAAAACGCCAAGAACGGTGAAGTGAGCCTGAAGATCTACAACGTCATGGGACAAGTGGTGCGTTCGTTCAACCTGAACAACGCGGCGGGGAATCGCATCGTGCATTTCACCTGGGACGGCCGCAACGACGCCGGCGAGATGCTGGCGACCGGCGCCTACTACGCCATTCTGCAAACACCCAACGCGCGGTTCACCGCCAAACTGCTGATGATGAAGTAAGTTTGGAACATGCGAGCAAGCTGCTTGCTCGAGGAGAGGGTGCGATGAAAAAGACTGCCATTCTGCTACTGCTGCTGGCCTGCCCGGCCGCCTTTGCCGGCGGCGTGATGAAAGTCAAAGGCCAGGCATCGAGTTATTTGCCGCCGCAACGCGTCAGCGTCACGGTTGACGTCGACAACCAAGTGGCCACCACCGTGACGCAACAGACCTTTGTGAATTCTCTACCTCTGCCGGTGTGGCTGATCTACGGCTTCCCGACGGACGTGAATGCCAGTGTGTTGCAGTTTCGCTGGCGCACCGCCGGCCAGTGGCGCACCGCGCAAATCACCGGCTCGCCGCAGGACACCAGCGGCGTCATCGACCCGGGCGGCGATGCCGATCGTCTCTTTCTCGATTACCTGGGCGAGGCGCCATTTTTTTTCACCTTCCGGGATTCACTGCCCGCGGACTCGGCGCTGACGGTCGAGCTGACTTACATCGAGCTGCTGCAGTACCGCAGCGGTGAAGTGATCTATGACTATCCTCTGGATTTGCGCGTGTTCTCCCAGCGTCCGCTGAATGCCTTTCGTCTCGCGCTGCAGTTGCGCTCGGCGCGCAAGTTGATCGGGTTGACCAATCCCACCCACGGCGCAACCGCCGCAAGCTTCACCGACAGCACGGCCACCCTGCTGTTTGAACAGGAGAATCTGGCTGCCGACCGCGATTTTCGCGTGCATTATCAAGTCAGCCAGAAGGATTTGGGCGTTTTCCTGCTCAGTCACCAGCCGCAAAACGAGGACGGCTATTTCATCATGCTGGCCGAGCCGGATCCCACCACCGGCCAGGAGGAGGTGATCGACAAAGTCTTCACCTTTATCATCGATGTTTCCGGCAGCATGTGGGGAGAAAAGATCGAGCAGGCGAAAGCGGCGGCCTTGTTCACCGTCGATCACCTGAATGCGGATGATCACTTCAACGTGATCAAGTTCAACACGGCGGTGACGAAATTCCGGGCGAATCCCGTGCCGGCAACGCCGAACGAGATCGTGGCGGCGCGCGGCTTCATCGATCAAATCACGGCCAACGGCGGCACTGACTTGCAGTCGGCATTGTTGGCGGGCCTGGGCCAGCAGATGAGCGACACCACCGCCAATATCATCATCTTCATCACTGACGGCATTGCCTCACTCGACCAGCAGGCGATCGTCAACGCCAACACCCACAACGTGCGCATCTTTGTGTTCGGCATCGGCACGGACGTGAATCAGCCCTTGCTCACCCAGGTAGCGGCGAACAACAACGGCATCGCCGAGTTTTTGGGCAATGACGAGGTCAACAGCCGCATCAGCGCGTTCTACAACAAGATTCGCAATCCCCTGCTGCAAAACATTCGCCTCGCTTTCACCCCGGCCATCACCAGCGAGATTTATCCGCTACAGTTGCCGGACATCTATGTCGGCGAACAGCTTGTGGTGCTGGGGCGCTACAGTCAAGCCGGGCCGGCGCAGGTGACGCTGCAGGGCGCCGGCGCCGGGACGCCGGTGCGTTATGATTACGGCGTGAATTTCACCGCCGACTCGCTGGCGAATCGTTTTCTGCCGCGGCTGTGGGCGAAATACAAAATCGATGCGCTGCTGGTGTTGATGGCCGGTGTGCCGCAAGGCTCGAATCAATGGCAGGAATGGAAGCAGGAAGTGATTCGCCTGAGCCTGCGGTACGGCATTCTCACGCCGTTCACCAGCTTCACGGACCCGGGCACGCCGCCCGCCGCAGTGGCGGAGGAGCCGGCGTCGGCCACGGCCATGCCCGCGGGCTTCGTGTTGCTGCAGAATTATCCCAATCCTTTCAATCCCGAAACGCGCATCGTCTTCTACGTGCCGCCGGAGACGGCGAGGCAGCGCGTCGTGCTCGAGATCTACGACCTGCTCGGCCGCCTCGTGGCCGTGCTCTTCGATCGCGAAGTTGCGCCGGGACGCTATGAAGTCGTATGGAATGGCAAAGATCTGCGCGGGCACGAGGTGCCGAGCGGAATCTACATCTATCGCCTGAAGGCCGGCCAGGTGGAGGTGGCAAAGCGGATGACGCTGTTGCGGTGAGGGTGGCATGATTGAATTTGACCGTGGAGGTACGATCATGAAAATGCTGGCAAAATCTTGTCTCGCTATTGCCCTGGTTTGCGCGTCCATGGCAACAGCACAGACCAGATCTCTGTTCGGAAAAAGCTTGAGCCGCGCCAACCTTTCGAAGTCAACTTTTTCCCACAGCCTTTCCGACAGCATTCGTGTCGAATGGTTGAATTACTTTGCTGCTGACTCCGCCTCTGATGGCAATGACCAAGCGCAGGCTGTCGCTGTTGATGACGCCGGAAACGTTTATGTGACCGGTTCGAGTGACAGCCCCATCGCCGGCCGGGACTTTTACACGGTGAAATACAGCCCCTCGGGCGCGCGTTTGTGGTCGGCACGATACGACGGCAGCGCCAATTGGCAAGATGGGGCGCAAGCGCTTGCGGTCGATACGCATGGCAACGTCTACGTCACCGGGCAAAGCTGGGGGTTGGACACCTCGAATGACTTTGCCACTGTGAAATACAACCGTAACGGCGAGCAGCAATGGGCTGTTCGTTACAATGGCCCGCAAAACAGCGACGACCATGCTCTTGCGATCGCCATCGATGATTCCGGCAATGTTGCCGTGGCGGGAATAGGTTTCGACGTTGTGACTTCCGCGAGAGCCGGCGTAACGGTATATTACAACAACGCCGGCATTGAACAATGGGTTGTGCGACAGGGGCAGGGCGATGCTTTCAATTACAGCGTGGCCGTAGCTCTGGACGATGCTGGAAATGTCTACGTGACCGGCTCCGTGCAAGATGATTTTTTTACGAGCAAATACAATCAAAACGGAAGGGAAGAGTGGACTGCCTTCTATGATGGCACAGGCCGGGGGATTGACCGGGCTTATGCTCTTGCCCTCGATGGCTCCGGCAACGTCTACGTCGGCGGCACAAGTTACGGCGCCCGAACGAATGATGATTATGTCGTGGTGAAATACGATGCCGTTGGGCATGAGCAATGGGCTGCCCTTTATGATGGGGAGACCAATAATTGGGACGATTTCTTTGACTTTGCTGTAGATGACCTGGGAAATGCTTATGTGACTGGAATGAGTGCAGGTCATGGCCAACTGAAAATGGTTACCGTCAAGTTCAATCGTTCGGGAACGCTAGAATGGGTCCAAACCTATGATGGGCCGGGCAGCCATCAAGCTCTTGGAATTGCCATTGCCGTTGATCGAACTGGCAATGCCATCGTTACGGGATACAACGCCGGTGCCAGCGATGATTACACCACAATCAAATACAGCCCGATGGGCAACGAGCTTTGGGTTCGACACTATGACGGTCCCGGGCAGGAGCAAGATCGCGCAACTGCGTTGGCGATCGATGCGGGTGGCAATGTTTATGTTACCGGTGAAAGTCGCGGTGCCGGCACCGGCAACGATTATGCGACCATCAAATACAACGGCGATGGCGACGAACTTTGGGTCGCGCGGCACAACGGGGCTGGGCCGACCAATTCTTTCAACTGTGCCTACGACATTGCGGTGGATGATCTGAGCAACGTTTACGTCACGGGTGTCAGCCGGGGGGCAAGGACCTCCTCTGACTTCGTCACGGTGAAATACAACTTCGCCGGCGAATTGCAGTGGCTCACCCGTTACAACGGCCCGGTCAATGGCGTTGACAGCCCCTCCTTTCTGAAGCTTGATGAGCATGGAAATGTCTATGTCGCCGGCTGGAGTTACGGAGTGGGCACTTCAGTCGATTACGCAGTCGTCAAATACGACAATGCCGGTGTTGAGCAATGGCGCGCTCGTTACAACGGCCCGGGAAATGGGCAGGACTTCATCAATGCGCTTGCCGTCGATGAACAAGAGAATGTCTATGTTACGGGATCGAGTCTTGGAGCTGATCAAAACACCGATTTTGCCACGATCAAATACAACGCTGCCGGCGAAGAACGGTGGGTGGCGCGATATAGCGGACAGGCACAGTCCTCTTCCGACGTTGCATATGATCTTGCCGTGAATGCCTCCGGTGAAGTCATCGTGACCGGCAGCAGCTTGGAGCTGGATACCGGCTTCGATTTCACCACGATAAAATACGATCGCGACGGAGTGGAGCAGTGGCGTTCGCATTACAACGGCTCCGGCAGGTTTGCCGATCATGCCTATGCGCTGGCGCTTGACGCCGCCGGCAATACTTACGTGACGGGCTTCAATGCGACTGTCAAATACAACAGCGCGGGCGTGCAACAATGGGCGGCCTCTTCGCAAAGTTTGACTGAAGGTGGCAAATTCATTCGCCTGGACAGAGCCGGGAATGTCTACGTGCTCGGCCAAGGGCGTAGTGCGCCGGGAGTTTTGGGATTGGACTACCTGCTGGTGAAATTCAACAGCCCCGGCATCGAGCAATGGCATGCTCGCTATGACGGTCCCGGCAAATCCCTCGACGAACCGAGCGACATGGTTTTGGATGAACGAGGAAACGTTTATGTGACCGGCAAGAGCGCCGGCTCGGGCACCTCTGATGACTTTGCAACGATCAAATATGACAGCGCCGGCGAGACGAGGTGGATGGTTCGCTTCAACAGCTCGGCCAATGCTTCTGATCGAGCAACCGCCCTCGCCGTTGACGCGCACGGAGGAGTTTACGTAACGGGCTGCAGCGGCGGTCCGAACCGGGGTGCCTATGTCACGATCAAGTACGTTCAAGCTGCGATCGTCTCCGTTGTGGAAAGAAAGGACTTGATGATCATAAGCTATCTACTCTCGCAAAACTATCCCAATCCCTTCAATCCTGAAACGAAGATCGTCTTTGAAGTACCGCCCCTGGCGCACAAACAACGTGCACTCATTAAAATCTACGACCTGCTCGGCCGCCTCGTGGCCGTGCTCTTCGATCGCGAAGTTGCGCCGGGACGCTATGAAGTGGTGTGGAACGGCAAGGATCTGCGCGGGCACGAGGTGCCGAGCGGAATCTACATCTATCGCCTGCAGGCCGGCCAGGTGGAGGTGGCAAAGCGGATGACGCTGTTGCGGTGAGATCGCTCTGGCGTGCAGACTTCCAGCCTGACCGTCGCATCAGGCTGGAAGTTTCTGCGACAAGTTGGTATCATTGTGCGAAGAGGCAGGCCTTGAATGATTCAGGGAACAAAAACAAGAGAGGGAGTCTGCGGCGTGCGGAGGTATCGTCATAGAAAGATCGGCTGCAAGAAGATGATCGGCGGCCTCACGTTGTGGACTGTATTGGGCATTACATTGGCGGCTCCTGCGCAGGACTATTGGAAACAGATCGGCAAACTTTCCAGTACTCGCATCACAGTACTTGCCGTCAATTCGAGTGGGCACATTTTTGCAGGCACACAAGATGATGGTCTCTGGCGATCAACGCACAGGGACGGCAATTGGAAGCAAGTCGGCACGGACAAACTCGGGTCCTATATTTCCACTTTTGCAATTAATCGAAATGGCGATATCTTCGTTGGAACCTCGCGAGGAGTGTTTCGGTCCTCGGACGGAGGGACGAGTTGGATTGCAGCCAATACGGGCTTGCCAACGATCAATAGCATTGCAATTGATTCGAACGATGTCATTATCGTTTCAACTATCGACCAAGGCATCTTCCGTTCCAAGACCAATGGCGAAAGCTGGCAATATCTTGGTCGGATCGATCTCTATGCTTTCAAGATAGTGGCCACTCTGAGTGGGCATTTCTTCCTCACAACAAACTGCTGCCTGAATGTAGGGAATTGGATGGGAAGCATACACCGCTCATCGGATGGCGGAGATACCTGGCAAGTCGTTTATCGAGACCCACCAAGCTTCACCGGCAGCCTCATCATGGACATCAACAGCAATGCCTGGGGAGATGTTTTTGCAGCCAGCCTGTGGAATGGGATTATTCGATCAACTGATAATGGTGACTACTGGAGCGTAACAAACTCGAGTCTAGTGAACGTTAACTGCCTTGCAGTCAATTCGAGAGGATACCTCTTTGCAGGCCAGCAGGAAGGGGAAATACTGTATTCCCCAGACCGGGGTGAAACCTGGACCAGAAGAGGCGCTGGTCTAATGAACAACCGTATCTGGTCGATCGCATTCGATGCAAACGACTTTGCTTATGCTGGCGACGACAGTGGAAGGGTCTTCCGTAGTGCGCAGCCGACTGTCATCGAGAATTCGGTTGATGGCCGAATGGCATATTTCACGCTGGCGCAAAACCACCCCAACCCCTTCAACCTCTCGACCACCATCAGCTTCTCGCTTCCTCGAGCTGGCTTCGTCACGCTCAAAATCTACAACCTGCTCGGCGAAGAAATCGCGACGCTCACAAATGAGCAATGTGCAGCCGGCGAACACCGCGTGCAATGGCAGGCGCAGGATCTGCCCAGCGGCGTTTACGTGTATCGCCTGCGGGCGCAAGGCTTTTCGCAGAGCAGGAAGCTCGTCCTGCTGCGGTGATCTCATCCCTCCGTTTTCGAAAGGAGGCGTCATGATACGCATTCATCTCTTCGCCTGGGTGCTGAGTTTTACCCTGCTTGCCACCCTGCCGCTTCAAGCTCGGCGCCGGGATTTTCCCGTGGACCCGCAGAAGAAACCGCTGGCGATCAGCGGCTTCAGCGGCACCGCCTCACCTTACCCTGGCGTTAAGCCCCATACCGGCAACAATACCGGCGCCCTCGGGCCGGGCATGTATTTGATGACCTCCTTTCATGACTACGGCTCGAACGGCGGCGTGCTGCCGAACATCGTGAACTATGGGGACGCGATTGCAGTCGGCCGCATGGCTGCGCGGCGGCCCGACACTGCCGATCTTGGGACTTATTGGAACTACTTCGATGGCATCGCATGGTGGCCGCAAATGGAAAAGGTCCCAAGCTTCTATGGCAAAGCCTGGTCAAACCTCTCCGCGCTGGCAGATGGACGCAGCGTGGTAGCCGTGCATTCCGGCGAACCCAATCGCAGTCATGAAGTAAC
This sequence comes from bacterium, assembly GCA_023150945.1. Lineage (NCBI taxonomy): Bacteria > bacterium. The sequence continues at coordinate 709,106 of JAKLJX010000001.1, read as the reverse complement.
CATCGATGCCCTGCAAGGTTTTGCGATTTGGACGACGGGAATTCTGAACAACAATACGGGGCTACCCCTGCTTTGGCCGCGCTTGACGGTTGATGGCGCTGATAAAATCATCATCTGTTCTTCAGTGCGTGGCGTGCTCAATGGCATCGCGAAAAGCAAGGAAGTCACACTTTTTAATGAGTACGATTGGCGCTCGACTCAGCAGGTTCTCAAGCCGGACACTTCTCTGCGCACACCGCAATTCAGTGCCGATGATCAGGCCATGGACAGCTTCGGCAACAAGACCGCGATCGCGGTGGCTGAGCGCGGAGGCGACATTCATCTCTGGGAAACGCAGAACAACGGGGCGACGTGGACCTACCGCAATCTCACCAATTATCCGAACGATCTTCCCATCGGCGCGCAGGAGATTCGCCCCTGGGACACGTGCGATTTGATTTACGACAACACCGGCAAGCTGCATGTGTTCTGGGAAGCCGTGCGCGCCACGCAAGATACGGCAGGCACCGCGCTCGAGCTGTGGCACTCGCGCGAGGTCGGTATTCAACATTGGGAGGAGGGTGGAAGCATTCAACAAGTGGTGGCTTGGAAAGACTTGCCCGACGCGCAATTGGAATCGGATGAAGATCTGTTTCGCGCTGGCGATCCTTTCGATCAAATCAATGCCGATGCCACGCTCACCATGCAGCCCCAGGCCGCGTTTGACGGCAGCAATGGCCTTTACTTGGTGTTTGCCGCCTACCGGCCGCTGGATTTTGACACCGACAGCACGCACTTTACCGACATCTATGTGCGCACGCCGACCAGCGGTGATGTCATTGGCAGAGTCGTCAATATCACGGATACACCGCAGTCGGAGGATTTGTGGGCCTCGGTGGCCGACAACCTCACCGAGGCCATTCACTTGGTCTATCAATCCGACGGCAACACCGGCAACTCGATCATCGGCGGTGGCGCTGCGCCCACCGTCTTGCTCTACTATGCCGTAAGTCCTTACGACCCCATCGAGCCGGGAGCAAGCATCATCGTCTTCGCCCCAACCACTCTGGAGGCCGAGCCGGGCGACACGCTGGCGGTGCCCGTTTCCTTGCGTTTGAACGGCGAGAGTCTTTCCTCCTTCAGGGCAGCTCTGGAGGTCACACAACATCCGCTCTCGTTCGTGAAATTTGCGCCCGGACCGCTTGATCCGGAAGGCAGGCTGCGCGTCATACCGATCACGCCGGCAAGGGTAGGTATGGTTTTTGAAAAATCGCAAGGCCTGCCGATTGCAGGCGACGGAGTCCTCGCGACGTTGAAGTTTCGCGTCGGGCCCAACCCCTCGCCCGACACAAAGATTGCAGAGCTTGGTTTCAGCGAGACCTCCGCAACCGACATGAACGCAGTAACAGTGCCTGTGCGCAGCCTGCCCGGCCAGGTCTCCATTCTGCCGCAACGCGGAGAAATTCACGGCACGGTCTGGCATGATTTGGACGGCGATGGTGCACGCGATGCGAATGAGGCAGGCCTGGCGGGCTGGCGAGTTTACCTGGCCGGCGCACGGCAGGACAGCGTGCCAACGGATTTGTCGGGCAGTTACTCGTTCCGGAAGTTGGATCCGGGGGGATATTCGATTGCGGTGAAGGTCCTGCCGGGATGGAGCAAAACCGTTCCGCCGGGCATGCACGTGCTCCATTTGACTCTGGGCCAGTCCGCGCACGATGTCGATTTCGGACTGTGGGCGCCAGACGGTGGCGCGCTCGGCGGCACAGTATGGTTCGACAAGAATGGCAACGGCTTAAGGGAACCAACCGAATTCCCGCTGCTGGGTCGGACCATTCATCTCCGCGGCGCAGCTTCCTTTCGCGCCACGACTGATGCAGACGGCCGTTTTGTTTTCCCGCAAGTGGCGGCTGGCCAGTATTCAGTTTCACAGGAATTATTCGGGGACTGGCACCAGACGTGGCCGCCTTCCGCCGCCGGATATGTGATCACCTTGCAACCACATCAGATTTTCGACACGCTTGATTTCGGCAACGCGCTGGGGCCGCTGTCAGTTGGGCAAGCAAGTAGCGCAGACCTGCCAGCCGCATTTGCGCTCTTCTCCAACATGCCGAACCCCTTCAATCCAGGTACCATCATCCGCTATGCGGTGCCGCGCGCCAGCCGGGTGCGTCTTGAAGTCTTCAATCTGTTGGGTGAGCGTGTGGCCATGTTGATTGATGGTCTGCAAGCAGCGGGCTACCACACGGTTGAATTCCGGGCCGCAGACTTGCCGAGCGGCTTGTATCTGTGCCGGCTGACTGCGCCCGGTTTCCGTGCGGTGAGCAGGATGTTGTTGCTGCGATAAGGAGGGCAGCTCACGTGAAAAAGTCTGTTTCAATTTTCAGCATCATTCTCGCCGCCGCAGTTGCCCCATTCACCGCCGGAGAAACCATGTATATCTGGAACGCCGGGACAGTTTGGAGGGTGAAGGCCATCATAGCCGCCTTTTTGGCGATTGTTGCTCCCGGCCTCACACAGGAACTAGCGCGGAGCACGTCACCTGATTGGATCTTCCGCATGACAACCCAAGGACGACCGCCATTGCCCGGAGAAGAATCCGGCTGGGTATGGCATAATCCACTCCCCCAAGGGAATACGCTGACTGACTTACATTTGGCAGGGCCGGGCGTAGTCCTAGCGGCCGGCAGCGGCGGCAGTTTCCTAGCCACGGAAGACGACGGTGCGCACTGGAAGCGCGTCAAGAACGCTGCTGGGACATATCAACAAATCAACGACGTATTTTTCTTAAACGACACTCTAGCCTGGGCGGCCGGTGAGAACAATACCGTCTTCCTTTCCGCTGACGGGGGCAAATGCTGGTTCCCTGTGAGGCTGCCGGAAGCGGCGAATTGGAATGCGGTTCATTTTGTGAATCCGTCGGTGGGCTGGCTCGCGGGCTACAGTTGGCGAACCGTCAATTCCTATGGCGGCAGGGTCAAACATGGCATCATTGCGCATACCGTCGATGCCGGAAGGACGTGGAAAAACTTCTTTTTCACCACGCTTCATGATGATTTTGATTCGATCATCTACGCTCTCTCCTTCCTTACCGCCCAAAAAGGCTTTGCTGTTGGCCACAAAGGCGGGGTGCATACAATCTACCAAACCGATGATGGCGGCGAAACTTGGTCCGAACAGGTCATCTCCGAGGGCCCGGGAAAAGATCTGTTGGCAGTCCATTTTGCTGATGCCTATCACGGCTGGATTGCCGGAAAAAACGGCACGCTCTTACACACTGAGGATCAGGGGGAAAACTGGTTAATCCAGACCTCTGGTACGACACAGCCCCTGAATGATATTTTCTTCATTGACACCCAACACGGCTGGGCTGCAGGCGATGCCGGCATCATTCTGTTTACGAATGATGGCGGGTTACACTGGCAGGCGGCAATGGCCAATATGACACAGAACCTGCTTACGGTAGAATTTAGCGATCCTACCAATGGCTGGGCCGCGGGTGCACACGGCGAGATCTTGCGCTCACGCGATGGCGGCCGAACATGGACCTTGCTTTTCCACACTTTCACGCGCACCCATTTGGAAGAAATGATTTTTACCGATGCACAAACCGGTTGGATCGTAGGAACGAAAGGAGCTTTGTTTAAAACAACAGATGGCGGCCAGAACTGGATTACCAAGCAGAGCGGCGTCACCAACGATCTGCGCAGGATTCAGTTTTTGAATGCTGACACGGGCTGGATAGCCGGTAGCCACACCTTGCTTAGAACGACAAATGGCGGAGAGGATTGGTCGCGGTTGCTATCTTGGTCAGGGTTCGACTACGGCTCTACGACATTGCAGTTCATCAATGCCAAGGTCGGCATGGTGATAAACGGAGGCTTTATTAGAACCGAAGACAGTGGCAGCAATTGGTTCGTTCACTATGCCGGGATCGCTGGCCCAAAGCACAATATCCATTTCTTCGATGCCGACACCGGCCTCGTGTTCGGTGAATGGTCTGGAGGTGGAGGCCAAATTACAATGACAACAGATGGCGGAAAAACTTGGAAGCTGGTCGGCGAAGCGCCCGTTCCAGCATGGGATGTCTTCTTCCTCGATCGAAAAATAGGCTGGGTGGTCGGAGGATCCGGTGTGACGAAGACGGAAAACGGAGGATTGTCATGGCGTAGGACAGCCCAATCTCCTGTTCGAGCTCGCGCTGTGCACTTTGTCGATTCCGAATTGGGCTACATTGCCGGCGAAAACGGCAGCATCTTCTTCACCACCAACGGCGGGGAAGAATGGCAGCAACTCAAGAGTGGCACCAGTCTTCACCTGCGGTCAGTTTTCTTTACGGATACTTACACCGGCTGGATCGCCGGTGACGAAGGGACGTTACTCAAAACCACAACCGGTGGCTTCGACTTTTTTGAGCGCATTTGTACGGAACCCATTCTGCCACCACCGCCACCCAAGCCGCCGGAGCCTCCGGTGACTTTTGTACTCTATCAAAACATCCCCAATCCTTTCAAGGATTTCACTACCATCGACTATGTCATGGAGGGGAGAGGGCACGTGATGTTGAGGGTTTATGACATTCTCGGACGGCATGTGCGAACGCTGGTCGATGCCGTGCAGGGCGAGGAGGATATCTATACCGTTCTTTGGCACGGAGAAAATGATGCAGGAAAACGGCTTCCCGCGGGAATCTATTTTTATCGTTTCGAGGCCGGGAGGCTTACGCAAACGAAGAAGATGATTCTACTGCACTGACAGAAGCTTCGCCGCCTTGTTGTTTGAGAATCGGTTGTACGATTTGATTGAGAGCCTCAATCCTGAAGGGAGCGGAGCATGTCTCGATTCATCAATCTGGTCACCTTCATGGGCATGCTTGGCTTGCGTGCATTTGCGCAAGAGAGTCAAAGTGATCTTATAGCCATCGTTTTTTATGATAACCGCCTCGGTTGGATTGCCTCGGAAAGCGGACAAGTCTATTCTACCGAAGACAGAGGTATGACGTGGACAGAACGAAGTCGAACGAACTCTTATCTACGGGACCTCGATTTTGTCAATCGAAACACAGGTTTTGCGGTGACGCTTCGTGACCTGCTTCATACAGCAGATGCCGGACTCTCGTGGAATCCGGTCTTCGAGGAATTTTGGCATTTCTGCTCTCTGAGCTCTTTCGTGAGAATCACCGTCTTTATGAATAGAATCGCTTTCGTTAACAACTCTCGTTGCATCATTGAACCCGATTTGCTTCATGGTGCGATCTTGCTTGCCGATACCTCCGACATTCTCGCCACAATACAGTCAGTCTTTGATCAAGAAGGAGGCCTCTTCGATCTGGCCGTTGTCGGAGAAAGCCGCATGTGGGCAGTCGGTACGCAGATCGAGCGAGTGTCGAGAACTCTTCGCGGCGCCGTCTATTCCAACAGCATTGCCTCGAATGCGCAATGGCATCTCCAATATCTTGACGAGGAGCTGGATCGCACGCTATACGCAGTCGGTTTTGTGGATTCCATATCGGGCTGGGCGTGCGGAGACAGAGGCTTGATTCTGCATACCCGCGACGGCGAAAACTGGCGTGCTCAAACGACGCCGCTCCCACGGAGCCTGTTCGATATTGCCTTTGTGGATTCACGGGTGGGATGGGCGGTAGGAAACCATGGGACAATCTTGCACACACTTGACGGTGGTGAAACTTGGACAATGCAAATTTCCGGCGCTTCCGTAGATTTGAATGAGATTGCAGCGCTGTCAGCAGATACGGCTTGTGTCGTCGGCAATGGTTCTACAATCCTCATCACAGTTGACGGAGGCCTCACTTGGCAACCAGGAAGCGTGAGGACTCTGGTTGCATTAGATGTGAATTTTGTCCCGCTCCAGTTCATGCTCCATCAAAACCACCCCAACCCCTTCAACCGCTCGACCGCCATCAGCTTCTCGCTTCCTCGAGCTGGCTTCGTCACGCTCAAAATCTACAACCTGCTCGGCCGGCTGGTGGCGGTGCTGTTCGACCGCGAAGCCGCACCGGGACGCTATGAAGTCGTATGGAATGGCAAAGATCTGCGCGGGCACGAGGTGCCGAGCGGAATCTACATCTATCGCCTGCAGGCCGGCCAGGTGGAGGTGGCAAAGCGGATGATGCTGGTGCGGTAGTGAAATGACCAAGCTGCCTATTCTTCTCCGGGTGGAGTCGCGCAGAGTTCTGTTCCAGCATTCACTGCCTGCGCTGTGATGGGCTTCACCGCTGCGCTTACTGAGGCCTGATCTGGCAAGGTATCGCCATCGTTAGTCGGCAACGAAATCCTTATGTCAGCGTTCAATATGCGTTCACACCTCAAGAAGCCACAGGAGTAGAAATGATTGCGAAAGGCCTTGGTTATGGCTGGGTGATGCTGCTTGTGATTTGCAGTGCTGCTTTCTGCCAGTTTCAGGAGGCGATTTGGATCAAGGGGGGAATCAATCCGGGCAATAACATTCTCCCGGCCGCGCTATCCTACTCGCGCGACGGTGAGCATGTCATCCTCAATGCCGGCGGCAGACTGAAGTACTGGCATACCGGCTCCGGGAATCTGGTCAAGATCCTGGAGGTGGGATTCCCCATTGTTGCGTTCTCTTCCGACAGTCAATCTGTAGCAGTGCGTGAGGGGTCCGCCTTCAGAATCCTGGTGACTGCGTCCTGGGATCTCCTGCACAGCTTTCCCGCTGTGCCATCGGCATTCCAATTCTCGCCTGACCTGGGCTTGATTCTCACCTACGCTGACTCCACCGTGAAACTCTGGGAGGTGTCCACCGGCAACCTGCTCCGGAGTTTCACCTCACCTGGCGCTACGGTCTACTCTGCCTGCTTTTCCCCCAATGGCCAGTTCGTGCTCGCCCAGGGAAGTGACAATGTGATGCGCTTGTGGGAAATCGCGGGAGGGACAGCAGTCTGGGCATCGGCAACCTCTGGCGGCTGGCTCTCTCCGGCTTTCTCGCCGGATGGCCGGTATCTGGCTGCAATCAGCAGAGGAGAAAAGAGAATAAAGCTGCTGCAGGTTTCGAATGCCGTCCTGGTCAGGGACTTCGCCGAGATCGCCAACCTGAAGGGGGCGCTGTCATTTGCGGCAAATGGCAACTTCCTCATGGCATTCGCGCCCTATGACGAGAATGCCTTTGGTGATCGCGGCGACCGGATCGGCATATGGGAAGTCGCGAACGGCAATTTGTTTTGTCTGATCGAGGGACAAAACACCAACGAGAGATTCAGCCTGGCGGCACTCTCGTCCGAGGGCGATCAGGTCGTGGCGGTGAACGAGAATCATACGATGAAACTATGGCGTCCCGCCACGGGCAATGCGATCAAAACGATCACCCCTCACCCACATAGCGTCAATGCTGTCGGCTTCACCCCTGATGGCCGGTATCTCGCTTCAACCGCCAGCGTGTGGAACGAACCCATCAAACTGTGGGACGTTGCCACCGGAGATCTGGTGCGCACCTTTGCGGCCTCGCTGAATTCCTATGATTCATTCGCCTTCTCACCGCTCGGCCGGTTCATTGCCGGCCGGAAGTACAACTCGCTCACGCTTTGGGAAGTGACCAGCGGACTCTATCTGAAGGAGATGACCGTTCCACTGGGTGAAGTGGGAAATCTGCTGGCGTTCTCACCAGATGAGCAACTCCTCGCGGCCGAGGTGAACGGCATGATCAAGCTGTGGGGCATACACACTGACAACGTTATCGTGCGCACCCTGGCAGGCCATCTGAACGGCGTCCTGGCGTTTTCGTTTTCAGCCGATGGCAGCCAACTGATTTCCTTCGGCGGTGACAAGAGAATCAAGACTTGGGAAGTTGCAAGCGGCGGTCTTCTGAACGAAATCGAAGTGCCGGACGGCGCCGCGGTGGCAGCGGCCCTTTCCTCCGACCATCGGTATCTGGCATTGCTGGACGATCAGGGAGGCATAGGGGATGAATCAGGATACACGTTGATTCGTGTGTACAAAGTCTCATCCGGGGATCCTTTCCGGCTATTTCATGCGCCGCCGGTCGGGCAGATTTCCTTCTCTCGCGATGGCGAGTATCTCGTTGGCCCCCTGTCGGACGGCACCATCCGCGTGTGGAAAGTCGAGACCGGGGCGGAGGAAGACTACAAGGAAGCATATCCTGCCGGCACGGCTACGTTCGCAATTTCGCCTGACTCCAAGCATCTTGCCGCCGGCATGAGTGATGGCTCGCTCATTTTTTGGCGCACAAGAGGGATGAGCTCCAAAGTTACGGCAAATGAACCGGTGCGATTGTCCGAACTAACGTTGGAACAAAACCACCCCAACCCCTTCAACCCCTCGACCGCCATCAGCTTCTCGCTTCCTCGAGCTGGCTTCGTCACGCTCAAAATCTACAACCTGCTCGGCGAAGAAATCGCGACGCTCACAAATGAGCAATGTGCAGCCGGCGAACACCGCGTGCAATGGCAGGCGCAGGATCTGCCCAGCGGCGTTTACGTGTATCGCCTGCAGGCGCAAGGCTTTTCGCAGAGCAGGAAGCTCGTCCTGCTGCGGTGAAAGGCCAACCGATTTCACCGCCACACAAAATCCTGTTAGAAAATGAAAAAATGCTTTCGTATCTTCGCCCGATCTTTTCCCAACATTCACGGCGAGGCAGACGAAGGCAAAATGCGATTGAACCCCCAGATCCTGCGAGCGGCACCCGTCATCATGGCGTGGGGGCTGTTGATTCTGCTGGCGCGCGCCGGCGTCTTCACTGAACGCTTCTATGGCCTGCCGATATTGTTTGCCCTGGTAAGCGTGGCCACCGCGTTCTTTCCGGTGCCGGTCAACGTGTTGATCCTGCTGGCGAGCCAATCGACCAGCGGGGTCGCGGTCGTGGCGGTCGCTGCCGCCGCTACTTTCTTTGCCTTCCTGTTGGAATATTTCATCTATGATCTCATCGTGCGGCGCGGCAAGATGCTCGATGTCAAAAACGTCAAGCTCATTGCCAGACTGTTCGCGGGCTTCGCCAAATACCCTTTCTCCATTGTTGCCATTGCTGCTTTCCTGCCGATCTCCTCGGAGCCGCTGCGGCTGTATGCCATCGCGGTGAAATACAACAAGTATCATTTCGCGCTGGCCGGCGTGCTCGGCCGCGCCTTTCGCTTTGCCGCGCTGGTGTGGGTCGGCGCTTTGTTGGGCACGCCGGACTGGCTGCTCGTGCTGGTGATGTTGCTGCCGGGCGCGCTGCTGCTCATTGCCTACGGCTTGCGCAAGATCAAAACCGCGTATGTGCAAACGAAGTCCCGCCCTTCCCTGCCCGCGCGTGAAGGCCTTGCGCTCGCGCCGGATGATTTGTCCGCCTAACGCTTTCCCACCTTATTTAGTGCCCGTCCGAAAATGTTCAAACTCGGCTGTGCCGAGGTTTCTGAAACCTCGAATGTACTGGAAACGCCAAGAAATTCGATGCAACGGCCAGGCCGTTGCAGGAACATTCTTCAAAAACTGACGATTGCGGACGGACACTATTTGCCTATTGCGGCCCTGTCGCAAAGCGTCAGACAAACGAATCCTGCGAAGGATGCGGCACTGCACTTTGATCCGTCTGGTTGAATTCGATTCATTCTCACACCATCCCGCAACCAACTTCACATCTGGCCCGCGCAACCTGGGTGTAACCAATCCTTGCTGCTGGCCGTACAAGCTCCGGGTCAAAAAGGAGTTGGCATGTCACTCATCATCGCAACGCAGCATTTGAGCCGGTCCTTCAATCGCGGCCGAGTCAAGGCACTGCAAAATGTCAGCGTGCGCGTGGAGTCCGGCAAGATTTTCGGCTTGCTCGGCCCCAATGGCGCGGGCAAGACCACCTTCATCAAAATCCTGCTCGGTTTGCAGCGGCCGGACAGCGGCGAGGCTTCGCTTTTCGCGATACCGGTCGCCAATCCCGCCAGCCGCGCGCGCGTCGGCTACCTGCCCGAGAATCATCGTTTCCCCGAATTCCTCAGCGGCGTGGCGCTGCTCGATTACTGCGGCCGGTTGAGCGGCATGGCCAGCAAGGCCGCGCGCCAGCAGCGCGCCGAGCTGCTGCTCAAGCGGGTGAAAATGTGGGAGTGGCGCAATACCCGCACGAAAAAATACAGCAAGGGCATGCTGCAACGGCTGGGCATCGCGCAGGCGCTGCTGCACGATCCCGAACTGATCATTCTCGATGAGCCGACCGACGGCGTGGATCCCATCGGCCGCAAGGAAATTCGCGACCTGCTGCTCGAGCTCAAGGCGCAGGGCAAAACCATTTTCATCAATTCCCACTTGCTGTCGGAAGTCGAAATGATTTGCGACGAGGTGGCGATTCTCCATCAGGGCATGCTGCTGCGGCAGGGCACGGTGCACGAGCTGACGACCTCGGATCAGCGCTATCGCCTGCATGCCGCGGTGAAGGACGCGGACTTGCTCCAGCAGATTCGCACCAAGGCCGCGCTGGCCGAGACCAACAACGGCCATCTCGATCTCGTCGTCTCCGGGCCGGAGCCCTTGAATGAGATCATCGATCTGCTGCGCCGGCATCACACCCTGATCGAGGCGATCATCCCGCACCGGCAATCGCTGGAAGAGAGTTTCTTCCAGACCATTCAAGGTGCGAGCCTGACCGACTTCAACACTGTCTTCGCGGCGGGCGAACCGAAAGCGCAGGAGAAAAAAGTATGAACGAGCTGTGGGCGGTGTGTTATTACACGTTTCGGGAATCGCTGGCGCGCAAGACCTTCATCGGCTTCTTCATCGTGTCTTCGATCGTGCTGGCGATCATGCTGTTGGCGCTCAATGTCGATGCCGTTGACGGCGCCATTGCTTCGCTGTCGCTGTTCGGCAAGGAGGCGGAGGGCATCGACGTCACCGTCGAGAAATTCGTGATCGGGATCGAGTCGGTGCTGGCAGGCGCGCTGTTCACCGGCGGCTTGTTCTTCTCGATCTTTGCCACGGCCAGCCTGGTGCCCAACATGCTGGAGAAGGGCAACATCGACTGGCTGCTGGCCAAACCGATTTCCCGCGAGAAGCTGTTGTTCGGCCGCTTCCTGGGCGCGCTGACAATCGTGACCTTCAACGTATTCTACCTGATCGGCGGCGCCTGGCTGATTCTCTCGCTCAAGACCGGCATGTGGCACTGGCCGTTCCTGTTGAGCGGCGTGATGATCACCGCGACGTTTGCCGTGCTCTATGGCTTCATGGTTTTTCTCGGGGTGACGCTGCAGAATTCCGCCGTCACCATCATGGGCGCCTATCTCATCACTTTTTTCAGCCCCTTCCTGTTTAAGCGCAATGAGATCTATGCGCTGCTGTCGCAGAAGATCTACCAAATGATGCTGGACGGACTTTACTACATCACGCCGCGCACCTTCGAGCTCGGCAAGATGGTGACGGAGACGGTGATGGGACAGAAAGTGGCGAGTTGGATACCCTTGTGGCATTCCCTGGCAATCGGCCTGTTCTTTTTCGGATTGGCCGTCTACTCATTCAAACGCAAGAATTTTTAGGGAGAAGTCCGTATGCGAAAAATCATGCCGTTCTTGCTGCTGGCCATGCTCGTGAGCCTGGCGTGTCAGCGCGGCCAGACGGAGCTGGCGAGCGCCGCGCGCGCCGACCTGCAACGCCTGCCGGCCGCCAGCCACATGGTTTTCTATTGCGATGTCGACAAAGTCACACATTCGCCGCTCGCTGAAGAGGTGTTGCAGCAATTGGAAAAACACATGCAGCGCGAAGTGCATGACCGGGATTTCGCCGAATTCAAAGCCGCCACCGGCTTCGATCCCCGCCGCGACGTTCACACCGTGCTAGTCGGCGCCGCGCCGCTGCCGGATTCCGCGCGCCGCTTTGGCGCGATCGTGCGCGGCAGGTTCGATGAGCAACGCTTGCGGGATTATGTCAAGCAGAAGGCCGCGGAGGAACATGCCGAATCACCCTGGCGGGAGGAAACCGTGGGCGCCTACACGCTCTATATCCCGCACGAGAAGGACGGCGACATGGCATTTTGCTTTGCCGATTCCACGACCCTCTATGTGGGAGAGCGCGAGTGGTTAACGGCGCTGCTGCAAAATGAGAAGCCCGAAAGCCGCGGGATCAAGCCCGCGATGCTGGCCGCGCTGCAACGGAAACTGCGCTACGGCGATCAATTCTGGTTTGCGCTGGAGCTGACCGAGGAGATGAAGAAGTCGCATCACCTGCCGGCCGAGCTGCGCCACAACTTCCCCAAAGCCGAAGACATCAATGCCGTCGCCTTCTCTGCGCGCGTGGACAAAGGCCTCGCGTTCGAAGGCCAGGTGGAATGCGGCAAGGCGGAGACCAGCAAGCTGTTGACGGAGGCGCTGCGCGGCGGGCTGGCGGCAGCGAAACTCTCGGTGGCCGCCGACCGCCCCACCGTCGATGCGTTGAACAGCATTGCCATCGAGCAGAAGGACAACAAGATGGTGATGCACGGCGAGTTGAGCGAGCAGTTCTTCAACAAGCTGCGCGAGCAGAAGCTGTTCATCTGGGATGAGAAGTTTGCGCAGCGCCGGCCGCACGGCGAGATTTGAACTCAACCGGCGAATGCTGCAACCGGCACAAAAAAAAAGGGAGCTCAAGTGAGCTCCCTTTTTGTTTTCCGGGGAAGTTGGGATCATGCCATCACTTTGTCGGCCGGCGGTGAAGTTGTCACGCGCACTTTGTGAATGCGATAAATCGCGGTGGGCAGAATCAACACCACCCAAAACACCAGCGCCCACAGGCTGCTGCAAAGCAGCGCAATGCCCAGATAGGCAATGGCCGCGCCGAGATCGAAGAGATGAAACAGCTTCGTTTCCGCGAGTTCAAGCGCGACGACCTCCGGCTCGCTCTCTTTCTTCTGTCTGCGTTTGGCCGGGGTGAGAGGCGCAGGTTTGGGCGGCACGTATTGCCGCAGAGCTTGAATGCGCACGGCCACGCCTGCCACCAGGATGAGCAGCCCGATCCAGCTCCACCACTGGTCGCGCGCAAACGGACTGGTCCAGCTCCATTCCCCGCGGTAGCGATAATCGGCGATGGGCAGCACCAGGTTGGTAAGGAAACTCAGCCCCACCGCCCAGAGCAGCCAGCGGGCATGCTCGCTTTGATGGTGGCGGTTTCTGAAAACCTCTGCGCCGGGCAACAAGCTTTCCGCCAGCCATCGCGCCGCCATCGCGAGCGCGAATCCCCACAGCATGAGGTTGCCGCTGAAATGCGTCTGTTCGGAGAGCAATCCGATAAACAAGATGAGCAGGAAGGTATAGAGAATCGGTTGAATCAGTTTGCCAACGAAGTCCATCGGGTTCGGTCGATTTGGGGGTGAACCGCCTAGCGAGGTTTGTTATCGAGACTTTGCCACAGATACCAGGTTGCCACGCTGCGATAGGGGCGCCAGTTCTCGGCAATCTGCTGCAGGCGCTTGGCCTCAGGTAGTTTGCGCAGACGATAGGCTTTCTTGACGGCATTGCGGAAGCCGAGATCGTCAACCGGCAACACGTCCAGGCGGCCGAGCGAAAAGATGAGGAACATCTCCGCGGTCCAGCGGCCGATGCCTTTCACCTGGGTCAGCGCGGCGATCACCTCGTCATCGGTGAGGCGCGCGAGCCGGCGGCCGTGCAGCAGACCATCCTGCCACTTGGTGGAAAGATCGCGCAGGTAGCCCATCTTCTGGCGGGAAATGCCGGCGGCGCGAATTTGGGCATCGGTCAATTGCAGGATGCCGGCTGATTCAACCTGGCCGCCCAAAAGGTCTTTGAAGCGGGCGTGAATCGTGGCCGCCGCCTTGACCGAAAGCTGCTGGGAGAGAATGGCTTCCACCAGCGAGGCGAAATACCGCCGGTCCGGCTGCAACGTGCAGCTGCCGCAACGGTCGATGATTTGCGCCAGCACCGGATCGGCGCGGCGGAGGTGGCGTTGCGCCGCAGCGAGTTCAGACATGCGGGAAAGTTAAACGAATTTCCCAAAGTTGCAACAGCTTTGATGCGGCGGAGCAGTCCGCAAAAGCAACAACGTTGGGTATATCATAAGGCTGTGTTGTGAGCTTGACCGAACGGGGTCTCGTGTTGTCGTCTCAACCCACTGCAGGAGGCAGGTCTGCATGAAACTCACATGGCTGTTGCTGGCTTTGATGATCGTCGTTGGTTGCGGTGGCGGCGCCCGCCAGGTGAGCGCGCCGGCGCGCCCGAGCGGCAAAGGTGAAGAAGTTGCATCGTTGCGCAAGCGTGTGCTCAAGAACCCCACGGATGCCGAAGCGCGCGTGGCGTTGGGTGAAGAGCTCATCCGGCTGCGGAAATTCGACGAGGCGGTGGCGCAATTCGACTCTGCGCTGCTCCAGCGCCCGGCTTTGCTGCCGGCCAAGTTCGGCCGTGCAGCGGCCCTCTATCAGCAGGGCCAAAAGACGCCGGCGCTCAGCGGCTTCTTGGACGTCTTGAACGCGCCGGAATCCGCGCCTTTCGTCCCTCTGATCGCCGCGACCGTGGGCATGCCCTACTCGACTCGCCAAATCACCTATGGGCCAGGCGACAACATCAAAGGGCGTTATTCACTTGCCGGCAACGAAATCGTCTTTCAATCCAATCGTGATGGCAATTGGGAGATTTACCGCATGCCGGTGGAGGGCGCCAACGCGGTGCGGCTCACTTATGATCCCGGCGATGATTTGTCTCCCGATTTTTCGCCCGATGGCCGGTTAATCGTGTTCGCCAGTACGCGCGGGGCCTCGGGAAAACAGAACTCCGGCGAAAAGCAGCGCAGCCTTTATCAGATGAACGCAGCCGACGGCAGCCGAGTCAAGCGCCTGGTCGCGAACAAATACGACAACTGGAACCCGGTACATTCTCCCAAGGGCGGCTGGCTGGTTTTTGTATCCGACCGTGATGACCAGCGCGATCTCGATTACGGCGGCCGCCAGAGCGATCTTTTCATCTATGCGCTCGCCGATTCTTCGCTCCAACGCTTCACCCACGGGTTTGGCGACAAGTCTGCTCCATTCGTCAATCTCGCCGGAGACATGATCTATTACATCAACAACGTCAACGGTGATTTTGAAATCTATGAGCAAGGCGTGCGGGAAACAAGCGGCCACCGTCTGCTTTTCGAAGGCGGACCCAAAGGCAGTCCGCAGTGCTCGGATGATGGCAAGTGGCTGGTTTACTTCGAGAAGAATCAAAACAACTTCGATCTCTACATACACCGCCGTGAGTCAGGGCAAACCGAGCGCCTCACGGCGCATCCGGCGATGGACACGTTCCCCTGTCTGCAGCGGCAGGGCAGCAAGATAATCTTCACTTCGAACCGCTCCGGCAGCTACCAGCTTTTTGAGATCGATTTGAAGACGCCGACTACCCGGGAAGAACTGGCAGCCGGTCTCTCGCACTTGCTCTCGGCGAGCAAGACGACTGCCGACTGAATTTTTTTAAAATTCATGTGAACTTCGCCGCAGTTTTGGAGTCTAATAGGCTGAAAGGTTCTATACCTTTTCATCTCTCTACCCTCCCTTCGCGTGGCAGTGGCAACCCGGTTTGCCGCTGCCGTGAGAAGGGAGATTTTGTTTTGGGCCCCATCGCTTCCCAACTCATTCTTCACTCACTTAATCGTCCCCTTCCCCACTGCAACGTCCTCTCCTGAATGCGGCAGACGCCGATGCTGCCGGCGGGATTGCCAATTGCCTTTTGTCATTCCTGTTGCAAGGGAAAAATGCCGGTTTCCCGTTCCCGTTGCAGGTTAGCCTGCAGCGCGGCCTGGGCTTGCTCCACCAATTCCGGCGCAATGCCGAAAAGCTCGTGAATCGCAGCGTGATAATTGCGCTTGAGGTTGACATTACGCTTGCCGGCCAGCGCGGTGATGCGCAGATGGTGCTTGTGAATGAAGATCAGCTCACCCGCTTGCACGCGCGTGAGGCACAAGCCGTGCATGCTGTTGCGCTGGAATGAGGCCTGCCAATGTTCGAGAAACTCCGGCAGCGGCGTGGGCCGGTCGACAAAGCGGTAACGCCACTTCACTTCCTCACGGTTGAAGGTGAAGAGATCATAACCGGCCGCGGCCGGCGCCAGGCGCAATTCCACGCCGGTGAAGTCATTGTGATAGAGGCGCGGCCTGGCCGGATCGAGCGCCATCGGCGTGCGCAGCACGTAGCCCGGATCAACCAGGTATTTGACCCCGTCCACGAATACGATCAAGGCGCAATGCAGATTGGCACCGGCGCGCATGTCAGCCATGACGATGTAACTGGCAAAGCCACTGTGCCACAAGATCGTGTGCAGGAAGAACGTCAGGGAAAAGCATGTGCCGCCCAGTTGCGAGCGGGCATGATCATGCATCACTTCTTCCGGCAGGCGCAGGCGTTTCTCGAAGTCCTGGCCGTGGCGGTTGAACTTGATGATCTTGCTCAGATTTTCATACGGCAGATTGCCGAAATGGCCGAGCAGCTCGCGCAAGTGCGCCAGGCTCGGCGGGCCGGCGGCGAGGCGAAAATGCGCACGAAAATGCCCGACGCTTTCCTGGTGTTGCGCGGGATCGAGCAAGGGCGTAATCATTTTGCGGCATCCGCAAATTCAGCTTGGGGTTTTCCGGATTGCATGCTACATTGGGCCTGCCAAGATAGCAAAATCCACGACGTTTCGCATGCAGATTTTGGAGGAGGAGACGCATGAGGGATCCCTTGCAGCCCGGCGACCTCGCGCCGGAGTTCGAAGCGCTGACCGAGGCCCAAACCCGCGTCAGGCTCAGCGATTTTCGCGGCCGGCGCGTCGTGCTCTATTTCTATCCCAAAGACGACACCCCCGGCTGAACCGCGCAAGCATGCGGCTTTCGCGACCATCACCTCGAAATCGAAGAGCAAAACGCGGTGGTGCTGGGCGTAAGCGCGGATGGCTGGGACAGCCATGTGAGATTCAAAACCAAATACAACCTGCCGTTCACCCTGCTGGTCGATGCCGACTATCGCATCGCCGAGGCCTATGGCGTGTTGGACAAGAAATCGCTGCGCCGCTTTCTCTTCTCGGGTTTGCGCCGCAGCCATTTTGTGATTGATGAAAACGGCCGGATCCTCGCCGCCCACTACGGCGTGGCGCCCAACTCGAGCGCAACCGAGGCCCTGGCCACTCTGCGCACGGCGACGGAAAAGGCGTGACGCAATGGACACAGTTGAAATCTACACCGACGGCGCCTGCTCCGGTAATCCCGGGCCGGGCGGGTGGGCCGCCATCTTGCGGCACGGCCGGCATGAAAAAGAGATCGCCGGCCACGCCGCCGCTACCACCAACAACCGCATGGAGCTGACCGCGGTCATCGAGGCGCTCAAGCGACTGAAGCGGCCGTGCCAGGTGGTCATCTGTTCGGACAGCACCTATCTCATCGACAGCTTTGAAAAGGGCTGGCTGGCAAACTGGAAACGCAACGGCTGGAAGCGCGGCCCGAACAAACGCGATCCCGTGCCCAACGCCGACTTGTGGCAGGCGCTTGACCAGCTCGTAAGCAAACACAACGTGAAATGGCAAAAGGTGCGCGGCCACGCCGGCCATGAGTTCAACGAGCGCGTCGACCGGCTCGCCGTGCAACAAATCGAGCTGTTGCGCATGCTGAAAAAATGAAACGTAGCCCGATCACCGCAGGCCGGCGCGCGTTTTCCATGGGGCGCACTGTCGCTTCTGCCAAAACCCTCCTGCACTCCCGTTCGCCGAAGTCAACAAGCCTGTGGAAAGTATAGGCAGTCATGCCGCATTCCAGCGATGAAAGATTCGTCCGATTGATCCTGCTCGCTTGCTGCGCCGGAGTTGTGCTCTCGAGCGTGGCAGCGCCTGCCCAGACGATACCTTCTCCGTCCTCCCCGGCAGACTCCATCGCGGCACTGGCCGCGGACTCGGCGCTGGCAGCTTGGAGCGCAGCAGCCGACTATGAGATTGCACGGCTGCGGCTGCAGCGCTGGCTCCTCCGGCCGCAAGATCAGGCAGCCGCCAAACAAGTCGCGGAGCTGCTGCAGGATGCCGAGTCCTTTGCTGCGCAAGGCGACTGGGTCACCGCCAAGCTGCTGCTGGAAGTGGCTGGTGATCTGATCGCACCGGAGGAACAGGTGCTGGTCAAGGAGACAGCGAGCCAAAGTGCCAAAGAGGCAAGGAGCCAAGGGGACAAGGAGGCGGAGGGAATAGAGGACAAGATCGCGTGGCGGTGGCAGCCAGAGGCGTTGGTCGGCGTGGATTTTTGGCGCCAAGAATTCGAAATCGGCTATGCTCAGGATGAGAGCCTGTTTGTGCAGAACACCGGCAATCCTTACACCGGTCTGCGCCTGAGTGTGAGCCGCGACATTGGCAGCCAGTCGCGCGTGCTGGCGGCGGCGTTGCTCAAAACCAGCCGCGATTACAACAGCGGCGAAGTGGAACTGCGCGGCCAGCGGGCCTTGAGCACGACGCTGTCGGGGAGCCTGGAAAACCGCTTTGAAACCACGCGCTACTTGCGCGATTTCGATCTGCGCTACTGGCAAAACAACGCAAAAGTATTGCTCAGCGCGACGCTCAACCAGCGGCTCAAGCTGGAGCTTGACGATGAGCTGCGGTTGCGGCGCTACGCCCGGGAAGACGAGCTTTCGCGCAACTACTCGCAAAATGAAACCGGGCTGGCCGTCGCCTTTGCCGCGGGGATTGCAACGCGGCTGCGGGCGCGCTACGGCTATCTGGCGCGCCGCCATGTCTCGTTCGACGAATACGACTATTTCGAGCACCGGCTGGAGGGCTCGCTCTTTTCCACGGCTGCCGGCGGCTCTTCGCTCTATCTGCAGAACCTTTGGCGCCGGCGCGTCTACCCGCGTGGCTTGTCGGACAGTACTTTCGAAAACACGCATCGGGAAGAGTATTTGCGCGCCGACCTGCGGCTGGCCACCGGCAGCGCCACTGCCATCCGGCTGGAGGGCGAATTCACCTGGCGGCAGTATCCCGCCGAGCTGGACAACCCATACACTCCCAACTTTCTCGAGTTGCGTCTCAACCCGCAGTTTCAGTTCAAGCTGCTGGCGAATTGGCAGGCCAGCGCGGGTTATCTCTACTTGTTGCGCCGGCATGAACGTGAACCCGCGGCCACGGACGCTGAGAGCTTCCTGGTTTTTGAAGACTACTATAGCCACGGTCTCACTCTCGGCCTGGATTTGCTGAGCCTTTCGGGGATTCTCCTGAGCTTGAGTAATGCGTTCGAAAACCGGACGTATCCGAACGTCACCTCCGGCAACTTGATCATTTCCAATTCCTATTCTGACCGCAACATTCATTCTCTGCTGTTTTTCCTGTCGTGGACCTTGACGCGCCGTTGGCAACTCGGCGCCTTTGCGAATTTTGACAATGAAATCAGCCGGGTGCGGGAGGCAAACGATTCGCGCAACACGCTTTTTTCCATGGATTTGACCTACTCCTTCTAAGCCGCCCGGCCCGCAAGCAACATTTCCGAATCGGCAGAACATTCTCTCCGCAAACGGAATTGTGTGATCGTAGTAATTGGCATCGCGGGGACGAATTGGTGAAGTTGGCCGCCGGCTCAAACAAGACGGGCCTCGGCGGTGGAGGCAGTCTTCACCAGCGTCAAACGAAAGGCTGTAGTGGAAGCGCCAAGGAAAGCCTTTTCCTGGCAGGGTACTCCCACCATTCTTATTCACACATTCCAGGGTCAGTTCTAAGTTTGCACAAAGGCCATGGCTGGCAATCTGCCTTTGGGCTATTGGGGCTGAGCAGCTCGAGGAGATAATTCTTCCCGCGCTGCATTTGAGGGATTCACAACCAGGCGTTGGCACCACGGTCAACACTCCGATTCGAACTTCGGAGTGCTGCGGCGGCCTCCTCTTTCGACTTTTGATCATGGCCCGCCTGGCTCACACTCCCCCACTCTGAAAGAAATCTTCTCGCAATAGATCACCTGCTCGCATTGTGAGCTCTGCTTAGCGACCGGCCATTCGCGCCGGCGGCGGTGTTTTGCTTCCCTTGGAAATCGTCGGCGTACCCAAACGGCCGGAAGCGCGGGAGCGAACGTCACCGCCCGCATGCCCACTGGTTGAAACCGGCCGAAATTCCACCAAGGAGGTGATGCCCGGAAAGACTGCGCAGCACGAACGGGTCTCGTGGCTCGACAATATGCCCTTCGAAACGCACTGGCAGGCGGAATCGGCGGGCCGTGTTGAGCAAAGCCGCTTGCTGTGATGATTGGGGAGTTGGCCTTTCGCCTGGTGAGCGATAGGGAGAGCGCACCACTGGAGAATGGGGATCACCAACTCCTGCACTCAGCACAGATCACTTGTTGGAACAGTGTCATGTGTAGGAGAATGATCATGAGAAGACTACTGCTTGGCATTGCGATCGTCTTGATGACTGGAAGTGCCTGGGCTACCGATTATTATGTCAACGCGACGACGGGCAGCGACAGTTATAATGGTCTGGCACCGGTCTATGACGGGACCAACGGTCCCAAAGCGACCATCCAGGCCGGCATCAACGCCGCGGCCGCCGGTGATATCATCAATGTGGCCGCCGGAACCTACAGTCAAAACGTAACCGTCAACAAGACCTTGACGATTCTCGCCAGCGCCGGCGCGATTCTCGCGGGAGCCGGCAGCGGCAACGGCTTGTTGATCAATGCCGCCAACGTCACGGTCGATGGCCTGGAAATCACGAATTTCAGCATCGGCGTGCGCGGCTTTGGCGGTCCTGCGAATTTCGGTAATCTCACCATCCAAAACGCCAACCTTCACCACAACACCCAAAACGGCATTCTGCTCGTCTACGACACCTTCGGCACCGTGGCGGTGAGCAATTGCCAAATCAAAAACAACGGCCAGAACGGCATCGGCATTGCGAACAACGCCCACCTCACCCTGCTCGATATTGCCGACACCCAGGTGGCGAACAACGGGCATCACGGCCTGTTCCTGGCGCAAGCCAACATTGCCGCAGTGGAAATTGAAAACTCGTCGTTCGATGGCTCGACCACCAGTGGCTTCGCCGGCATCGCCTTTACCACCACCGCCTCGACCATCGGTTCGTTCTCGGTATCAGGCGGCAGCATTTCCGGCAACAAAGGCACGGGCTTGGCGATCGTGCAAGTTGCGACGGTATTCACCAGCCTGACGCTGGACGGCGTGACCATTCAGAACAACGGTGAAAGCGGCATCATGCTCGGCGGCGGCGCGCGCACCGGCAGCCTGACGCTGCAGAATGCAACGCTGCAAGGCAATGCGTGGGAAGAGATGGACCTCAGCGGCGGTTGGTTCGGCGCGTTCACCGTGACCGGCGCGACCACGATCACCAACAACTTCTTCGCGAAAACCGGGGCGGCCTGGGCCGCGCTTTATGTCGGCAATCTCGCCAGTTTCGGGACAACGCCGGTGATCAACAACAACAGTTTTTCGGGATACGGCTTCGTGATTTCACAGAATGCCGCTTCCACCCTCGACGCCTCAGGCAACTGGTGGGGCACGAACGTGGCCGGCTCGGTGAAAGCCCGAGCCAACGGCGGTAGCAAAGTGGATTACACGCCGTGGCTGCATGTCGCCACCGATACCGATGGGGCTGCCGGCTTTCAGGGCGATTTTGCCTACCTGAATGTGGATGATGACAGCCCGCAAGTCGGGTCAGTGGGACGCATTCAGGAAGGCGTGAATGCGGCAACGGCAACGGTGAATGTCATCAGCGGCACCTACGTCGAACAGGTCACCATCACCAAATCACTGCACCTGCTCGGCGCGGGCGCGGCGACGACCACGATCAAGGCGCCGGCGACGATTCCCGTGGCTTCCAATCCGGCCTCGACCGTGATCGACGTGAATGGCGCGGGCGTGAATGCTGAAATCAACGGTTTCACGGTGAGCGGGCCCGGGCCGACCGGCTGCGGCAGCATCGGCGCCGGCATTTTCGTGCGCGGCACTGCGTATGCCAACATTCACGATAACAAGGTGCTCGATATTCGTGACAATCCCATCAGCGGCTGCCAGAACGGCATCGGCATTCTGGTGGGGCGGGCCAGTTTCGCCACCAGCGGCACGGCAACGATCAAGAACAACGAGGTCGCCAGCTATCAAAAAGGCGGCATCGTGGTCAGCAACACCGGCTCGGATGCCACCATCGAGGATAACATCGTGACAGGCGCGGGCGCGGTCACTTTCATCGCGCAGAACGGCATTCAGGTGAGCGCCGGCGCCACCGGCACCATCAATCGCAACACCATCAACGGCCACTCCTACACACCGTTCACCTATGTCTCGACCGGCATGCTGCTCTACGGCTCGAATGCCAACACCGATGAGAATGTGCTGAACGAGAATCAGGTCGGCATCTACCACATCAACGGCTCCGGCACCCACCAGAAGAACAGCGTCAGCGCCACCGCGGTTGGCACCGGCTCGCCGGGCTTCTGGGGCATGGTGGTCGATCCCGGTGACGTGTTGCGCACGACGCCTTCGCCCTTTGAAGACGGCGGCAGCAGCGTCAGCTTGGGCAAGGGTGGAATCGGCAGCACGCTGGCCGCGACCTACACCTATTTGTTGGACCAAAATGTGGTGAACAGTGACGGCAGCGCCGGCGGCGTCGGCATCGAAGCGGATGCCCTGGGCACCGATGTGGTGAATTTCACCGCCACCACCAACACGGTCAGCAACTGGGAGTATGGCATCTATCTTTACAAAGACGCCGGCGCCACGCTGAACGCGAATATCATCGATTGCAACCAGATCTTCGGCAACACCGCCTACGGCCTCTACAACTCCACCGGCGTTGACGCCAATGCGGTGGGCAACTGGTGGGGCGCGGGCAATGGCCCGAGCGGCAACGGCCCCGGCTCCGGCGACGCGGTGAGCGAAAATGTCACCTTCGCGCCCTGGGGCACGGACGCCAGTTGCGGCGGTTCGCTCTCACACAATTTCGTCTTCCTCGCCGACTACGTCTCCATCGAACGCAGCAAGCAGATTCCCTCCCAGGGCGATATTCATTCCAACGGCAAGATCGACTTTCTGCGCGGTGATCCCACCGTGTTCGAAGGCAATCTCACGGCCGTCGGCAAGATCACCATCGGCAAGGAAAACACCATCGACGGCTATGCCCATTCCGCCGGCATCGTCTCGGTGCATCCCACCTCCAAAGTGCTCGGCGGCACGCTTTCCGGCGCGCCGATCAGCGCACAGCCCCTGCCGACTTTCAGCTACACCGCCGGCGGAGCTAGCAAAACCATTCCGCAGAACGGTACGCTCACGCTGGCGCCCGGCTCCTACAACGTCGTCACCATGAACGGCTGGAGCACGCTCAAGCTCAGCAGCGGCGACTACTATCTCAATCAGCTCAGATACCTTGGCGAGGAAGCGGTGATTGAGATCGATGTCAGCAACGGCCCGGTTACCGTCAACGTCGTGAGCAATCTTCAGCTCGGCAAGGACATCGCCATTCAAATCGTGCCCGATGGTGAGGCCGGCAGCACCAAAGTTACTTTCAACACCCGGCAAACCACCACCATGACGATCGGCAAAGAGGCGTATGTGTTGGGCAATATCAACGCGCCTGCGGCCACCGTCGTGCTCTCCAACAACTCGCAATTCCGCGGCGGGTTGTGTGCCAAGGCGTTGCAGGTGAAGCGCGATGTCTTCTTCCTGCATCATTTCTCCTCCGGCACGCTGCCCGGCCCCGGCGATTTGCCCAAGTCAATTGACGGCGAATCGGAAGAAACGGCCGCGGTGGTGACGGCATACGAATTGGCGCAGAATTATCCCAATCCGTTCAATCCCAGCACCGTGATCCGGTTCGCTCTGCCGGAAGCGGGGCCAGTGACCTTGGCGGTTTTCAACAGCATGGGACAGCGTGTGCGCACGCTGGTTTCAGGCCAGTTGAATTCCGGCTGGCACAACGTGATGTGGGATGCCACCGATGACCACGGCACGCGCCTCGCCAGCGGCGTTTATCTGTACGTGATCAAGGCGGGTTCTTATACTGCTCACCGCAAGCTCGTTCTGATGAAGTGATCTCTGCTGACTGCTGTGTGCTCAGTGATCACTGACCACTGATCACTGAGCACTGGCTTTCCGCAGTTCGAATGCGCGTTGTAGATGCAAGAAAGGTATGTGACATGAAGCTCGAAAGATTTCGCCTGTGGTATGTGGCGGCTGCTTTGCTCGCCGCCTTGAGCGCAGCCAATGCGCAATTCCCGGTTACGGTAACGGATCAAACACCCACGGCGCCATTGGCCAATCCAGCGCCTGGTTCATTCGAACCGCGCTACATCAGCGGTTTTGGCGCGGACGGCACATTCACCGTCTTCTTTGAAGATCGCGCCGCCGGGAATCAAATTTCTTATGCTGCGACGGCGACCGGTCCCACCGGATTCCCTGCCGCGGCAACCATGACCAGCATTATTCCCGAAACGCATTTCGTGATCAAGGACTGGCCGATTACCATCAGCAGCACGACCTACGCCTATCGCGCCTGGGGATCGGTCGGCAACAACCCGCAGCACAAGTTCTATGTCTCGAATGACCTGGTGAATTGGACGCTGATCAGCACCTTCACCATTCCCAACGCGGCCACGTTTACGGATGCGCATGGCTTTGTCTATTACGGCTTCCATGATGTGGTCGAGTTGAATGGGACCTACTATGCGTTTGCCGAATCGAACCAGTCACAAACCATGCTCGTGCGCAGCGTCAACGGTGACGATGTGTGGGAAGCCTTTGCCGGTATCGGTGGTCGCCCAGGTTGGGGTCCGCTGGAATTGCCCTCCGGCGTAACCGCGGGTTGGACGCCCTCGGGAAGCTTCGTTGATTTGGGATACGATCGCGGCTACGGCAAAGTTCACGTCGACCCACGAGACAATAATTTTTATCTGGCAATCAACGCGGCAGCGCAAGCCAGCCTCGCGCCGGCAGCTCTGGAAGCAGCTTTCATCAATCCTGCCAATTGGACCTGGCATGACGGTACCACCGGTCCGGCTTCCAATCCAATACTTTCTGCCACCGCGGAACACGATTTACAGGAGTGCTGGGTCGTTCCCAACTCGAACCCGAACGCGGACTGGATGATCATCTACGACGCCGATTATGGCGCCCCGGATGGAAGTCTGGCCCTCGGCTATGCCACGTTAACGCCGCCGGCTCCGCCGCGCGTGCATAATTTGACGCAAGGAACTCATTATCAAACCATCATGGCCGCGGTCAATGCCGCCAATCCCGGCGATGTCATTCAGGCCGACGCAGGGATATACAACGAACGCGTGACGATCAACAAATCCCTCGACCTGCGCGGGGCGCAGTATGGTGTCGACCCGACAGCCTCCGGCGCACGCACGGATCCCTCGGCAGAGTCGATCATCGACATCACCGGCTTGCCGCTGGCCAATCCCAACGTACTGGTGGAAATACCCAGCGGGGTCACCAATGTCTCGCTGGCGGGATTCACGCTGCAAGGCAGCCCGATTTTTCATTATGCCGATGAAGCGGTCGTGCGTTGCTGGGATGACGGCATCACCATTCAAGACAACATCGTCACGGGCTATTTTGGCATTTTGTGCAAGGGCGCCGACAACCTGACGGTTGAACGCAATCGCATGGTGGTGAACAAGGCAGGGGTGACGGTGCAGCCCAGTCCCGCTAACGGGGTCACCATCGCGGATAACGTCATCACCCTGGGCGCCAATCCCGCCGGCGATGAGTCCGGAATTTTCATGAACAACACCAGCAACGCCAACCTAACCGGCAACACGGTGACCGGCTTCACCGGCCGGGGCATCGGCGGCAGTGTGCTGGCTCATCTCACGGTGGCAGAAAACACGCTCACCGGCAACAAAGACGCGGTCTCATTCTATGGCAATACCACGTTCGTCACCATCGCGAACAATGACCTGAGCAATTCGACGCGTTATGGCATCAATATCAAAGGCCAGGACATTGAGATCACGGGCAATCTCATCAGGAATTGCGGCGATGCCGGGGTGAACATTGACCGCCACGTCATCGACACGCAACGCCTGCGTCTTACCTGCAATGACCTCAGCGGCAACGCCAATTTCGGCGTGCAGGTCAATACCACCAATGTGACGGAGATCGTCAATGCGGAGCTCAACTGGTGGGGTGATGCCAGCGGCCCTTACGACCCCGCCGGCACCACGGAAGTCCCGCCGTGCGCCGAGACGCTTGCGGCCCTTAACGCCGACGGCACAGGCGATGCCGTCACCGGCAATGTGGACTATTGCCCGTGGGCGATCAATGCGCAATGCCAGCCGCTGAAGCAATGGCCAGACTTTGTCCTGCTCGCCAAGACCTTCCTCAAGCTCGATCACTACTTGTCCGTCGAGGGCGATCTGCATTCCAACGGCTGCATTGTGTATGAGAACGGGCGGCCGGGAACGCACAACGGCAGCGCTACTGCCGTCGGCGATATCGCAGTCAATCGCTACAACACCATCTCCGCGCCGGGTGACCTCACGGCTGGAGGCATGATTAGAGTCGATGCGGCCGCCACGGTCGAAGGCACCATCACCCCAGGCGCCTCGGTTGCCGCCCTCGAGCTGCCCAGCTTGTCCTACACCTGCAGCGGCGTGAGCAGCATCATCGCCGGGAAGAACAGACAGAAGTACGTTGCGCCTGGCGACTACAATGTTTTGCGCGCCGACAAGAATGCGCAGCTCGACCTCTCCGCCGGCGTGTATTCCGTCAAAACGCTGCAATTGGATGATCGTTCCCGGTTGCGCGTCGACGTCTCGGCGGGTGAGGTGACCATCAATGTCTGCGGCCAGATCAACTTCATCAAGAATACCGACATCATCATCGTGGGCGGCGATTCCCGGAAGCTCACGATCAATTACAGCGGCATCAAGAAAGTCGTGCTGGGCAGCGATGGTGGTTATCAAGGCACCCTGGTCGCGCCCAATGCGCTGGTGGAACTGGGCAGCAATGCCGGTTTTCTCGGCTCGATCTGCGCCAAGAGTATCGTGATCTACAAAGATGCCCGCGTGCGTTTCCACGGCCTGGGAGCGATTCCCAAGACTGCCGCTGAGGGCGAAGAAAGCGTCACCAGTGACCAGTCAGCAGTGATCAGTTATCAGTTGCAACAGAATTATCCCAATCCGTTCAATCCCAGCACCATGATCAAATTCGCCTTGCCGCAAGCGGGCCGCGTGCAGTTGCACATCTACAACAGCGCCGGCCAACTGGTGCGCACGCTGGCAAACAACGAGATGGCGCAGGGCTGGCATGAGCTGACTTGGGACGGCCGCGATCAAAACGGGCAAACCGTGGCCACCGGTGTTTATCTCTATCGTCTCACGGCGCAGGATGCCTCCGGCACAATGACGTTTGCGGAAACGCGGCGGATGACGTTCGTGAAATGAGGCCTGACGGCATGGGCATGCAGTCATTCATCGGCAGTAACTTTTTTTGACTGGAGGAGAGCCGCGAAGCCGCGGAGTGCAGCGTCACATGGGGCGGGCTTCCAGGATCTTCCTCCGGTCAATTTCTCAACGACGCCGGTAGTGGAGCGCGCCAAGCCGGACTGCTTGAAATCTGTGCTTGGCGCGGCGGTCTGACCGGTATTTCTTAACATGAGGCATGGAGGGGCAGGCTCCTCCAGGTTCACAAACAAAGGAGAAGCGGTAATGAAGAAAGTCTTTGCGTCCGCCTTCGCTTTTCTGCTGTTATGCAGTACTGCTTTCGCGCAGACGTTCTACACGCAGGGCTTCGAAACCGACAACAGCGGCTGGACGATCTTCGGTGGCGCGCTCAATGCCACGCGCGTGGCGTCCGGCAACAACGGCGTGACCTCCAAGACCGGCAGCTTTCACGCGGAAGCCGTGGGCAGCGGCGTCGGAGGCACACAAGCCTCGAGCGCAGCCACCAACTGGGGCGGCTACAGCTTCGTGCCGGGCTGCGCTGCCACTGCCTGCGCCGCCGGCGGGCAGTTTCCCGCCGCGGGCTATATCACCAAGCTCGACATTTACCTCAATTTGAGCGCCACCTCCACCAATGACACGCGCTTTGATTTCACCTCCGCGATCAACCTCCCGGCCGGCTCGCATCGCCGCGATTTCGTGTTCAACGCCGGCTTCTACAACGACACCGATGGCACCGGCAGCGGCCCGCGCTTTGTCATCAGCGCGAGCAACAACGCCACGCGCTCGAGTTCGTTTCCCAAGAACCCGGGGCGCGAACCTTTTGCCATCACCGCCACCGGCTGGTACACCTTCCAGCACAAATTCTATGATGCCGGCAGCGGCGTGTTGGCGTGTGAGCTGAGCATCAGCGATGCCGGCGGCACGACTCTCAAGACCTGGGTGCTGAGCGATCCGACGGATATCATTGGCAGCACGATCGGCGGCAATCGCTACGGCTGGTTCGCGAACAATGAGTTCGCCTTCCTGGCGATCGACAACGCCACGCTGATCAAAACCTCGACGGTGAAGCCCTTTGTTTTTCTCGCCGATGAACTCATCACCATCGAGCGCACCAAGCAGACGCCGCCGGCGGGCGACCTGCATTCCAACGGGAACGTCGTCTTTCGCCGCGGTGATCCCAGCACATATGAAGTGAACGTCACCGCGGTCGGAAATGTCGCCATCATCGGCAGCGAAAATACGATTTCCGGTGAGGTCACTGCCGGCGGCACCATTCATGTCGATGCCGGCTCCACGATCACCGGCACTGCCACTGCCGGCGCTGCGGTGAATGTGGAATCTTTGCCCGAGCTGGATTATTCCGCCGGCGGGCCGAACTACAATGTCCCGAAGAGCGGCTCGTTGACGCTCGCGCCCGGCTCCTACGGCAATCTCACCGTGAACAAGTTCGGCACGCTCAAACTCTCCGCGGGCGATTACTACTTCAATCAGTTCATCATCAAAAATGACGTGGTGCTCGTCCTGGACGTCGGCGCGGGCGCGATCACGATCAATGTTGTTGGCAAAGCCTTCTTCGACAAAGATGTCGAGTTTCGCGTGACGCCGGAAGGTGAAGCCGGCAGCAAGAAGGTGACAGTCAACAGCATGCAGAGCACGGATCTGACCATCGGCAAGGAAAGCTATGTGCTCGGCAGCATCGTGGCGCCCGCTGCCAAAGTCGTGCTCGGCAACAACACGCAGTTCCGCGGCTCGATCTGCGCGCGGGAAATCACTGTTCTGCGCGACTGTTTGTTCTATCATCATGATTCGCCAGGCAGTCTGCCGGGGCCGGGCCAGTTGCCCAAACCGGTTGGTGATGAAGAAATGTCCAGTGGCCAGTCAGCAGTGGTCAGTTATCAGTTGCAGCAGAATTATCCCAATCCGTTCAATCCCAGCACCGTGATCAAATTCGCCTTGCCGCAAGCGGGCCGCGTGCAGTTGCACATCTACAACAGCGCCGGCCAACTGGTGCGCACGCTGGCAAACAACGAGATGGCGCAGGGCTGGCATGAGCTGACTTGGGACGGCCGCGATCAAAACGGGCAAACCGTGGCCACCGGTGTTTATCTCTATCGTCTCACGGCGCAGGATGCCTCCGGCACAATGACGTTTGCGGAAACGCGGCGGATGACTTTGGTGAAATAGCGTCAATTGACCTGCTGAAATCGGAGAGAATCTGCGTTCATGCCATGACGCCGCGCGAGTGGCGGGAAGGCCCGTTCCGAGTGACCACAATCCTTCCCACTTGGGCGTGCCCATCCCGCCACTGTCCCGTGTCCTGCGCGTGGGAATGAAGCTTTGTTTTCAGCGAGCAGAATGTATCTAACCAAAGACGGAGAAAAGCGCAATGTATGACAGGCTACGGTTTTGGGGTAGCGTGAGACAGGCAAGCGGTCGGGTTGTTGTGGCAATCGGACTGAGCCTTGTGCTGCCGTTCCTGGCCACGGCCGCGACCGTTAGCGTGCCCGCCACCGCCAGTGACATCCAAGATGCCATCAATGCAGCAAGTCCGGGCGACGTCATCGAGATTGCAGCCGGGACCGTGACGTTGGACCCGGGTGTGTCCATCGTCATTCCCAATCCACAACTGGGTATTACACTGCGAGGGGCAGGGGCAGGCGCCACCATCATCGAAAGGAGCTCAGGTGGCACCAGCAATCCTCTGCTGATGATCGGCGCCAGCACGAGCTGTGCCACCGGCGCCGCCACCGTGATTGAGGGAATCACGTTCCGGAATTCCGGCCTGACCTCCGGGTCCGCCACGAGCAGCACGGCAGCCTATCGTGGCATCGAGATTCGCTCGTGCGGCGCTTCGCCGGCGGATCCCGCCATCATTCGGGATTGCGAATTCCTGGAGTTTCGAGATACCGGGATTTCCATCGTCGATTATCCCTTTGCCTACTGGGAGTTCACCGGAAATACTTTTGATGGCTCACGCCTGGCAATTTGGATCAACCAGGCAGACTTCGTGACCATTCACCGCAACACTTTCAGGGACTACGTCGTCGCCATGGGATTCGATCCGAATGACGTTGTCACTGACCTTGCCATTACCGAGAACAAGATGCTGGGCGGCAGTTTCGATCCGGCGCCGGCGAATTATTACGGCCTGTATGTGAGCGCCGCCGCGATGATTGCAGGGGAATCCAAGAAATGGGACATCAGCGGCAATGAGATTACCGGAGCCACGTATGGCATCCGCCTGCTGGCGCCTACTTCCGGCGGCCTCTTCCAGAGCCTGACGGACGTCTCCGTTCACGACAATTGCATCTATGACAACAACGTTCTTGGCAGCGGCGGTTCGACGACGAGCTACGGTGTGTACAACACCTCGACCGTGTCACTGGATGCAATTGACAACTGGTGGGGCGATGCCAGCGGCCCGGCTCATGCCTCCAATCCCTCCGGTACCGGCGACGTGGTGAGTGATCTGGTGAATTTCTCACCCTGGAGCACTTTCACACTGCCGGCCTGCGGCGGTGCCGTTGTCAAACCCTTCGTCTTCCTCGCCGACTATGTCGTCATCGAACGCAGCAAGCAGATTCCCTCCCAGGGTGATATTCATTCCAACGGCAAGATCGACTTTCTGCGCGGTGATCCCACCGCGTTCGAAGGCAATCTCACGGCCGTCGGCAAGATCACCATCGGCAAGGAAAACACCATCGACGGCTATGCCCATTCCGCCGGCATCGTCTCGGTGCATCCCACCTCCCAGGTGTTGGGCGGAACGATCTCCGGCGCGCCGATCAGCGCTCAGCCTCTGCCCTCTTTCAGCTACACCGCCGGCGGAGCCAGCAAAACCATTCCGCAGAACGGTACGCTCACGCTGGCGCCCGGCTCCTACAACGTCGTCACCATGAACGGCTGGAGCACGCTCAAGCTCAGCAGCGGCGACTACTATCTCAATCAGCTCAAATACCTTGGCGAGGAAGCGGTGATTGAGATCGATGTCAGCAACGGCCCGGTTACCGTCAATGTCGTGAGCAATCTCCAGCTCGGCAAGGACATCGCCATTCAAATCGTGCCAGATGGTGAGGCCGGCAGCACCAAAGTCACTTTCAACACCCGACAAACCACCACCATGACGATCGGCAAAGAGGCGTATGTGTTGGGCAATATCAACGCGCCTGCAGCCACCGTCGTGCTCTCCAACAATTCGCAATTCCGCGGCACGATTTGCGCGAAAGCCTTGCAGGTGAAGCGCGATGTCTTCTTCCTGCATCATTTCTCCTCCGGCACGCTGCCCGGGCCCGGCGATTTGCCCAAGTCAATTGACGGCGAATCGGAAGAAACGGCCGCGGTCGTGACGGCATACGAATTGGCGCAAAATTATCCCAATCCGTTCAATCCCAGCACCGTGATCAAATTCGCCTTGCCGCAAGCGGGCCGCGTGCAGTTGCACATCTACAACAGCGCCGGCCAACTGGTGCGCACGCTGGCAAACAACGAGATGGCGCAGGGCTGGCATGAGCTGACTTGGGACGGCCGCGATCAAAACGGGCAAACCGTGGCCACCGGTGTTTATCTCTATCGTCTCACGGCGCAGGATGCCTCCGGCACAACGACGTTTGCGGAGACGCGGCGGATGACGTTGGTCAAGTAACGGTCGCTGGAATGGCAGTTTCCCGAAATAGAATTTGACTGCCTCGCCGCCGGCGATTATATTTCCAACGCTCGCTCCAGATTGGGGCGGGCGTTTTTTATCTCACCGGTCAAACACAAACGCAAATCAACCTCACGAAAGTGAATTTCGCCGTGGCGAAAAACTTGTCGACGATCCTGGGAGTTCTGGCGTGGATGGTGGCGCTTGCTTCGACCGCTTGGTCAACTCGGCCGTCTTCGCAGCAAGGCCAGGAGGCCGCCGCCGCTTTCGCGCTGGCGAGCGCGCCGCGTGCCTGGCAATTCCCGCGTGATCACGGCCAGCATCCGGAGTTTCGCACGGAATGGTGGTATTTCACCGGCAATCTGCAGAGCGCCGAGGGCAGGGCATTCGGCTATCAATTCACCATTTTTCGCAACGCGCTCACGCCCGCTCCCCGCAACCGGCCCTCGGCTTGGGCTTTGCGCGACGGCTACGTTGGCCATTTCGCCATTACCGAGGTGACGCAGCAGAGATTCCACTTCGAGCAAAAAGTCGCACGCGGTGCCTTGCAGCTTGCCGGCGCCAGCGTTGATTCCCTGAATGTGTTTGTGGGTGATTGGTCGGCAAGAGCAAGGCACGGCCGCCTGCATCTGCAGGCAACCAGCAGTTTCGGCAGCATTGCCTTCGTGCTGGAACCAACCATGCCGCCGGTTCTGCAGGGCAACGGCGGCTTGTCGCAAAAGGGTCCGAAACCGGGCGAAGCTTCCTACTACTATTCCCTGCCGAATCTCCGCACGAATGGGCGATTGACGCTGGGCGCGGATTCCTCGCAAGTGAGCGGCGTGAGCTGGATGGATCATGAATTCTTCACCGGCGTCGATTCCAGCGAGGCGGTGGGATGGGATTGGTTCAGCCTGCATCTGTCGGACGCCACGGCGATCATGCTCTATCGCCTGCGCCGCGCGGACGGCACGATTTCCCGCTATTCTGCCGGCACGTTGATTCAGCCCGACGGCGGAACGGAGCGCATTTCGTTCGAGGCATTCCAGGCGATTCCTGGCGGCTGGTGGCGAAGCGGAAAATCCGGCGGGAAGTATCCTCTCGCGTGGCAACTCCAGTTCCGGGACTATCAGTTGACCGTAACCACGCCGGTGGCGGACCAGGAGTTGGATACGCGCGCCACCACCGGCGTGATCTATTGGGAAGGATGCGTCGCGGCAACGGGCACGCGGGCCGGCCGGCGAATCACGGGCCGGGGTTATCTGGAGATGACGGGGTATGTCGCAGCGGCCCGTCCCCGGCTGTGAGGGCGCCTTGACAACGGGACCAATTCTTACGAGAGTGCAAGCCTGCAAGGAGCGGGGCGCGGCAGCCTTGCCGATTTTGAAATCGCGGCCGGCGCCGGGAGCGGCAATTTCATTTCCGCATGTGATTGGCGATGGCGCTACTATATACAGGTTGCGGTTGAGTACAAAATCGTAATTTTGAGTGTCTCATTACAAAACAGTTGTTCGAAATCGGTTCATGTAAAAGCTTCGAATTACGTGATATGCGCTAGCCGAGGCAGACGAATCTTTGTCACTTCTCTGCGACTTGGAACGATTTCGAAACTGTAAGCTCTTGAAAAACAGTTTGGCCATTCGGCCGTTGCCCAAGATCTCCGGGCACTGCTGGGCGCAGCAAGGCGCGACACATTCGTAACGCCTGGTGGTATGGAGATTGCCAAAATGTAAGCGGCTTGTCAGAAGCCTGTCGCTGCCCGCCTGCGCGATGATGGGGTGGCGGCGACGATCCGGCGTAGAGTCGCATGCGAGTGCTCCGATCAGCACAATCGTTCACGGCCAATCGGTAGTTCACTCCCCTCCAACTCAACCCAAAATTGGAAGCGATCGCATCGTTCGACAAGGTGGTCGAACGTCATGATCTTGCCTGCTTGCGCGAAGCGAAGCACGGCAGAAGGGAAGCCAGTTGTCTCTCAAGGACGGAGGCAGCCGGCGACAAACCAGCGGGTGAGAGCATCGTGACAGAACTAGACGTTAAGGACCTGGAGCTGGTGGAGAGCATGCCACCGGACGGGGAGAGTTCCTGGGGCAAGAATTTCGGCTTCGACTATCATTACCCCCTGGTCAGTCGCAGTCCCGAAATCAAGGAGATTTTTTCCTTGATCAAGAAAGTGGCCAAGAGCAACGCCACCATTCTGATTCAGGGCGAAACCGGCACCGGCAAGGAACTCATCGCCGGCTTGATCCAATTCATCAGCCACCGCGCCGCGAAGCCCTACGTCAAAGTGAATTGCGCGGCGCTGCCGGAGAACCTGTTGGAGAGCGAGCTTTTCGGCCACGAGAAGGGCGCCTTCACCGGCGCGTATCAAACCCGCATCGGCAAGTTCGAGCAATCGCACGAGGGCACGCTCTTTCTCGATGAGATCGGCGACATGCACCTCTCCACCCAGGCCAAGATTCTGCGCGTGCTGCAGGATCAAACCTTCACCCGCCTGGGCGGCAACCGCGCCATCGAGGTGGATGTGCGCGTGATCGCGGCCACCAACAAAGACTTGTGGACCGAGATCGAGATGGGCAACTTCCGCGCGGATTTGTACTACCGCCTCAACGTGGTCACGCTGCACATCCCGCCGTTGCGCAAACGCCGCGAAGACATTCCCCTGATTGCCGAATTCTTCCGCCGCAAATTCTCCCGCGAGATTCGCAAGAAGACCAAGGGCTTTTCCGCCGAGACCATGGATCTGCTCACCAACCATCACTGGCCGGGCAACATTCGCGAGCTCAAAAACCTGGTCGAGCGTTCCGTGCTGGTTTCGGAGGAGAGCGAAGAGATCAAGCCCAAGGATTTGTCGATGGCCGGCAAGGACTACTTTGCTGCGGGTGGCAAAGACCGGCGCCGCTCCAACGACGGCGACTTGATCTCGCTCGACACGCTCAATCTCGAAGTCATCGAGAAGGAAGCGATTCTGCGCGCGCTGGAGCTGCGCAATTGGGTGCAGAAGGACGCGGCGCAATTGCTCGGCATCTCGCCGCGCGCGCTCAACTACAAGATCAATTACCACAACATCACTCATCCCACCTGGAAAAAGAATACCTGAGGCGACGGCATGCCCGCGCCGCACGTGGCATCTGCACCTGACACTCCGCAATGGTGATTGCAAATCCAAAACGGGCGCGAGAGATTTCTCGCGCCCGTTTTGCGTTTCAAACCTTACGCTTTCGAATTACTGCGAAGTAATTTCCACTGCGCGATTGCGCGCCGCGCTGAACCTGCCTTCCGCTAATTGCTTGCGAATCAAAAGCCGTTGTTTTGCTGCCGGCGCATGGCATATGCTTTGCGTTTGGGCGCGGCGGCGAATTGTTTTCGCCGGAGTAGGATGATTAGGATGATGGCTTTGTTATGGAGGACTTGCACACCGTGTGGGTAGCATTGTTTTCCCGGCCGCACACCGAGGGCAGGCCACCGGCAGCGCGCGCGAAACGATTGCCGGCGGCGCCACCCTCGCGCCGTGCGGCGCGATCTCTTCCCTTCTTTTTCTGCGCGAACTTGTTGTTCTCTTCCGCGTGGCCCGGCAGCCTCACGGTGAGCTGGGACGCGAACAGCGAACCCGATCTCGCCGGCTATCGCGTGTACTACAGCCTCACGGCGCAAACTTACACCGCGGCCAGTTCCCGCGATGTAGGTTTGAAGCTGGTGACAACCTTCGATAATCTTGAAGAAGGCAAAACGTATTACTTCGTGGTGACGGCCTATGACCAGGCCGGCAACGAGAGCAGTTATTCCGCGGAAGTGTCGGCCAAGGTGAGCGTGACGGATCAGGCACCGCCGCAAATCAGCGCGGTGAGCGCGCTCGATCAAACCACCGTCGCGGTCGAGTTCACTGAGCCGGTGACCAAGGCGAGCGCCGAGAACAAAGGCAACTACCGCATCGACCAGCAAATTGTGATTGCGCGCGCCACGCTGCAGGCGGACAATCGCACCGTCATTCTCGAAACTTCGGAGCACAGCAACGGCAAGACTTATACGATTACGGTGCAAAACGTGAGCGACGCTGCCCTGCCGCCCAACAGCATCAACCCGGCAGTGTCGGCAACTTACACCTTCACCGGCCTCGACCAGGCGCCGCCCATCGTCACCTATGTGGGCGCGGTCGATGCCGCCACCGTGGAAGTCCGCTTCGATGAGCCGGTGTCCGCGGCAAGCGCGGAAAAACTCGACAACTATGCCATCACCGGCGGCATCACCATCAGCAGCATTGCGCGGCACACGGACAACCGTGGCGTGCATCTCAAGACCAGCACGCATCAGGACGGCGCCGGCTATCAGCTCACGGTGCGCAACCTCGCCGATCTGGCGGCCACGCCCAACGTCATGCCGGAAGCGGCCACGCTGGCCTACACCTATCGCGCCAACGATCAGCAGGCGCCGGCCGTGCTCGCCGCGGCGCTGCTCGACCTGACGACTTTGAGTGTGACCTTTGATGAACGCGTCACCAAAGCCTCCGCCGAGCAGGTGTCGAATTATCGCATCTCGGACAACGTCCAGGTGCAAACCGCACGCTTGAACGCGGAAGCCACGGAAGTCATCTTGACCACTGCCGCGCATGTCTATGATCGCGACTACACCCTGACGGTGAGCGGCATCACCGATGCCTCGGCCAATGCCAATGTCCTGAGCGCCACGCAAGTGCGCTACCGCCTGGAACAACAGGGCGTGGATCGCGAGGCACCGGTGGTGACGTACGTCGGCGCCAACGACGAGACCACCGTCGAGGTGCGCTTCAACGAGCCGGTCACCAAAGCGAGCGCGGAGAATCTCGCGAATTACAGCATCAACCAGGGCATCACGCTCAACGGCGCGACGCTGCATCTGGACGGTCGCGGCGTGCATCTCAAAACCAGCGCCCACAGTGACGGCAGGACCTACGCGTTGACGGTCTTCGGCATCGCCGACCGCGCGCCTGCGCCCAACACCATGACCAGCTCCGCGGTCATGGCCTACACCTTTCGCGCCAATGATCTCGATCCGCCGGCTGCCCTCGCGGCAATTTTGGCGGCTGACCTGCTGGCGGTGACGGTCTTGTTTGATGAAAAGGTCAGCGCGGCCACGGCCACCAATCCCGACAACTACAGAATCTCGGAGAATGTGCAGGTCTATTCTGCGAGTTTGAACGACGAGGGCACGGAGGTCACGCTCGCCACTTCGCTGCACTGGCACGATCACAGTTTCACCGTCACGGTGCGCGGCGTCGCCGATGCTTCCAACAACGGCAATGTCATGGCCCAACCGGTGGTGCTGACTTATCGCCTCAGCGCGCCGGGGCAGATTCCCGGCGGCAGTCTCACCATCAGCGCCTGGTCGCGCAAGGAATACCAAATCGACACGTTGCGCGCCGGCAAACGGCTTTACATCGATCGCGTCCACACCCTCACCAGCGTCCCGAAGAAATTCGAGGGGCTGCTGATGTTCCGCACTGCCTATCGCGACCGGCGCGATCGCTCGAACACTTTCTTCGAATTCAATCTCAATCGCGAGGCGGACGTTTACATTGCCTATGATAATCGCGGCGAGCCGGCGCCGAACTGGCTGACCGACAATTTCACCCGGGTCAGCAAATCCGTGCTCATCAACGGTCCGACCGATCAGATGCAAATCTGGAAGGCGCATTACTATCCCGGCCGTGTGCAGTTGGGCGGCAATATGGCCGCAGGCGGCCGCACCGACGTGGCCCTGACCATGTACTTTGTTTTCGTGGACGATTTGCAGGGCGACCGCAGCGGCACCAGCAATGGTGTACCCCGGCTGTTCACGCTGCATCAGAATTTCCCCAACCCCTTCAATCTGAATGCCGGCCACGTGCAGACTGAGATCAGCTATTTCCTGCGGCAGGAAAGTTATGTCGTGCTCACCATCTACAACATGCTCGGCCAGGCGGTGCGCACCATGCAAGACGGCGTGCTGTCGCCCGGCCTGCACCGGCATGTGTGGAATGGTTTGGACAATGATTTCCAGGCGCTGCCCAGCGGCAAATACCTCTACGCCCTCGAGATTCGCGAGCAGGTGAGCAACGGCGCCTTCACCGTGACCACGGCGCTCGAGCGTCAAACCAAAGTGATGACGTTGCTGAAATAGAATTCCCCTCACCCCGGCCACTGCCTGGCCCACCTCGGTCAGGCACGTGGCGGCACACTCCATTCGCTGGCCTCGGGCGAAAGCAAACCTGCTTTCGCCCTTTCTGTTTGCGTCCTTCTGATTTTTTGGCCTTGCGCCGCAGCAGAATTTTTTTATTCTAACACCGCTGAAAGTCAGAGCACGAGCACGGCGTTCACCTGCCACTCATTTCGCGAGGAGGATTTTGCCATGGCTGCCGTTCACCAACTCACCGAGCCGGAGATCAACCAGGAACTCACCAGGCTGTCCGGCTGGACGATTGCCGCCGGCAAGCTGCACAAATCCTTTCAATTCCCCTCTTTTGTGGAGGCATTCGGCTTCATGGCGCGCGTGGCGCTGCTGGCCGAAGCCATGAACCATCACCCCGAATGGTCAAACGTCTATAACCGTGTCGTCATCGACTTGGTGACGCATGACGCCGGCGGGATCAGCCGGAAAGACTTCGTGCTCGCCGCCAAAATCGATGCCGTGTCGTGAAGCGCGAACCTCGGCTGATCACCGCCTCCGCAAGTGAACCTCGCCGCGGTCGCTGCGCGCGAGCAGAGCTGGCGGCATGAGCCGCCCTCTTCGCCGTGTCTCTACTTCCCGATTCTCATGACAGCCAGAAAGCCGTGCCCGTTGGTCCTATCGAGTACGGTTGAACTGTTTCGCATTGAATGCAATCACACCGGGAGGGCAACATGTCAAAGCGAGCTGTAGTCGTCTTTATCCTGAGTGCCATTTTTGCCACGCGTTTGGTCGCGCAGGATGAAATTGCCGCGAAGTTCCAGCCGCGCCACCATCCTGCCGCGGACGGTGGTCTGCCTTACCGTTTGTTTGTCCCGGCCAATTACACGCCCACGCGCCTCTATCCGCTGGTGTTGGCCTTGCACGGTTCGGGCGAACGCGGCTCCGACAACTTCACGCAGGTTCGTTCCTATCGCCTGGCGACGGCGTGGGCCGATCCGATCAATCAAACCAAATATCCCTGCCTGGTGGTGGCCCCGCAATGCCCATTGAATCAGGGCTGGGATGATCACCTGATGACCCTCAGCAGCTTGCTCGATTCGCTGCAGCGGGAATTCAGCATCGACGCCAATCGCCTCTACGTCACCGGCTTGTCGATGGGAGGATTTGCCACGTGGGATTTGATCACGCTTTTCCCCAAGCGCTTCGCGGCTGCCATTCCGATGAGCGCCGGCGGCGATCCCGCGCGCGCCGCCACGATTGCCGCCGTGCCGATTTGGAATTTTCACGGCACGCGGGATGACGCCGTGCCGGTCAGCTTTTCGCGTGATATGATGACGGCGCTGCAACAGGCCGGACAAGAGGTGGTCTACACTCACTGCCGCGATCGCGATTGCACCGGACTGCCGGACAGTACGATCTCCCAACATGTGCGCAGTCATGCCAACCTGCTCTACACCGAATACGGCGAGGGCGGACACGTGATTTGGGATGAATCCTACGACTATTCCCATCTCTTCCCGTGGGTGTTTCAAAAATACCGCCAGACGCCCGGCGCCCTCCAGCTCACGAATCTGAAGCACGCCAGCCGCCGGCATGGCCTGGTTCCGGTGGAATGGCAGGCCGGCAATCCGGCTGACAGCGTGGAGATTTGGTTCAGCAGCAATGCCGGAGAAGACTGGGAGCTGATCGCCCGCGCCCTGCCGAATAACGGAATCTACCTTTGGAACACCGTGGAAGTGACCGACTGCGCGTTCGGTGTTCTCAAAATCTTCCTGCAAAACGATCGTGGCTTCATCTATAGCCAGGATCGCTCCGGTTATCTTACCATCGACAATCAAGGCAATGGCGCGCCCTTCGTTCGAATTCGCAATGACGAGTTTCGCTCCGGCGAGGTATTTGATCAGGAGCGCTTCACGCTCGCGCTGCTGCTGGGAGATGCCGAAGACAATCCGCTCACGGTCAACTTGTTTTACAGCACCGATGGCGGACAGGTCTTCAGCCAGTTTGACACGTTCACGGCAAGGATGGATACACTCAGCCAATCGCGCGCGATTGATCTCACCAGCCTGCCCAATTCGCCACAGGCGGTCATTCGTGTCGCAGCCGGCGACGGCCAGACCACGGCCTTCGCTCAAACCTTTCCCTTCGCGAAGTTGACACCGCGCGTCGGCGGGCCGGTGGCGACCCACGTGACAGGCAACAGCGGCGCCCGCGTGACGGTTCAGGTGGTTGCCCCGGAGCAATTGACCGGCCATCTCTATCGCGTCACCTTCGATACGCTTGCCGGCCGGAAGTTCTATCACGTCGTCGATCGTGACCGCCAGGTCACCGTGGTGGAGAAAGCGGGCGAGCTTGACGGCGCTTCCGAGGGGCCGCTGTTCGACGGCGTGCGGCTGGTGATCAAGGACTATCCGCGCGCCGAGGTCGATTTGGAGGGCACGCGCTTCACCAAAGGCCAATCCACGCTGAAAGTTGCCATCACCGTGCCGCGCATCGACTTGGGAACGGAAGTATTGGAGGGTTATCCCCAGCCGGCAGACTATCGCCTGGAATTCTTCGATCACGTGGTGGATACTTCCAGCACGGCCTACGGCGCGGCCGCGGTGCCCATGAAATTTCTGGTGCAGAATCTCACCGCCAACCGGCCGGTGGAAATTATCTTTCTGGATAACGACGCCGATCAATCTGTCTCTCTTTTTGACGAAATTTTTCTGGTCGAACCCGTCGACCAGAGCGCGCTCCGGCTGACTTGGTCGATGTTGTTCACCGGCACCAGCAGTGACCGCCCGCCGGCGCCGGGTGATGAATTCACTTTTCGCACGCACAAGCCGCTCACCACGGCGGACGTGTACGAGTTCTACGGCCGTCTCACCGGAGTGCACGAGCCTGAGCTGCATCACGGCCCGGCGGCGTTGATCCTGTTCCCCAATTATCCGAACCCCTTCAATCCGGCCACGAACATTCGCTATCATTTGCCGCAACCGGCACTGGTGCGGGTGAGCATTCATGACCTGCAGGGCCGTGAGGTCGCGCGCTTGTTCGAAGGCTGGCAATCCGCCGGCACGCACGCATTGTCGTGGTTGGGCAGCAACGCGCAGGGCGAGCCGGCCGGCAGCGGCGTGTTCTTCTGCCGAATCTCCGCCGGAGAGCAAACGATGACGCGCAAGCTCTTGTTGCTGCGTTGAGGTTGCCCTGCCGCGGTACGAGTTTCTCTTTGCCGGCGAAGCACAGCAGCGATTCCTGCCGGGTTGACTTGCTTTGAGATTCTCTCGGGGCAAGCAGCCGGGAGCTTGTGAATCCTTGGGCGCGCTGTCCAGTGCTTGACCAACTCGGCTGCGATCGCACTCACCGGCGGGCAGGCAAGGAATTCCCCTTGAAATCCTGCCGGTGAATGTTTATTATCAGCGCCAATTCCTGCCGTGCGAAACCGAATGCGCCGCCAAGCCGGCTTCACCGCCACCCGTTCTCCGACTGGCAAGATGACGACTATGGATCCGTTGGTCAAAGAGTTGCAAAGCTTGCGTGATCAGTTCAATGATTTTCTCTACTATCTGCCGGAAGCCCTCCTCGAGATTGATATCGTCACGCCACGACTCACCTACATGAACCGCATGGCCCAGATTCTGTTTGGCTACACCGAAGCCGACTTTGCCAGGGGCCTCGAGATTCCGCAATTGTTTGCCGAGCAGGAATACGACCGCGCGGTGGCGATCATCACCTCCTACATTGCCGAAAGCCGCTCCCGGCAACGCGAATACTTGCGCTCAGGCCGGCAGGACATCTACGAATTCCTGATGCGCAAGAAAGACGGCACCATTTTTCCGGCAGAAACCCAGACCTCGTTCGTGCTCGACAAGGACGGCATTCCCGTGGGCATGCGCACCCTCGTGCGCGACGTGACCGGACGCAAACAGGCGGAGGAGGCGCGGTTGCGGGCGATTGCAGCAGAAACGCGCGCCCAAACGGCAGAAGCACTCAATCGCGAGCTGCAACAGGAGATCGCCGAACGCAAGCGCGTGGAAAAGGCGCTGCGTGAAATCGAAGAACGCTATCGCCTGCTGTCGGCGAATGTCCTGCCCTCCGCGGCGGAGGCGTTCACCGCCGGCCAACTCGCGGCGGTGACACCGGCCGCGGGCGCTGCTTCCCCGCGCCTCGAGCAGAAGAGTGAGCCGCCGGAGGCTGCATGGCAGGTGACCTGGGCGCCGGCCGTCGAAGGCCTGGAGGCCCTCGCCGGTGGCATGGCGCACGTCTTCAACAACCTGCTGACCATTATTTTGGGCAACGCCAATCTGACGCTGCAGGATTTGCCGGAGGAGTCGGCGCTGCGTGAGCCGCTGCAGCAGATCGAAGGCGCGGCCTTGCGCGCCGCCGAGCTGACCAATCAAATCATTGCTTTCACCGGCAAGGCCAGGATGGAAATGCAGCCGGTGAAGCTCTCCGAACTGGTGATGCAGATGCAGCCAAGCCTGGCGGCGATGCTGCCGGAGGCAATCAAACTCCGTTGTGAAGTGGCGGCGG
Organism: bacterium; assembly: GCA_023150945.1. Classification (NCBI taxonomy): domain Bacteria; species bacterium. The sequence continues at coordinate 666,563 of JAKLJX010000001.1, read as the reverse complement.
ACTTGCCGCTGATTCACGCTGCCACAGACCAGGTGCAGCAGGTCATTGCGAGTCTGTTGGCGAACGCTGCGGATGCCATCGGCGCAGCCGCGGGCGAGATTCGCGTGCACACGGCTGTCTGCCGCAGCGAAGAGGTGGCCGCGGCCGGGCTGGAACCCGGCGCATACGTCGCACTGGAAGTCAGCGACAGCGGACGCGGCATGACCGCCGAGGCGCAGGCGCGCATGTTCGAGCCGTTCTTCAGCACGAAATTCGCCGGCCGGGGACTCGGGCTGGCGGCCGTGCGCGGCATCGTACGCGCGCATCGCGGCGCGATTCGCGTGGTGAGCGCGCCGGGCCAGGGCACAACGGTGACGGTTTTGTTTCCCACCGCTTCCCCTCCTCCGCGATAACGGTTCATTTCAATCCCACTTTTTTCGCACAACCTTTTGCGGGAGTGAAGGACATGCATTGGTTGACCGATCCACAGGCCTGGATTTCGCTGGTGACGCTGACCGCGCTGGAGATCGTGCTCGGCATTGACAACATCATTTTCATTTCGATTTTGGCGGGCAAACTGCCGCCTGCGCAACAGCCGCGGGCGCGCACCGTCGGCCTGGGTCTGGCCATGATCTCGCGCATCGTGCTGCTGTTTTCCCTCACCTGGGTCATGCGTCTGACCCAGCCGCTGTTCACGGTGTGGCGCAACGAAATCTCCGGCCGCGATCTCATTCTGATCATCGGCGGGCTGTTCCTGCTGGCCAAAAGCACCCACGAAATCCACAACAAGCTCGAGGGCGAAGAGGAGCACGGCACCGCGAGGGTGCACGCGGCATTTCTCGGTGTGCTGGTTCAGATCATGCTGCTCGACATCGTTTTCTCGCTCGATTCGGTGATCACCGCCATCGGCATGGCCAATCATCTCGCCATCATGGTGGCGGCGGTGGTGATGGCGGTGGCCTTCATGATGTTTTTCGCGGGCGCCATCAGCGATTTCGTGCACCGCCGGCCCACCGTCAAAATGCTGGCGCTCAGCTTTTTGTTGTTGATCGGGGTGGCGTTGATCGCCGACGGCTTCGATCAACACATTCCCAAGGGCTACATCTATTTTGCCATGGCGTTTTCGGTATTCGTGGAAATGTTGAATCTGCGCCTGCGCAGCCGCGACGTGCAGCCGGTGAAGCTGCGCGGCCAGGTTTCACTGGAGAAAAGAACCGGGCGGGGCAAACAAGTGAAGCGGTGAGGGCGGCCGGGCACGGGCGCGGCGCCGCATGGCGGGGCGCAAAACAAAAAAGCTCCTGCGATCAGGAGCTTTTTTTTGGGGGAGAATGCCGATCGGGGCGCAGCGGGGTTTAGAAGAAGCGTTCGCGTTCGTCCTTGATGTCAGCGTCTTTCTTCAACGCCGCCAGCCATTGCTCGAAGGTGTCCTGCCGCGCGCGGCCGGTGAGCTGATTGCGGATGTCTTCCTTTTTGGCGTTGTAATCGGCTTCGCTGAATTCATCCCGACTGAGCAGTTGAATGACATATGAGCCACGCAGTCCCTTCACCGGTTTGGAGATTTCCATGGGCTGCAGCGAAAACGCCGTGCCGATGAACGCTTGATCGCGACCCACGCCGGTGACGAACCCGGAACGGGTGAACGGCTCCGGCGTTTGCAGGGCAATCGTATCGCGCTGGGCCAGCGCTTCAAAGGAGCTGGTGCCGGCCTTCAGCAGCTCGGCGTAGAACTTTTCGGCGGCTTGATGCGCCATCTGTTTCCAGCGCTCTTCTTTCAACGCGGTTTCGATTTGGGTTTTGGCCTCTTCCAGCGACTTGGTGTGCTCTGCTTGCATCTCGGCCACGCGGATCACGGTGAAACCCTGGGGCGTTTCGAAGGCTTCGCTCACCGTGCCGACGGGACTGCGGAAAATGAACTGCGAAGCGCCGTAATTCAAACCCAAACCGGGCACAAAACCGCCGCCTTTGACGAAGAAAGTGCTGGTTTGCGCCTGCACCTTCTCGCTGGCAACCGTTTCGCTCCAGGAGGTTTCGCGCGCCTGTTCGGCAAAGAATCTGGCGTCACTCTCTGCGGTTTCTTTGGTGGCGTGCGAGGGTTTGTAGCGCAACAGGATATGCCGCGCCCGCACCTGCTCTTCGCCGTTCTCCTGCTTGCGTTCTTCCACTTTGATGATGTGCAGGCCGAAATTGGTGGTGACCGGTCCCACGATCTCGCCCGGTTTGGCTGCGAAGGCCGCTTCTTCGAAGGGCTTCACCATTTGCCCGCGCGGGAAAAAGCCCAAATCGCCGCCTTTGGTGCTGTTGGATTCATCTTCGGAATACAGTTCCGCCAGTTTGCCAAAGTCCTCTCCGGCCAGCGCGCGCTGATAGATGGCGGCCGCCGAATCCTGCACGGCTTGGGAGTCTTGCCGGGTGGGATTGGTCGAGAAGAAGACGTAATCGATCTTGCGTTTTTCCGGCTCTTTGAGATCGTCCTGGTGTTCTTTGTAGTACTTCTGAATCTCGTCGGGGCTGATCGTCACCGCGGCGGTGCGGTATTTGTCCCACGAAAACGCCGCATAACGCACGGCGGCCTTCTGATTGCGGGCGAGATACTCGCTTCTGATGTGGCTTTCGGTGACGATGATCGAGGCGAACAGCATGTCTTGCAGCTTCTGCACCGGCAATTGATTGCGCATCTCCTGCTCGACGCCGATCCAGGCGGCATCCAGTTGCGGATTCTTCAGCGCGGCTTGATAGCGCACCATGTCGAACTGGCCCTGCTCGGTGCGAAACATCTGCTGGATGAACTCCGGCGGCTGATCGAACAAGTAGTAGGTGATCTCCTTGTCGGTCGCGCTCAGTTGGTGTTTGTTGATTTCCTGGCGCACCAGCCGGCTGTTGATCAAATCATCCAACACGCGATTGCGAATGGAATTGAGCTGGGTGTCCGTGACTTCCGCGCCACTCTCTTTGTAATTTTCAAGCACTTGGTTGACGGCGCGGTCGAATTCGGTGATCGAAATGGTTTCGCCGTTGACCTTGGCGATGGTCATTTCTCCGGTTCTCAGGCCGGTGACATTCATGCCCCAGTCAAAAACGATCGTGCCTACAAATACAGCCACCAAGCCATAAAAGAAAATCTTGGTGTAGCTGCGCATTCTTTGCATCATTCCCATGATGGAAGACTCCAGAAGTTTGATATCTAAGGCTGGGCGCCGCGCATCAGCGGGTTAAATGTTCAAATTACAAGCGCGAAATATACACTGGAGGGCCTTGATTTGCAAGGTGTTTTTCGCGGAGCCTCCGCCCTGCTTGACATTGGTGGCGTGAGGATGTATATTCGCCGTGCCAGTTGCCAAATTGGCATTTTTGTGATTTGGCTGCGAATTTGCAACGGACAGTCTGCCAGTATCCACCATGCCATCTTGCGGTCGAGGGGTGGCAGTTTTTATTTTGGCCATGGAAAAATTCGAACTCGTCTCAGACTATCAGCCCACCGGAGATCAGCCCCAAGCCATTCAGGAACTTACGGAAGGCGTGCGGCGCGGAGAAAAGCATCAAACGCTGCTGGGTGTGACCGGCAGTGGTAAAACCTTCACCCTGGCAAATGTAATTGCCAATGTGAATCATCCGGTGCTGGTCATTTCTCACAATAAGACACTTGCCGCCCAGCTCTACGGTGAATTCAAGAGCTTCTTCCCGCGCAATGCGGTGGAGTATTTCATCAGCTACTACGATTATTACCAGCCCGAAGCCTACGTGCCGAGCACAGATACCTACATCGAAAAAGACACGGCCATCAATGACGAGATCGACCGGCTGCGCCTGAAAGCCACCAGCGCGCTGCTCTCCCGCCGCGACGTGTTGATCGTCGCTTCGGTTTCCTGCATCTATGGCTTGGGTGATCCGGAAGATTACAAAGCCGAGCTGCTCATGCTCAGCCGCGGCCAGCGCATCGAGCGCAACCGCATTCTCGAGCGGCTGGTGGATATGCAGTATACGCGCAATGACTTTGACTTTGCCCGTGGCACGTTTCGCGTGCGCGGCGACGTCATCGAAGTTATCCCGGCTTATGAGCGTGAAGCCTATCGCATCGAGATGTACGGCAATGAGATCGAATCCTTCGCGCAGATCAACACCCTCACCGGCGAGATTTTGGGCGAGGTGGACAGCGTGGCGATCTTTCCGGCGAAGCACTTCGTGACCCCGCGCGCTAAGGTGGTGCGCGCGATTGCCGCCATCCGGGAGGAGCTGGCCACGCGCCTGGCCTGGTTTCGCGAGAACAACAAGCTGCTGGAAGCGCAGCGGCTGGAGATGCGCACCAATTTCGATCTCGAGATGCTGCAGGAAATCGGCACCTGCCACGGCGTGGAGAACTATTCCCGCCACCTCTCCGGCCGCGCCGCCGGCCAGCGGCCGTTCACGCTGATCGACTATTTCCCGAAGGATTTCATCACCATCATCGATGAATCCCATGCCACCATTCCGCAGATCAACGGCATGTATCACGGCGACCGCTCGCGCAAGGAAACGCTGGTCGAGCACGGCTTCCGGCTGCCCTCGGCGTTGGACAACCGGCCGCTGAAGTTCGATGAATTCGAAGCCATGATGCATCAGATGATCTACGTTTCGGCCACGCCGGCGGACTATGAGCTGCAGAAGAGCCGGGGCGTGATCGTCGAACAGGTGATTCGCCCGACCGGCTTGATGGATCCCGCAGTCGAAGTGCGGCCGGTGGCGAATCAAATCGACGATCTCATCGCCGAGATTCGGCAGCGGGTGGCGCAGCAGGAGCGCGTGCTGGTGACGACCCTCACCAAACGCATGGCCGAAGACTTGACCGATTACCTCGCCGAGCTGGAGATTCGCGTGCGCTACCTGCATTCGGAGATCGACGCGCTCGATCGCGTCGAGATCGTGCGGGATTTGCGCCTGGCCGAGTTCGACGTGCTGGTGGGCGTAAACCTGTTGCGCGAAGGGTTGGACTTGCCGGAAGTCTCGCTGGTGGCGATTCTCGACGCCGACAAGGAAGGCTATCTGCGCAGCGAGCGCTCCCTGATTCAGACCGGCGGCCGCGCCGCGCGCAACGTCAACGGCAAGGTGATCATGTATGCCGACACCGTCACCGGCTCGATGCGCAAGATGATCGACGAGACCAACCGCCGCCGCGAAATTCAACGCCAATACAACGAAGAACACGGCATCACGCCCAGGACGATTTACAAGAGCACGGAAGAGATTCTCAGCTCGACCCAGGTGGCGGACGTCCGGGCGGACAGCAAATACAACCGCGAATCGCCGTCACAGGTGTCAACTTCCGCCTGGGAGAAAATGACGCCGTTCGAGCGCGAAGAATTGCTCGATCGGTTGGAGCAGGAAATGCTGAGCGCGGCCCGCAACCTCGAGTTCGAGCGCGCCGCCGAGTTGCGCAACGAGATCGAGCAGCTCAAGACCGGAAAAAAGAAGAGTGCGGCGACTTACCCAGTCAAGAAAAGCCGCCGGCGCGGTCGCGCGCGCTGAGCGCCGCGTTGCAGCGCCGGGCGGCCGCGAGAGTTTCGAGCCTGCGCCGGCAAAACCAGTTGACCATCGGCGATTTGCATGATGAATACCAACACGACACCAGCTCCGGCCCGGCCGTTGCGTTTGCTCGTCATCGGCGGCGGCGGCCGCGAGCACGCGCTGGTTTGGAAGCTGGCGCGCAGCCCGCAGGCGGAGAAAATCTTTTGTGCGCCCGGCAATCCCGGCATTGCGCAACTGGCTGAATGTGTCGATATGTCTTCCTCTAACGTGCCGGCGTTGCTCCATTTTGCCCGCGCCGCGGCGATCGACCTCACCATCGTCGGGCCGGAAGCGCCGCTGGTGGCCGGCATCGTTGACAATTTCGAAGCCGCCGGCTTGGCGATCGTTGGTCCCTCGCGCGCTGCTGCCATGATCGAAGGCAGCAAGGCTTTTGCAAAAGCCTTCATGCGCCGGCATGGCATCCCCACCGCGGATTTTGAAATCTGCGATCGCTTTGCCGAGGCGCGCGACCATCTCAACCAAAGCGCTTTGCCGATCGTAATCAAAGCCGATGGCCTGGCCGCCGGCAAGGGCGCAGTGGTCGCGCACACTCGCGCCGAAGCGCTGGCGGCCGCTGAGGCCATGCTGGAACGCAGCCTTTTTGGTGAGGCCGGCAGCCGCATCGTCATCGAGAAGTTTATGCCGGGTGAGGAAGTGTCGGTGTTGTGCCTCAGCGACGGCGCCCGGATCATCACGTTGCCGGCGGCGCAGGATCACAAAGCGATCTTCGATGAGGATCGCGGCCCCAATACCGGCGGCATGGGCGCTTATGCGCCCGCGCCGGTTATGACGCCCGCGCTGCTCGCGCAGGTGGAAGCGCAGATTTTGCGGCCGGCGGTTGCCGGTTTGGCGCAGGAAGGCCGCGCCTATCGCGGTGTGCTCTACGCCGGTTTGATGATCACACCCGAGGGCCCCAAGGTGGTCGAATTCAACTGCCGTTTGGGTGATCCGGAGGCGCAGGTGATTTTGCCCTTGCTCGAGTTCGATTTGGTGGACCTGCTTTGGCAAATTCCGCGCGGGGCGCTGCCAGAGACGGTTGCGGCCGCAAACGGTTGGGCGCTGGCCGTGGTGATGGCCTCGGCCGGCTACCCGGGCGAATATCAAACCGGCAAAGTGATCTCAGAGTTGGCGCCGATCGAGGGCGAACAGGTTTTGGTTTTTCATTCCGGCACAGCGCAGGACGCAGCGGGGAGACTCATCACCGGCGGCGGCCGGGTGCTGGCGGTCACCGGTTTGGGCCAAACCTTCGACCAGGCGCGCCGGCGCGCGTATGCGGCCGTTGGCAAGATCTCATTTGAAGGCGCGCATTATCGGACGGATATTGGGGCAAAGGCGCTGCAGCATTTGCCGTCTGCTTGACGAGCGTGGTCCGAGCGTTAGTGTGAAGGTGAACCGGCCGTAGAGAGAGGAATCAGACACAGTGAATCGATTGCAGGACAAATCAGATGGCAGCAGTACTCAGGAATTTTCTTCATTTTGAAAGGACAGCGCATGAAAGTGTTGGTCACCGGCGGAGCCGGTTTCATTGGTTCGCACATTGTTGACGCCTTGCTGGCCAGCGGCCACGAGGTCACGGTCATTGACAATCTCGTTACCGGGCGCAAGGAAAACCTCAATCCGCGGGCAAAGTTCTATCAGGTCGATATCCGTGACCAGGAAATCGCCGCCATTTTCCGGCGCGAACAATTCGAAGCGATCTATCATCAGGCGGCGCAGATGGATGTGCGCAAGTCGGTGGCGGATCCGCGCTATGATGCCGAAGTCAACATCCTCGGCACGCTCAATCTGCTGCAGCAGGCGCAGCAAACCGGCGTGCAGAAGTTCATTTTCGCCTCCACCGGCGGCGCGATCTACGGCGAGCAGATGCGCTTCCCGGCGGACGAGGAGCATCCCACCTGGCCGGCTTCGCCCTACGGCATCACCAAGCTGACCTGCGAGAAATACATCGCCTTTTTCGGCCAGAGTTACGGCATCTCCTACGTGTTGCTGCGCTACGCCAATGTCTACGGCCCGCGGCAAAGCCCGCACGGCGAGGCCGGGGTGGTCGCGATCTTCACCGCGCGCATGTTGAGCGGCGAGCAGCCGGTGATCAACGGTGACGGCCGGCAAACGCGCGACTATGTTTACGTCGGCGACGTGGTGGCCGCCAATCTGGCCGCGCTCCACTATTCCGCCAATGACTATTTCAACATCGGCACCGGCCACGAGACCGACGTCAATGTACTGTTTCGGATACTCAACCAGGCGACCGGCAACCGCTGCGACGAGCGGCACGGCCCGGCCAAGGCCGGCGAGCAGATGCGCAGCGTGCTGGAGTACGGGAAGGCCCGCCGGTTGCTGGGCTGGCAGCCCCAGGTGAAGCTGGAGCAGGGCCTCGAGCAAACAGTGGCCTGGTTTCAAAGCAAACGCTGAATGCAGGCTGATCGTGGATATTCAGGCAATTCCTCAACCTTCGGCGTCAAACGACATGAATGCTCTGACGGCAAAAATCGGCGGCAATGGCGTAAGCGAAGACTTGCGCGCGCTGCGCGATCAAATCGGTCTGGTGGGCGAGTCGCCGGAAATCTGGCAGATGATCGAAACCATCCAGCAGGTGGCGCCCACCACCATCCCGGTTTTGGTTCTGGGTGAAAGCGGAACCGGCAAGGAACTGGTGGCGCAGGCCATTCACCGCCTCAGCCCGCGGCTGGACAAGCCCTTCGTGGTGGTCAATGCCGGCGCGATTCCGGAAGGCATCATCGAATCGGAATTGTTCGGCCATGAAAAGGGCGCGTTCACCGGCGCCATCGGCAGCCGCAAAGGTTATTTCGAGCAGGCCGATGGCGGCACGCTTTTTCTCGATGAAGTCGGCGACATGCCGCTGCCGGCGCAGGTCAAGTTTCTGCGCCTTTTGGAAGGCAAGGATTTCATCCGGGTGGGCGGCAGCAGCAACCGCAATGTGGACGTGCGCGTGGTGGCGGCCACCAACAAGGATTTGCGCGAGGCGGTCGAACAGAACCGCTTTCGCGAAGATCTCTATTTCCGGCTGAACGCCATCCGCATCCGCATTCCGCCGCTGCGCGAGCGCCTGGAAGACCTCCCACTGCTGGTCAAGAAATTCGTGACTGATTTCTGCCGGGAAAACCGGATCGAGTTCGAGGGCATGTCCGAAGGAGCCTTGCGGGTGATGCAGGACTATCATTGGCCGGGCAATGTGCGCGAACTGCGGAATTTCGTCGAGATGTTGATTGTTTTGGAGCGCGGCCGGCGAGTCGATGAGAATGCCGTGCGGCAGCACTTGCCGCGCAAAAGCGAGTATGACCGCCGGCTGCCGGTGCCGCTCAATCGCCGCAGCGAAGAAGTCGAACGTGAGTTCATCTACCGTGCGCTGGTCGATCTCAAGAACGAGATTGCCCAGTTGCGCGAGTTGATCGTCGGCCGCTACGTTTCGCCGATGCGGCGCCTGAAACCGGGCAGTTATGTGGAGCCGGATGACGTGCAGGAGGTCAGCGCTGATGAAGTCGGCAGTGAAGAGGAAGACCTGGAGTCCCTGGAAGGCATGCAAAAGCGCTTGATCCATGAAGCGCTGCAACGCACCAACGGCAATCGCCGCAAGGCGGCCAAGATTCTCAAAATCAGCGAACGCACGCTCTACCGCAAAATCAAAGAATACGATCTGCCCTTCTAATCACCGCGGTGCGCCAGTTTCCCGGCCGGCAGGAATTCCCGGTGGAACTGTTGCGCCGCGCTTGCGGTGACCGAACCTGCAACGAATTCGCGCGATGAACCAAACTGACTGTCTGCCCCTGCGCCCACCCGCGGCAAAGCGGCACGGCGCCGCAACTCCGGCTCGGGCTGTGCTGCTGCTGGCCGCGCTGTTCTCCTGGGTCGCAGGCTGCGGCGTGTACTCCTTTTCCGGGTCGGCCAATCCGCATCTCAAGACGGTGGCTGTGCCGATCTTCGAGGACCGCACTGCCGAATTCGGGGTGAAGGAACAACTCACCGAGGCCATCATTGCGAGCTTCAACCGCGACAACACGCTGAAAATTGCCGACCGGCGCGTGGCAGATGCGATTGTGAGCGGCACCATTCTGCGGTTGACCGAACAGGCGGGCGTCTACACCGCGCAGGAACAGGTGCAGGAAATTCGCGTGTATCTGACCGTGAAGATCAAATGCGATGACGTGAAGAAGCGGAAGGTGCTGTGGGAGGAAGAGCTCACGCAGTTCGGCGCCTACGTGCCGGGCGGCGCGAATTCCGACGACCGGCAAAGCGCGATCAACAGCGCGATCGACAAGATCGCCACCGAAGTGCTCAACCGCACGGTTTCCGGGTGGTGATGTTACAGCTTTGCAGCAAATGCACCGCGTGAGTTGGTAACCCAATAAAGAAGTTGCGCTTTAGGTTTGATTTACTTATTATCCACGCCATATTTCTGAATAACCCAGCGGGAGGAGGAACTCAGTCACGATCGGCGAGCGATTGGCCGGTTGGGACGGTCAAAGAGATTATGCAAACTGTGTTGGAGTACGGCGTTCTTTCAATCTATTTCGTTGCCCTCGCGATTCTATTCGTCTTTGGCGCGCATGGTTTTGTCATGGTTTACTACTACAAGAAGTTCCGGCGCGTCAACGGGCTGCGACCCAAGCCGTTGAAACACCACCCCCAAGTCACGATTCAGTTGCCCATTTTCAACGAATACTACGTCGTTGAGCGTCTGATTCACGCCGTGTGCGGGGTGGCTTACCCGCGCGAGCGCCTGCAGATTCAGGTTCTGGATGATTCCACCGATGAAACGCTGGCGTTGTCACAAAAGCTGGTGGAAGAATATCGCGGCCGCGGCTTCGACATCACGCTGTGGCATCGCGAAGAGCGCACGGGTTTCAAAGCCGGCGCCTTGAAAGAGGGTCTGGCGCAGGCGACCGGCGAATTCATCGCCATTTTTGACGCGGATTTCATTCCGCCGCGCGATTTCCTCGCTCGCACCATTCCCTATTTCACCGACTCGGAAGTGGGCATGGTGCAGACGCGCTGGGGGCATCTGAATCCGAATTTCTCGCTGCTGACGCGGGCGCAGGCCATTGGATTGGACGGCCATTTCGTGGTCGAACAGGCGGCACGCAACGGCGCCGGCTTTTTTATCAATTTCAACGGCACTGCCGGCATTTGGCGCAAGGCTTGCATTCTCGACGCCGGCAACTGGTCGGATGACACGCTGACCGAAGACCTCGACCTCAGCTATCGCGCCCAATTGCGCGGATGGAAATTCAAGTTTCTGCCCGATGCGGTGTGCCCCTCCGAGTTGCCAGCGGAAATCGGCGCGCTGAAATCGCAGCAATTCCGCTGGACGAAAGGCGCGATCGAAACCGCCAAGAAAATTTTGCCGCAAGTCTGGCATTCGCAGATGCCCCTGCGCGTCAAGCTGCAGTCGACGATTCACCTGACCAACAATCTGGTGTTTCCATTCATTCTGCTGGTCGGCTTGCTCAACCTCCCGCTGATTCTGTTGAAAAACGGGCCGGGCAATGATTACAGCCTTTACTTCGCAATCAGCTCGGTTTTCGTGCTGGCGTTCCTCGGATCGTTTTTGATGTACATGACATCGCAGCGCGAGCTTTATCCGGATTGGCGGCGCCGCATCTTGTATTTTCCGATTTTCATGGCCGGCAGCATGGGCCTGGCGGTCAACAACACCCGTGCCATCCTGCAGGGCCTGGTCAACCGCCGCAGTGAATTCCAGCGCACGCCGAAATACCGCATCGAAAACGAACGCGATCATTTTCAGGGCAAGAAATATTTCGACCGGCGCAGCCCGGTTACGCGATTTGCGGGCACCGGCATTCTGGAGTTGCTGCTGGCGCTCTACAGCCTGGCCGGCGTGGTGATCTCTCTGCGCTTCGCCGAGTTTGCCGCTCTACCGTTTCAACTCTTGTATTGCTGCGGCTACGCCTATATCGGTGTGCTCTCGCTGCAGCACTCGCTGCTGCCGCATGTGCGCGCCAAACTGGCGCGGGTGCTGTGGCTGGCGGGGCGCTCCAACGGTGTGTTGCAGCCGCGTTGAAACCGGCAAGCAGGTCAGGCAGGACATTTGAATTGAGGAAGCTGTCATGACTAGAGTTGAAACCGAGCGCCTGGAATCGCTGCAGGTTTTGCTGCAGCAGAATCCGGATTCGCTTACCTTTGCGCGCGTCGCCGACGTCTTGATGCGCAACGGCCGCATCGATGAAGCCATACAGGTGTGTGAAGAAGGCGTTCGCCGCCACCCCTACTACGTCACCGGCCATTTCGTGCTGGGCAAATGCTACCGGCAGAAAAAGCTCTATGACATGGCAGAAAAGGAATTCAAGCGCGTGCTGGTGTTTGATCCCAAACACATTGCCGCCCATCGCCAGTACGGTGATTTGATGCGCGAAATCGAGTGGGACAATACCTGCGAGATGAGCTACCGCAAGATCCTGCATATTGACCCTCTCGACAACTATGTGCAATCCGTGGTGGATGAGTTTGCGCGGCAGAGCCAGGTCGCTGCGCCGGCGACACGCGCGCCGGCTTCCCCCTCCACTACGACGGCGAGCCGGCCGGCTTCTGCTACGGCAGCCGCCGCGCGCAAACCCGCAGCACCCATTCCCAAGCAACCTGCCGAACCGCCGGCCCGGAAACCCGCTGAACCACCCGCACCGCCGGCGCCGGCCGAGCCCAAACCGCCGCTCACCGCGCTGCCGCTGTCGGATGAAGAATTGCTGGCGACCTCTGCGAAGCCCAGCGCCGAAGCACCCCGCCCGGCGCCGCCGCAGCCCGTCAACCTTCCCGAGCCGATTCACGACCGCAGCGCCGACAAGAAACTTGAGACCAACACCGCGGTGCTCACCAAATCAGACGAGGCCCGCTTTTCTTCGATTCTCGACGATATCTTCAACGATGAAGTCATCGACGATGCCGACGACCGGCCGGCACCGACGCTGGAGCGAAAGAGTGCCGCGGCGCCCGAACCCGCCGCCGCCAAGCCATTGCCCGCCTTGGAAGGCTTCGAGGTGCAGCAGTACAGCAGGAGAACGGCAGCGCCGCCACCGGCAACCGCTGACCTAAACCGGCCGCCGGTGACCGAAGAACCGCTGGATACGGAAATCGAAGAACCGGATTTCGCGGCAGCACCGGGGCCGGCCGCGCCCCCTCCCCAACATTCGGCGGACACGGATTTTGATTTCGAAGCCTTGCCACCGGTCGAAAAAACTGCTGCAAATGACGCCGCTGCAGAGCGCACTTCCGTGCCGGCCGCGCCCGCGAATCGCCGCCGGCCTGCACCCACCCGCCTGCTGGAGCAGTTGGAGGAAAGCGTCGCACCGATGCCCAACAGCGAATTTCAGCCGCGCGACAAAATCGTCACTCCCACCCTCGGTGAGATTTATGCCGCGCAGGGCCAGTATGCCAAGGCCATCGGCGTCTTCGAGCTGCTCAGCAAGAAGGATCCGGCCAACCGCCATTATCGTGAAAAAATCGACTACTTGAAAAAACGTTTGCAAGAGACGCAGAATGCCGGATAGAATCGAGCGCCTCCGGCAAGCGTTGCGCGAGAAAGAGCTGGCCGCCATGCTGATCAGCGCGCCGGCGAGCGTGCGCTATTTCTTCGGCTTCACCGGCTCGAACGCGCTGGGTTTGATCACGGCAGTACGCAGCTTGCTCGTCACCGATTGGCGCTACCGCGATCAGGCGGCGCAGGAAGTGGAGCATGCCGAAGTTCTCATCGCCTACCGCGATTTGTTTGTGCCACTAAAGGAAAACCGCGCCTTGCCCTCCGGCTGGCGCGTCGGCTTCGAAGATCATCACCTCACCTGCCAACAGCTTTCCCAACTGCGCAAACACTTTCCCCAGCTCAAGCTCACGCCCACCGAACGGCTGCTGTCCCAACTCGCGGTTCCCAAGGAAGCGAATGAACTGGCGGCGCTGCGCCAGGCGGCCGCGTTCGCCTGCCAGACCTGGGAGGCGATTCAGCCCTATTTGCGCCTGGGCGTGAGTGAGGCCGACCTTGCCGCCGAGATCGTTTATCGCAGCCGCAAAGCCGGTTCCGAAGCAGACCCCTTCGAGCCGATCGTTGCCAGCGGCCCACGTTCCGCCCTGCCGCATGGCCGCAGCACCGCCCGCCGCCTGCAACCCGGTGACATGGTCGTCATCGATTTCGGCTGCGTCTGCGCCGGCTACGCTTCCGACGTCACGCGCACGATCGCCGTAGGTGAGCCACCCGCCCGGTTGCGGGAAGTTTATCACGTCGTCAAAGAAGCCGGCGAGCAAGTCTATGCCGCCTTGCGGCCGGAGATGAAAGCCGTCGCGCTGGACCAGGTCGCGCGCGAATTTCTCAAAGCCAAAGGCTTCGGCGAGCAATTCAATCATGCCCTGGGCCACGGCTTGGGCCTGGATGTACACATGCTCCCGCGCATCGGTCCCGAGAGCAAGGATGTGATTCCGTTTGGCAGCGTGCTCGCCCTCGAGCCTGGCGTCTATCTGCCGGGAATGGGCGGCGTGCGCCTCGAAGACGACGTGCTCGTCACTGCCGGCGGGTGTGAAATCCTGACGCCCATCACACGCGAGCTGATCTGCGTGGAATGAGGCCCGCGATGCCGCCGCCGGATCACCTCGCGATCATCCTGGTCACCTATCAAAGCGCGGCGCACATTGGCGCCTGCCTGGCCTCGCTGCCGCTCGCCGAACCCCGGCGCCGATTGACGATTCATCTCATTGACAATGCCTCAACGGACAACACGATGGAAATCGCCGCACAGGCCGTTCGCGAGTTGCCCGTGCCCCGGGTTACGGCACACGTGCTGCGCAATCACAGCAATGTGGGATTCACCGCGGCGCTGAATCAAGGCTTGGCGCTCTGCCCGCTCGAGGCCCCGGTTTTGTTTTTGAATCCCGATACCGTTTTTCCGCCTGCCAGCCTCGCCCGGCTGCTCACCGAGCTTTATGAGCACGATCACGTCGGCGTGATTGCGCCGCAACTGCATTATCTCAACGCCTCGCTGCCATCCGCGATCACAGCGCCGTACACCTTCTCAGACGCGACGATCCAACCCTCGTGCCGGCGCTTTCCGCGCTATGCCGACTTGTTTTTCGAATTCACCGGCTTGTCACGCGCCTTTCCGGCTTCCCGGCGCTGCAATCGCTGGAAGATGGGCGATTTCGATCATCGCCGCTCACGCGCGGTGGACCAGCCGCAGGGCGCTTGTTTGCTCGTGCGGCCGCAGGTCGTGCAGGCCATCGGCCGGTGGGATGAACGCTTCCCGCTTTTTTTCAGCGATGTCGATTGGTGCCGCCGCGTCTGGCAGGCGGGCTGGCAGATTCGCTTCACCGCAGAAGTAAAAGTGTTTCATGCCCTGGGCGCCAGCGTCAAACAAGTCCGGCCGGCCGCTTTGTGGAGTTCGCACCTCTCTTTTTGGCGCTACTTTTGGAAGTATCACCGCTCGCGCCTGGAAGCCGCCGGGTTGGTGTTGCTGGCGCCACTCTTCCTGCTCACCGCGGCGCTGCGGATCGCGGGCCACGCCCTGGCCGCCCCCTTCCGCCGGCTGAACATGATTTCCTGATTTCAAGGCATGACCAAGATTTCTCTCTCACGCTCGACTTGCCTGCACTTCGCCTGCGGGCTTTTCGCCTTCGGCTTGCTGGCCTTCCAGACCCCGCCGGTTTTGCCGCAATCCACCGCGGCGGAGGCTGCCTTCGTTTCCAACGAAATCATCATCAAATTGCACAAGGATGCCGCGGTGCTCGGCAAAGGCAGTGACATTACCTTTGATCCGCAAGGCCCCCTTCACGCCCGGCTGCAAAGCCTGGGGGCATATGAGGCGCAGCCCTTGTTTCCCGCGCTGCAAGCTGACGGACTCAACGCCTACGTGTTGGTGCGCTTTCGCAACAACCCGGCAGAACTGGCGGCCTGGCTTGCTGAACTCTCACAACTCCCCGGGATCGCGCAGGCGCAATTCAACCACGTGTTGCGGACTGCCGGCAGGCCCGCCGCCCCGCGTCAAAACTGGGCGCCCAATGATTCTCTCTTTCCCGCACAATGGGCGCTGTCAACCCTGCGTGCCACCACGGCCTGGCGCACCACCACCGGCGCTGCCAATGTGCTGATTGCCGTAATCGACACGGGCATCGAACTCGATCATCCTGATTTGCAGCCCAACCTCTGGAGCAACGCCGCTGAAGATTTGAACGGCAACGGCCGGCTTGATGCCACGGATGCCAACGGCAGCGATGATGACGGCAACGGCTTCATCGATGACGTCATCGGGTGGGATTTCACCGACGCGCCCAACTTTCCGGATGGCAGCGACTATCGCGAACGCGACAACGATCCTTCCGATGAGAACGGCCACGGCACGGCGGTGAGCGGCATCATTGCAGCGGTGGCGGACAATCGCATCGGCATCGCCGGCTTGGCGCCGGGCTGCAAGGTCATGGCGTTGCGCGCCGGTACCAGCCGGGGTCTGCTCGAGGAGGACGATGTCGCTGCCGCCGTGGTGTATGCCGTGCAAAACGGCAGCCGCGTGATCAACATGAGTTTTGGCGATGTCGTGGTTTCACCGCTGTTGCGCGATGTCATGCAATTCGCGCATCGCCGCGGCGTGGTGCTGGTGGCGGCGGCCGGCAATGACGCCAGCGCGGCGCCGAACTTTCCGGCCGCTTATTCCGAAACGATCTCGGTTGGCGCCAGTGACGCCAACGATCGCCTGGCCTCCTTTTCGAACTACGGCGCCACGGTCGATCTCGTTGCTCCCGGCGTTGACATTCTCACCACCACCCGGCAGCAGGGCTATAGCCGGTTCAGCGGCACCTCCGCGGCCGCGCCTTTCGTTGCGGCGCTCGCGGGCCTGCTGCTCGCGCGTTCGCCGGATTGGAGCAATGACATGATCCGCGCCGCGCTGCAAAACACCGCGGTTGATCTGGGCGCGGCGGGATGGGATCGCTTTTTCGCTGCGGGCCGCATCGACGCCGCGGCTGCCCTGGCCGTCCGGCAAGCGGCGCGCGCGGAAATCCTCTCTCCGGCCATGGATGCCGGCTTCACCGGCAACGCAAACCTCGTCATTCGCGGCACGGTGCTCGGCGCCTTTGTCGAGCGTTATGAATTGTCGTTCGGCGCGGGCGATGATCCCGTGGCTTGGCAACCGCTCGCCTCCGTTTCCCAACGCCAAGTGCTGGACGATTCCCTCGCCTCCTGGCCGCTGGCCGCAGTGCCCGAAGGCGTCTACACCCTGCGGCTGGTTGCGCTGCAGCAGGCCGGCCCGGCGGTCGAGGACAAAGTCCGCCTGGCCATCGATCGCACGCCGCCCGATTTTTCTGCGGTGAAGATGACCCCGATGCTCGACGCCAATCAACCCAGCGTGTTGATCGAATTCGACACGGATGATGAATGCCGCGCCACGTGCTGGTGGCGGCCGCGCGGATCAGCGGCGGCTTTTGCGGCGCTGCCGCTGAACTATCTCACGGCCAATCATCGTCTGCACTTCACGCGCGCGCTGGTCGCCGGTGAGCTCGAGTTCTACTTGGAAGCGGAAAACCGCGCCGGGCTGCGCGCTCGCAACGACAATGGCGGCCGTTATTTTGTTTTGAATCTCACCGGACCGGAAATTGCCGCACAAGCCTTCGTCGAAATTCCACTGCCAGCAGAATTGCGTGTGCCCGCCGGCTTGCTGCTGCCCCGCGCCGCGGATTTTGATCAGGATGGCCGGCCGGAGTTGCTGCTTTCCGTCTATGGCAAAAACAATGCAATCGGCCCGCTCACCATTTTTGAGTGGAATGGCCGGGGCTTCGCGCCGCAATACACTTCAAACTGGCCGCTGATCCCGCGCGACTTCGGCGACAGCAATGGTGACGGCAAACTGGAGCTGCTCGCCGGCATGGGGCAGCGGAGTTTCATTTTCGAAGCGCCGCAGATCAATGCGTTTCCCACGCAACTGGTGTGGGCGGACAGTGGTGAGTTTTGGGCCAGCCGTTTTGCCGATGTCGATGGCGACGGCCGCAGCGAAATTATCTCCCGCGATGAGGCAGGCTTTGCGGTGTGGGAAGCAATCGCCGATCATGCCTTCCAAGCAGTTGCCCTGCTGGAGAATTTCACCGCCGGCGAAAACGGCGTGGGTGTGCCGCATGCCGAGTTGGGTGATTTCGACGGCGACGGCCGCCAGGAAATTCTGCTCGGTGATTCCGACGGCGATTTGTATATCTACGAGGCCGGCGGCGACAACCATCTCGTCGCGGCGTGGCACGATCGGCTGCCCTTGCTCGACACCATCGACTTCATTCGCGCCGGTGATTTTGACGGCGACGGCCGCGCTGATTTCGCCGCCGGCTGCCATTCCAATCCCGCACTGAAAAGCGAGCATGAGTTCGATGCCCGCCACTGGCTCTTTCGCGTCTATCGCAGCGCAGGAGACAATCAGTTTGAAGTCATGTGGGAGCAGCGCTTTTTTGGCTTTCAACCGCCGCAGGATTTCGACGCCGGCGTCGGCGCCGGCGATAGCGATGGCGACGGCCGCGATGAGCTTTTCCTCAATCTCTTTCCCGATGGTTATGTGGTGGATTTTGACGCCGGCAGCGGCCGGGTGATCTGGCATTATCAGCCGGTGCGCAGCAATACCACCATCGTCACCGCGCCCTCTCCCGGCGCCGGCCGCAGCTTTCATTTTTCGGATGGCGAAGTCGTGCGGCTGTTCGCGCCAGCCGGCAGCGAGACGGCGGCGCCGTCGCCTTTCGGGATTTCGGCGCGGCCGCGCGATGCCACCAGTGTTTTCCTGCACTGGCAGCCGGTCGAGGGCGCAGAGGGTTATCTCGTTTCTCGCGGACAGGCCGGCGGCGCGGATGATTTCACCACCAGCGTGAGCACGAATGAATATCTCGACGCCGGACTGATCAGCGAGCAAACCTATCACTACACCATCGCGACGATCGACAGCCAGCGCCAGCAGATCATCGGGCCACCGTCGCGCAGGGTGAGCGCGCGGCCCACTGCGGCCCCGCGCGTTGTGCGCGCAGCTTTTTTCCCGCCGCAACAGGTGGCGGTGACCTTCTCCGAAACGATGCACGAAGACCTGCGCTGGCACGGCCGCTTTTGCTTGCGATTGGCGGCATCCAGCAGTGAAGCGCATGGCTGCCAGACGCCGGCAAGCATTGTTTCCAGCCGCGCGGGCCGCGAGGTGATCTTGAGTTTTGACGAATGCCATTTTGCCGCGGGCGAGTATGAGATCGAAGTCGCCAACGTGTTTGATGTCGATTTCGCGCCGCTGGATTCTGCGCATGCGCGCGCCCGCTTTCAAGTCGCCGCGACCGCAACCCGCTTCTACCTCACCTCCGCCCGGCTGGAATCACCCAAAAGCCTGCTGCTGGCATTCAATCTGCCGGTGGATCCGGTCAGCGCCACCGAGCCGGCGAATTACCGGCTGCGCATTCAAAATGACTCCGGTTTGCAGCCGGCGCTGCACAGCGCCACGGTGGTGGCCGAAAATCCGGCGGCTGTGCGTTTGCTGCTGCGCGACGGTTTCATTGTACCCACCGGCTTGAATTATTTGATCACGGTTCAGAGCGTGCGCAGCGCCGATGGCATTCCGTTGCGACCAGGCGAAGGCGATGCCCTCGGCTTTGCGCCTGCTGCCGCGAATCTGGACGAGGTGAAGGTGTTTCCCAATCCCTTTGTCGCGAGCCGGCATCACCGCCTGATGATTGCCGGCCTGACGCCCACGGCAACCATCAAGATTCTTGATCTGCAAGGCCGCGTGTTGGTCACCTTGACGGAAACCGACGGCAACGGCGGCTATGCCTGGGACGGCCGTGACCAGGGAAGAAAGTTGTTGCCTTCGGGAGTGTATGTGTGTTATGTTAGTTCCGGCACACAAACGGCGTGGGCGAAATTCGTGATCGTGCGGTAAAGCGCGCGGGTGGCCGGTGCCTCCGGCAGGGCGCCCAACGCAGAAGCTCAACCACAAAAACACGGTTCATGGAAGGCGGTGTGTTATGCTCGTGGTCGGATTGACCGGCGGCATAGGCTGCGGCAAATCAGAAGTGCGGAGCCGGTTGGTGGCCGCCGGTTTGGAGGCCATCGATGCCGACACCCTGGCGCGGGAATTGACCGACACCAGCGAGGGCATCATCAAGGCCATCAAAACGGAATTCGGGGAGGACATGTACGGCGGGGACGGCCGGCTGCGGCGCAAGGCGCTGGCCGCGATCGTATTCAACGATCGCAAGAAACTCGAAATCCTCAACGGCATCGTGCATCCGCGCGTCATCAGCGCAGTGGAGCGCATGATCGGCAGGTGGGAGGCGGCGGGCAAGAGCATGGCCATCATCGAGGCGGCGCTGCACTACGAAGTCAAATGGAACGAAGCCATGGACGTCATGGTGGTGGTCTATGCCTCGCTGGAAAACCGCATCAACTGGGTCAGGCAGCGCGACGGCATCGACGAAGCGGCGGTGCGGCGCCGCATGGCCAACCAACTGCCGCTCGAGGAGAAAGTAAAGCAGGCCGATTACGTCGTCGAAAACACCGGCGATCTCAATCAACTCGATCGTGCGGTGGAACAGTTGGTGGCGTGGCTGCGCGCGCGCGCCGCGCGGCAATAGCAGTGGGAACGGAGCGCCATTTCCGCAGCGGCAATCGCGAAAGTGCTGGCGGCCCGCTGCGCCGGCGGCTGTGCCCTCATCCGGCAATTTGCGCATCCACTTCTTTCTCTTTGCGGTGGAGATGGACGTAACCGGCGCAAACACCCGCGACGGAATGGCGGCACGAGAAACGCAGTATCTCACCGGAGGTATCCGTGGCCAGCTCGAAATCCTCCAAGCGGCAGGGCGGGGAGGCGGTGCCCTCGTGACCGTCCGATTCTTCGCGATCGAACAGGCTGTGCCGCGGACAGAGCGCCGCGATCTGCTCAAGGGTTTCGCGCAATTCGTCAAGCATCAGTTTCTGATTCACGGCAATATCCAAAGCTGTTGGTGCGGAAGGCGCCGGTCCCTGGCTTGGTTTTGCCTGCCTGCCATTTCTCTTCGCTTGGGTCAATTATCATGTCAAATTGCATGCCGCCACGAGGAGGCTTGGTCGCGCGATTAAACTCAGTATTTGCACTGCACATTCCCAGCGGCGCACGAAAACGCCAGACTTCCCTTGCCTGTTCTTCCGAGAGCGTACTCAACATGTTTATGCGTGAAACAGGCGTCCTGCCGGCTGCTGGCGAGATGCACCCGGCTGATTTTTGCAGCTTAAGTGGACAATGTTCTCTTATTTGGCAAACTGTGTCGTTAAGTTCACCCGTGTCTTTGGGATTCGCTCCAGAAGTTATTGACTTACAGTTCAAATTCGATGAGATAATGGAGTAACTCAAGATCGTCGCCGCACGAATGCAATTGTATCACCTGAAGAACCGGAAGTTGGTGAGATTGGCGACAGCAAGCAGGAATACACAAAAAACATCTTGACTTTAGTGTAATCCTAAGCTATATTGGGCGCGGTTTTAGAATGGTTGTGAGCGGCTGCGAGTAAGAAACAAATAGCTCAGCAGCCGTGAATTGAAAAAAACGGCGCGCGGTACGGTTGACTTCGATACAAACTACGAGATCCCCCCCCAGTCTCGTAAGTTTGAACCGGGTTGTCGAAGTATTAATCGGAAGCGCGCCTTTTTATTTTGTGTCCTGCCCGCTCGCCTGCTGTTTTCCCCTGCTTGAAATTCTCTGCCGGTCTCAAGGTTTGCGCAGAATCATCATGCGAATTTCCGTCATGTCTTCCATCGCGAAGCGAATGCCTTCACGACCAATTCCGCTTTCCTTGACGCCGCCGTAGGGCATGTGATCCACCCGCCACGAGGGCACCTCGCCGATCAACACGCCGCCGACTTCCAGCTTGTCCCACGCTTGATAAGCCTTGTAAATGTCCCGCGTGAAAATGCCGGCCTGCAAGCCAAAACTGCTGTCGTTCACTTCGTTCAGGGCTTGTTCAAAATCTCGGAACGAAGAAAGCACGGCCACGGGCCCAAAAGCTTCGAGGCTGCAGATCTTTTCGTCTTTCGGCACGTTCTCCAGCAAAGTTGCTTCCAGCATGGCGCCGTCGCGCCGGCCGCCGCACAGCAAACGCGCGCCGCGCTTCACGGCGGCATTGATCCAGCTTTCCAGCCGCGCCGCTTCCTGCGCGGAAATCATCGGCCCGATGAAGGTGTCCTCCTCTTTGGGATCACCCATCTTCAGCGCCTGGGTCGCCGCTACCAGTTGCTCGCGAAAGTCTGCGTAAACGCGCTCGTGAATGATGATGCGCTGCACGCCGATGCAACTCTGGCCGGATTGATAAAAGGCGCCGAAGATCACGCGCTTCACCGCATCGGCGAGATCCGCATCGGCATCGATGATGACCGCGGCATTGCCGCCCAGCTCGAGCACGACTTTCTTCTTGCCGGCGCGCCGCTTCAGCTCCCATCCCACCTCCGGCGATCCGGTGAAACTCAACAGCTTCAAACGTTCATCCTCGGCGAAGAGACGCGCGCCGGCGCGCGGGCAGGGCAGAATCGAGAATGCGCCCGGCGGCAAATCGGTTTCTGCCAGCACTTCGCCGATGATCAGGGCGCCGATCGGCGTCAGGCTGGCCGGCTTCAACACAAACGGGCAACCCACTGCCAGCGCGGGCGCCACTTTGTGCGCCGCCAAATTCAGCGGAAAATTGAACGGCGAGATGAACGAGCACGGACCGATGGGTACGCGCTTCCACATGCCCGCATAATTCTGTGCGCGCGGCGAAATATCCAGCGGCAACACTTCCCCGGTCAGACGCACGGATTCTTCCGCGGCAATGCGAAAGGTATCGATCAAGCGGCTCACCTCGCCGCGGCTGTCACGAATCGGCTTGCCGGCCTCCAGGCACAAGCTCAGCGCGAGTTCCTCGGCGCGCTCGCTGAATCGTCGCACGCAATGTTGCAACACCCCCTGGCGCTTGTACGCCGGCAACGCGGCCATGGCTTCGGTGGCCGCCACCGCCGAGGCGATCGCCTGATCAATCGCCTTTTCATCGGCCAGGGCAACGCGCGTGACGACTGCGCCGCTGTACTTGTCGGTTACCTCCAAATCGGCATTGGGCTGCACCGGCTGGTTGGCGAGATAGTAGGGATAGTTGGGCTTGAGCATGATTGTTCTCCTGGGGGTACTCACTCGAAAAATCATTCAGACGAATTTGGTGAAGGACTCTGCATTCGATTCTCAAATTCACCAGGTCACTTCGAGATGGCCGGGCGAAGGTTGACTTGTCGATCTCCAGCGTTTTCCAAATGCGTGCACAGGAATCGTAGTCTTGCCCCTCGTGAGGCACTGTGGTAACCGCGGATTTATTGATTATGACAAACGCCCCCAGGGGCGGGGATTACAAACCTGCTCGCCCAATTGAAAACCGCTTTAAGGTAACAAAGCGCCAGCTCTCGCCGGTTCAAGGCTGGCGGCACGCCGGTGGCGCAGTCTGTTCGCGCGCCGCCGGCGCACGGCAGGCGGCCAGGCCGAGCCAACGCGACAGCCGGTGCCGGTACCGCGCAATCACGGCATAGGCAATGATCTCGAGCACCAACAGCAGCGGCACGGCATAACACAACACCACGAGCAGCCGCCACAGCGGATGTTGCCAGAGAAAAAAGTTGACCGCAAACGCGCCGCGATAAGCGCGTCCACTGCGGGAAACCGCGTGCAGCCGGCGGGCGCATTGCGTTCGCGTGACGCCGAGCGCCTGCAGCTCCGCA
This sequence comes from bacterium, assembly GCA_023150945.1. Lineage (NCBI taxonomy): Bacteria > bacterium. Next base: position 643,329 of record JAKLJX010000001.1, on the reverse strand, counting down.
TCGGAAAGATCTTGAAACGGGATGATACGCCAGCGCCGGCGAACCTCCATCCGCATTGCCTGCGCTGCGCTGAAATTGCAGAGGCCGCAATCGCCGTCAAAAAGCAAGAAATGATGATCCCTGGCCGGCAGCTTCATGATCAGACTCCCCGCCCGCTGGCGAAGACGACAACGAGATTTTGCGTAGTTTGAAGTAGAACAGCGGAAGGCCCTGGCGCCGGAACTTTGTCTCGTAAAGCGTCGGAACGCGATCCGGCAACTCAGAGACGATTCCCGCGGCCTCGCAGCTTTCAAAGCCACCATGCGCCAGAAAATGCTGCAGCATTTCCCGAGCATAGCCGGCAACATCAGTGGCCACGATCACCACTCCCTTCGCTTGCAGGCGATCATGCATCAGCGCGACCAGCGCCGGCTGCACCAGCCGCCGCCGTGCATGGCGACGCTTGGGCCAGGGATCCGGGAAGTTGATGTAGAGGGTCGCCAGTTGCCCGCTGGCGAAAGCCGTTTCGAACGCTGCCTGTGCCGGCATGGCCAGCAATCGCACATTGGCCAATTGCAGACGTTCGCTCTTCTGCTGCGCGCGGGCAATCCCCTTCGCATAGAGATCAATGCCGATGAAGTTCGAGTGCGGCTCGGCCTGCGCCATGGCTGTGAGAAAATGGCCATAGCCGCAGCCAACATCCACTTTGAGCGGATGGTCATTGCCGAAGATCGCCTGCCAACCCTGGCCACCCAACGCTTCCGTCGATGAGATCACCCAGCCGGACGGCGTGACCGCGGCGCCTGCAATTTCGTGCGGGAGAATCATGGCAAACCGAAAACACAGCCGAAAGATTTCGATGAGTCCAACAAAAGCCGACTCGTTGCAGTAAAGCAAGGATGCTCAAAAGCGGAATGACTTTGGGCAAACTGGGTGCTTCTACTTCGTCACGATTGCAATGACGCCCACGGAACCCATGAAACACGCAGAGGGGCTATGGGCGCGCCGCGCGCGGTCAGGGAGAAAAGATTTTGGTTCGCGGGTTCCATTTCAATTCATGATGGTGCTTCTCCCACCACTCGCGAAATGGGCGAATCTCGCTGTCATTGGCAGCCGCTGCTAATTCAGCATGAAAGGGGAAATCAAGATTGAGATGGGCGGACAAATGCTCATGCGCATCCTTGCGGATGTCCGTGGCTTCGCCGTTGTCCATCACCTGGATCAACACCAGCAAGCCATGTGGGTCTCCCAGCTCGAGCGCCGCTTCCGCCAACTCCACGCGAATGTACTCATCCTCCTCCTGGTCAGCGGCGGCGAGCAGTTGCGGCGTGATGCCGGCATGCCCCAATACTTTCGCAGCGCGCACGGCATCTTCCCGCACCAGATCCTGGGGATCGTAGAGCAAAGCGAGCACCTGCGGCAGCGCCGCGGCGAGGCGGCGGTCGATCACCAGCCGCAACGCCTGGCCGCGCACTTCGGCTTCGGCATCAGTCAGCAGCAGCAGGATCTTCTCCAGGCCGGTCTGCTCCAGGCTGGAATCAGCAGCCAGCATGTGCAGGCCGAGCAGCCGTTCATTCTTGAGCGGGCTGGCCAGCAGCTTCGCCGCGTCGCGATCAGGCGCTTTCTCGAACAGCAGGGTCAGGCCAAAGAAGGCGGCGAACGCCACGCCTCCGGCGGCCACCCGCAGCACGGCGACGGCCTTGTCCGCGGCATGCAGCACGTACCACAAGATTCCGCTGGCAATGAGAAAGAGGGCAAAGCAGACCACGATCGTGGGTCCGGAGGGCAAGTCGGAGGTATATGAAATGATCACGCCCAGCAGGCTCACCAACGCGCCGATCACCCAGCCGATGGCAAGCCGGGCGCTCAGCCGATCGGCGAAGAGCACGGCAATCACCGCCGGGATCACGAGAAAGCAAAACACCAGCAGCACGCCCGCAATCGCCACCGAGCTGGTGACCACGAAGCCGAAGGTGAAGTAGAAGAGGAAATCCCACAGCCGCACCGAGACGCCTTCGGCTTCGGCGCGCAGCGGATCATGAGAAATCAACAAGAAGTTACGGCGGAAACGGTAATGAAAAATGCCGATGGCGGCGTACAGCGCCGCTGTCGCAACGATGGTCGAGCCGCGCACCCACAGAATGCTGCCCGCCAACAGGGTCTCCACCTGCTCGGCGCCGTGCGCCAGCCGAGCGGTCATTAGAATGGTGGCGGCGAGCGCCACCGCGTAGGTAATGCCGATAATCGCTTCCTGCGGCACACGCTCATGGCGCATGCGGGTGAGCGAAAAGATGAACGCGCCCACCGAGGCGAAGAGCAGCGAGAAGAGTTTGATGCTCCATTGATCGCCGTCGAGATCGTAGCCGAGCAACACGCCGTACACCGCGCCCAACGCCGCGATCTGCGCCAGCGCCAGATCCACAAAAATCACCTTGCGCGCCAGCACATGAATGCCGAGATAAACATGAATGCCGGCGAGCAGCAGGCACGCCAGCATGGGGTAGGTCATCGTGCGCAGAAACTCTTCGATCATGGTTGCAGGCTCGCGAGCAAATGGTCGATCAGGCGGAAGTAGTTCGGCGCTGCCGTGCCGGCGGCAACGTCGATGGGGACCACCACGACGCGGCCTCCGGTTTGCTCGGCGATGTAGTCGGCCGCGGCCCGCGAGTAGAAATTCTCGATGAGGATGGTGTTGACGCCCTGGGCTTTCATCACCTCGATGACGCGGTCACGATGGCGCGCCGAAGGTTCGATGCCCGGCTTCTCCTCGATCTCGATGGCAACCGTCAAGCCGAAACGCTGGCTGAAGTAGATCCAGGTCTTGTGATACGAAACGATTTTTTTGCCGCGCACTGCCTGTGCCTGTTTCAGCCAGCCGCCGAGTTTGGCTGCGAGATGGCGCGACGCCAGAAACTCCTGCAGTTTGCCCTGGCGCGCCAGCCGCGTGAGTTTGCCAGAGCCGACTTCGCGCAGCAATTCGGGCCCAAACAGCGCTTCATCGAGGCGCTGCGTGTAAGCGGCCAGCCGGCTGTCATAATAGGGCGCGCCCGCCGGGTCGATCGCCTTGAAGCCGTTGGCGATATTCTCCACCATCTGTTTGACGTTGAGCGGGTCAAGCCAGATGTGAGGATTGCCATAGGGATGCACATCACCCCATTCGCGTGACAGGGTCTGCGGCAGCTCCAGCGTGGCAACGTTGGTGGAGGCAATGATCAAACCCGGCTGGCCTTTTTGAATTTTGAGATTACCCGAGCCGGCGATCAGGTTTTCCGTCCACAACTCGAGCTGCAGGCCGATCTCGATGAAAGCATCCGCTTCGCGCGCGCGCTTCATCAGCGTGGGCCGCGGCTGCACAAAATGCGGGTCTTCGTGCGGATCTGCCAGCGCCTGCACCTCTACACGCTCGCCGCCGATTTCTTCGGCAAAATCTTTCAACACCGACAAGGTCGTCACCACGCGCAACTTTTCCTCCGGCGCGCCGGGAACGGCCGCGGTGGCGAGCGACGCAACCAACGCTGCCAGCAATAGCACAGACCGGTACAGCAAAGCATCATTCATGCGAATCTCCATTCTGTCATCTGAACCAATCGGCGAAGCCGAAGGCGTTCGTCTACCTGCGGGAGCGTGCGGCGCGCGGTCAGCGATTCACCCAATACGGCTCGGTGGGATGCGCGCCGAATACGAAGTTGATCTCGAGTATGGCGGTGTTGAGACCGTCAAACTCCATGTCGCTTTTGACATGCTCCCAGCCCAGGCGCAGCCGCAGGAATTCCGTGGTGTAGTAACTCAAGAATGCAGCGTAGGCGCGGGTCTGCAATTTGGTACCGGCGAGCGCCTCGGCAAAATCCGCGCGCACGCCCAAATAAGTGCGGCGATTGAACTGGTATTGCGACCAGGCATAATAGCCCAGCGGCCGGCGGCTCGGCAGTTCATCATCCGCCAGGTTGTATCTCGTCCAATACAACTCGCCGCCCAGCAAAAAGGAATGCCATTCACCGCGGGCCCTGGGTTTCCACTTGTAAGTGAGGTCAAGGCCGTATAGCCGGCTGTGCAAGCCCTCCTCGCCTCCGGATTTGCCCCAATAGCCGCTCGCACCCAACTCCAGATCATGGCCGGGCGCGAGATCCCAAAACCATTTGACGTGCGCCAGCCCCGCGAGATGATCAACGGCATTTTCCGCGGCAATCGGCAGGTTGCCGCCGTTCAACAAATCGACGGTGGCTTCCAGGGTGTTGGCCGTGCCCGGCGTGGGCAGGAAGAACTGCGCCGACAAACCGTTCTGTATGAAGCCCTCCTCGCCGAGAAAAGCTTGCAGCGCGCGTGGATAGGAAGTCTGCGGCAGATCATGCAAATGCACTTTGTTGAAGCGGCCAAACTCCGGCCGGTAGCGGCCGGCTTTCAGCTTCAGGCCGAGCGGCGCGGCATTGAGCAGCGGCAGCTTCTTGAGCACGAGGTAGCCCTCCTCGATGCCGGTGGCGAACTGATTGGGCACTTCGGATTCCACCGCGACGATCAGAAAGCCATCGGCCCAGGGATCAATCGCCGCGCGCAGGTCGATCTCGACCTCGCGCAGATTGAAACGGTCGTCGATCCGCTCTCCTTCCTCGAGCGCCACGGCTTGGTTGTCAAAACGGCCGAGGAAATTGCCGAAGGCGGTCAGACGGGGATTGAACACATTGGCCGATTGCGGCGTGGCATTTACCCGCTGGCTGGCTTCGGCGAGGCGCTGTTCGAGATCTTCGATCTGGGCGCGCAGCTCTGCAAGCTCATCGGCATGCACCTGTCTCAGTTCCTGAATTTGGCGCTGCAGCTCCTCGAGCGCCGGCGGAGCGGGCGTGGTTTGGCTGCGGGCTTGCGGCCATGCGACCGCCACCACAATGAGAATCGTAATGCTGAGTCGCCATGTCCATCGTGTCATTCGATCATCTCCCTTCATACGAGTGGTCTGTTACCTTGAAATGTGTAGCCCCCACGCCTGTCCCCTGCAAGGATCCTGTGAAAATTTGAGCACGGTGTCAAATACCTCACAAGATGCCTTCTGAATGACACGCGGAAGCATTTATACAAATCAAAGCAACAAAGTACCAGCGCGCCAGGACAATTGTATGGCAGATTGCTGAAATGCGCGGAAACGATTGCGCGCGGTGCAACGCGGCGCAATGTGCGAAACTTTTGCCTTCATTGCAAGCTGCACCACGAGCACCGGTGCAGGCGGGCACGCATGCCGGAGGTTCGTGCCGCCGGCATGCCATTCCTCTGTTTGGAAATTTTTCCGGGCAGGTCTTGGGGGATCATGCGAGTGCGGCAGCCGCTCGGCAAGCGGCGCCAACTGCGATCGGCGGCACCGCTGCCGTGGCCTTTGCCGGTACGATGCAGTTGGCAGGCAAATGATTCCAGCGGCCTGCGCGAGGCGGCACCGAATCGGGGGAGGGCAAGCCGTCAGTTCGCTTTCAATACCACCAGCGTCATATCATCGTGTTGGGGATGGTCGCCAGCAAAATCTCTCACTTCCCCGAGGATTTCGTGCACCAGCGCTGCCGCGCTGCTGTGCTGATGCCGCTGCAATAACTGCAGAAAACGCGCTTCGCCGAATTCCTCATGGCGACTGTTCATGGCCTCGGTGAAACCGTCGGTGTAAAGCACCAGGGTGTCGCCCTGCGTCATCTGCAGTTCGCCTTCGACCAGCGTGCGCGTGAACACTTCGCCGGGGTCGAGGCCGAGGCCGATGCCGGCCGTCTGCAGCAGGCTCGCCTGGCTTTCTCCGCTGCGGAAGACGATGCCGGGATTGTGGCCGGCGCGCGCGAAGCGCAGCAGCTTGCGCCGGCTGTCGAGCACGGCGTAGAACATGCTGACGTACCAATTGCGTTCAATCGTACGATACATCAGGTTGTTGACTTTGCTCAACACCTGCTTGGGCGAGCTTTCTTCACCGGCATGCGATTGCAGGATGCCCTTGGTGAGGGTCATGTAGATGGCGGCGGGAATGCCCTTGCCGGAAACGTCGCCGACGGCAATGCCGAGGTTGCCGTCCTGCAACTCGACGAAATCAAAATAGTCGCCGCCCACTTCGAGCGCCGGCACGCACAGGCCGGCAATGTCAAAACCCTGCACGCGCGGCTGGTGTTTGGGCAGCAGGCCGAGCTGCACGCGATGCGCGATTTCCAGTTCCTTCTGCAGCCGCACGCGCTCTTTGATGCGGCGAATGTGCGCCGGTTCCGCTTCCGGCGTGAACTCAAATTCGCGGCCGCGCACGGCGCCGGCGAGGCCCACGCCCAGCAAGCCGGTGAGCACACCGATGCCCGCCAGCGCATTGCCCACAAAGAACGGCGCCTCGCTGCCCAGGAGCGGGCCGATCATGTTCGCGGCGGCCAGCACTGCCGCGGAAGTCATGGCCGCCAGCAAGCCATGGCGCCAGAAAATGAAGCCCTGCAGCAAGCCGGTCGCGATGCTCGGTACCAACATGTAATAGGAGGGGCGGAGATTGTAGGTCTCATTGAAGAAGACCTGGAAGAGGCCGTCGAGCACGGCGGCGATCACGATGGCCCCGGCGGTTGATTTCAGCAGGCGACGCAGCGCTGAAATCAAGAATAGGCGAAAAACCAATTCGCCGAACAGCGCCGCCATCAACATGTTGGCGAGGATGCCGAAGACTGGCAGAGTCTGATCGTGCAGGGAAGGCCCGCCGCCGCTCAAGCGCGGCAGCACGCCGAGATGCTCAATCATCAAGAAGGTCAATCCCTGTACCAGGCCAATGAGGACCAAACCATAGGCAAAACCGGCCGGCAATTCCCGGCCGATATTCTTGGTGAACCATTTGTGGTTGAAGACGCTGTCAACACCGGCGAGCAAGCGCGACGCCTCGGCGCGTATTGCCTGTTCGCCCACGGTCCAGCTTGCCAGCACCATCAAGGCGACCAAATTGTAACCGAAGGCGGTGGACACCCCGAGTTGAATGAATTTGGTGTAGAGGTGGCTGATTTGCCCGAACCCAACGCCCACGCCGGCGCGATCCCAACTATTGATCGCCTGCAGAATCAGCACAAAAAACAAAATGCCGGCGAGCCACAGGCCGGTGCGCACGCCGATTTCGCCTTCATGATATTTGCGCAGGAAGGCAATCAAGGAACCAAAGAGCAGCAGCAGATAAACGATCACCGAGACGGTGTTCAGCAGAATATTCGCCGAACTGACCACGCCCGAGGCGGTAACGAAATTCTGCGGATCGCGCAGGTAGCGCACCATACCGGAAAGCTCGGCGCCGGCGAAATGCACCTCCACGACTTCCGCGGCCTCCCCCAGGGCGGCAGCGCGGCGGGCAAACACCAGGTGGTGATCGGTGCGCCGCAATTTTTGTGTGCGCGCAGATTGTTCGAGCTTGAACTGCTCGGGTTGAATACCGGGCCAGCCCTGCACCGCCTGGCGTGCCAGTTGCGCGGCGGTCTCGCTGCTCAGCGTGTCGGCGGCAACCGAATCCGGCACGACATGCAGGAAGCTCAACAACTCTCCGGAGGCGGAAACGCGCACGCGGTAGGTTTCCTGCTGCTGATCTTTGGGGACGTTGCGATAGAAATCGAATTGCCAGAAGGCGGTGGGCAATTGGCCGGCGCGGGCCTGTTCCATGATTGGCTGCACGCCAAAGCGGCTCATGAGATACTCCAGCGCCGAACCGTCATACACGAAGAGGCCGTCAGAAAAGAAGCCGGCGACCGAAAAGTTGTGTTGCTGCAAGCACGAATCTGCCACAGCTCGCGCCTGGCTTTTGTTGAGGCGCACATCCGCGGCAAAGAAGGGATTGATTCTGGGCATGAAATGAATGGCGAGCACCAGCCCGGCGAGGGCCAGCAAGCCAAGAGTGACGAGACGCGAGGGCGACGGGCGGTTCATGAATTCTCCAAAGCAGTCATGAGCAGAGCAAGAGCGGATGCAACCGCGTGCAAAATACACCGGCTTTTACACGAAAACAAAGCAAATGTTACGAGCGCGGTGTGCCGCGCCTTTGCACGGCAGCGCAAGAGCCGCGGCGCCATGCCGCGCTTGTTCACCCCTGCTGACTGCATTCCCGCCCGGCGCGGTTCGAATCTTTCTGCCGGCGGGGGTATGAAGTGCTTGACATTAGGCGCCGAAATTCGTATTTGGAAAAACGGAAACGCCAACAAATAATCGACAAGTATTCACCATCCATTTTCGATTGAAGTCATGTTGAGTCCCACTGCAAACATCCTTCTTGCAGGCCTGAAGCCGGTGTGGCTGCTGTTGTTCAGCAAAGCCGGGCTGGCGACCGCTTTTTTTCTCGGGCAGCAAATCGGATTTGGCAGCGGACTATTGCGATTCTGCCGCAGCGCGAATACCGTGCCGTTTCTGCTCTTGGAATTGCGCTTGCGCCTCAACCTGCGCTACTGGGTGGTGCGGGCTTCCCGCCTCATGATCCAAGATGAACTCCGCCGGCCACTGCTTCTCTCCGGCAACCGGGAAATGCTTTGTTTCGGCGCCGGTCGCAGCACTCTCGACTTCTTCAAAACTCTTGCCCTGAGCGACGTTTCTCCGCCTGCCGTCGCCTAGTCCTATCTAAGCTTCGCACACGTTGAGCTGTCACCGCTCCGCCGCTACTATTCTGGTTGCGGAGGGTACGCTGTTTGTTGTTGTCTAATGGAATTTTGCTCGTACAGCCGCGATGTCCGGCAATGTAAAATGCCGGCGCCGGCGGTGTAACCGGCGCGCGTTGCCTTGTTTTGTCGTTCCCCGCCGGCCAGCCTGATTCTCGGAGCCGGCAGGCAGCGCCACCCACTGCAAGACGCCTGCACTCTTGTCTGCACCCCGGGAGTGCTGCTCTCCCCGTGGGCGCGAAAGTATCGGCGGCCTCGCGCGGCAATCACTGCGGAGGAAGGAATCAAGTTTGCCGAGCATGAGTCGTTTGCAATGAACTCCTAACCGGAGAATGTGAGATGAGCAAAAGCAAAAAACGCATGGCAACGAAGCCCGCCGAAATCAACGTGGTGGAAGAGACCAAAACCGCGCCGGAATTCACGCCGGGCAACAACTCAGGCCAGGTGCCGCTCCACCTGCGCGAGAAAAAGCAGGTCGATGGCATTTGGGTGCTGCTGGTCTTCGCGGCGCTCTTCCTGCTGCTGATGGTGATGGGCTGGTGGGCGAGTTGAATGCCGCATGGCTTTTCCTCCCCTCCCATAGAAAATCGTCCGGACGCTCCAGTTGACGCCGCGAGGATGGCAAAGTGCAAAGGATGTGAGGCAAAGCGTGCTGCGTCCGGACGATTCTTCTGAGCGTGCCCACTGAGGCGGCTGCATCTTCAGGCCGTACCCACGGGTGGGCGGGCCTGGCCATACCATTCAACCTCGAAACCTGAAAAGCGTGATCGCCTTTCCTCCGGCCGCGGAAAGACGGCGATCATCATCCTCATCCCACCGGAGGACGCACATGCAAAACATTCAACATCATTTTTTGAGGATCGCGCCGCGTTATCGCGATCTGCGCGTGACCGATCTGGCGCCCATCGCTTACATCGCCGAAAGGCTGCAGACGATGCCCGAAATCGTGGCCGCCGATGTTGGCTGCGGCGCCGGCCGGTATGATTTGAAGCTGTTCGAGCACCTCGGCGCGCGGCTGCAGCTCTATTGCCTCGATGGCAGCCCGACGATGTTGCGGGAGTTGCGCCTTTATCTTCAGCAGTACGGCCTGCACGACTTTGCCGCCATTCATGCCTATGCGCATGACCTGCCGCTGCCGGCCGCCTCGTTGCATTGCCTGTTCACGTTCAATGCCATTCATCATTTCAAACTCGGCCTGTTCCTGAGTGAGGCCCAGCGGGTGCTGCGAGACCAGGGCTCTCTCTTCATTTACACGCGGCTGCGCAGCCAAAACCGCCGCAACATTTGGGGCAAACACTTCCCCGGCTTCAGTCAAAAAGAGACACGCTTGTATGAGCTGGGCGAATTGCGGCGCCTCATCAATCAGCAACCTCACCTGCAGTTGCAATCAGTGGAATTTTTCAAATTCGAACGCGTGTGCGATCTGCCGGAACTGCGCCGGCGCGCCCGCCAGCGCCACTATTCCACCTTCTGCTTGTATGAGAAGAACGAGTTTGCCCTGGCAGTGCGGGAATTCGAGCGCCGCTTGCGGCGGCACTGTCGCGACTTGACCAACATCCGCTGGTTCGACGAAAACGTGCTATTGGTGCTGCGACGGGCACCCCGATCGCAGTGAGAACCCGGCCGCGCAAAATTTGCTCCGCTGCCCGCTCCGGTGCGGCGAGGCCCTTTGCGCTTGCGGGATGAGGTGAGATCGTGCCTGGCCCGCTGCTATCATGATTGCGCAGCCGGGGTCTGTCCGAAAAGGCTCCAACCTCGGCTGAGCCGAGATTTCCAAGACTTCGGGCGTCGTGGAAATTCTGAGGATTTTGATGCAACTGCCACGCCGCTGCAGGCACATTTTCTCGAGAGTTCGCGAATTCGAACGGACACGCGCTCTGCTCCCTTGCGGGACGCACCCGCAGCCGCGACGTCATGGACTTCGCCGACGGCCTCCAGGCCGTGGCAGCTACCAGAACGACGCCAACGATACACCAACAAGCTGCACTGAGCCGCCGGCAGCAGCTCCCCCTCGTTAGCCTGCCTCGAGTTGGCCTTGAACGCGCGACGCCGAGGATGTTCCAGTACTGGCTGTTCGAGTTTGCGCCAAACACCTGCGTGTCTTCCCGTGCCGTGCAAAACCACACTGCCGGTTATGCCTGGCGTTCGCCCGATCGTTCCCTCTTCGCGATCGCGCCGTACCCGACCCTGGCTCTGGAGCAGGAGTTGTGCCCGAAAGGGATCGTCTTTACGAAAACGGAGTAGCGCATATGTGGACGAAAGAAGCCTTGTATGAACTGATTCAAAACCGGTTGCGTGGCTATCAATTCATCATTGTTGCCAATCGCGAGCCTTACATTCACCGCTATGCCGGAGACCAGATCGAGTGCGTCCAACCCGCGAGCGGCATGGCGGCGGCGCTCGATCCGCTGATGCGCGCCTGCGGTGGCGTGTGGGTCGGGCACGGCAGCGGTGATGCCGATCGCCAAACCGTCGACGGTAGTGATCATGTAGCAGTGCCGCCCGACGAGCCGCAATACACGCTGCGCCGCGTCTGGCTCACCAAAGAGCAGGAACGCGGCTACTATTACGGTCTTGCCAACGAGGGCCTCTGGCCACTGTGCCACATCGTTTTTTCACGGCCGGTTTTTCATCCGGCGGACTGGCAGACCTATCGCGAAGTGAACCGCTTGTTCGCCGAGGCCGTGCTGCAGGAAGTCGACAATCGGCCGACGTTCGTTTTTATTCAAGACTATCACTTTACCCTGCTGCCGCGCATGTTGAAGGAGCGCAATCCCAGCCTGATCGTGGCGCAATTCTGGCACATTCCGTGGCCCAACCCGGAGACTTTCCGCGCCTTCCCCTGGAAGGAAGAATTGCTCGACGGCATGCTGGGCAATGATCTGCTCGGTTTTCATCTGCGCTATCATTGTCTGAATTTTCTCGATACGGTGGATCGCAGCCTGGAGACCAAAGTCGACCGGGAGCGCTTCGAGATTACCCGCGGCGGCAAAACCACGGCCGTGCGGCCGTTTCCCATCGGCATCGATTTCGACCGGCAGGAAGGAAAGGCGAAAAGCGCCGCGGTCACCCGTGAGATGGAGCACTGGCGCCACCAATTGGGCCTGCGCCACGAGAAAGTCGGCATCGGCATCGATCGCATCGATTACACCAAGGGCATTCCCGAGCGTTTGCGTGCGCTGGACTGGCTGCTGGAGAAGCATCCCGAGTATCGTGAGCGCCTGGTGTTCGTGCAAATCGGCGTACCCAGTCGCGTCCATATTCATCAATACAAGCTGCTCGATGACGAGATCGACCGCCTGGTCGAGGAGATCAACTGGAAATGGCGCAGCGGACCCTGGCGGCCCATCCTCTTCCACAAACAGCACTGCTCGCCGGTGCAGATGATGGCGCTGCACCGCCTGGCGGATTTTTGCGTGGTCAGCTCGCTGCACGACGGCATGAACCTGGTGGCCAAGGAATTCCTCGGCAGCCGTTTCGATGAGGGCGGCGCCTTGATTCTGAGCCAGTTCACCGGCGCCGCGCGCGAGTTGGTGGACGCGCTGCAGGTGAATCCCTTTGCCACCGCAGAAATCGCGGCGGCCATCCATCACGCGCTCACCATGCCGGAAGAAGAGCGCCGCAAGCGCATGCAGAAACTGCGCGCCGCCGTCGCCGACAACAATATCTACCGCTGGGCCGGCAAAGTGATCTCCAATCTCCTGAAGTTCGAGTTTCCCGAGGTGGACTGAGAAACTGCTCCTCTGCAACCATGAAGGAACCGATGGCCAGAAACGACTTGCAATTGCCGGACGAGCCCCTGTGGTTCAAGGATGCCGTCATCTATGAACTGCACATCAAGAGCTTTTGCGACAGTGATGATGACGGCGTGGGTGATCTGAAGGGACTTTTGCAGAAGCTCGACTACCTGCAGCGCCTGGGCGTGACCGCGCTCTGGCTGCTGCCCTTCTATCCCTCGCCGCTGCGTGATGACGGCTATGACATCGCCGACTACTACGCCGTGCATCCGCAATACGGCACGCTGAGCGATTTCAAGCTGGTGCTGCGCGAGGCGCATCGCCGCGGCCTGCGCGTCATCACCGAGCTGGTGCTCAATCACACCTCCGACCAGCACCGCTGGTTTCAGAAATCGCGCGCCGCCAAACCCGGCTCGATCTGGCGCAATTTCTACGTGTGGAGCGACACGCCCGACAAGTATCGCGACGCCCGCATCATCTTTCGCGATTTTGAAACCTCGAACTGGACCTGGGATCCGGTCGCCAAAGCCTATTTTTGGCATCGCTTCTATTCCCACCAACCGGACTTGAATTTCGAAAATCCGCACGTGGTGCGGGCCATGTTGCGGGTGGTGGATTACTGGTTCGACATGGGAGTGGACGGCATGCGCCTGGATGCCGTGCCCTATCTGTTCGAACGCGAAGGCACCAACTGCGAGAATCTGCCGGAGACCTATGACTTCCTCCAAACCCTGCGCGCCCACGTCGATCAGAGATTCAAAGATCGCATGCTGCTGGCGGAAGCCAATCAATGGCCGGAAGACGCGGTCGCCTACTTCGGCCGCGGCAACCGCTGCCACATGGCGTTTCATTTTCCGCTGATGCCGCGCTTGTTCATGGGCGCGCGCATGGAAGACCGCTTCCCCATCGTCGATATTTTCGAGCAAACGCCCGCCATTCCCGCAAACTGCCAGTGGGCGCTCTTCCTGCGCAATCACGATGAGCTGACGCTGGAAATGGTGAGCGATGAAGAACGCGATTACATGTATCAGGTCTATGCCAAGGACCCGCAGGCGCGCATCAACCTGGGCATTCGCCGCCGTCTGGCGCCCCTGCTCGGCAACAATCGCCGCAAGATCGAGCTGATGAACATCCTGCTCTTCTCGCTGCCGGGCACGCCCGTGCTCTACTATGGCGATGAAATCGGTATGGGTGATAATCATTATCTCGGCGACCGCAACGGCGTGCGCACGCCCATGCAGTGGAACGCCGACCGCAACAGCGGCTTCTCGCGCGCCAACCCGCAGAAACTCTATTTGCCCGTGATCATCGATCCCGAATATCTCTTCGAAGCGGTCAACGTCGAGAACCAGGAACGCAATCAATCCTCGTTGCTGTGGTGGATGCGGCGGGTGCTGGCACTGCGTCGGCGGTTCAAGGCTTTCGGCCGCGGCAGCATCGAATTTCTCCCCAGCGACAATCCTCGCGTCCTGGCATTCATTCGCAGCTATGAGGAAGAAATCATTCTCGTGGTGGTGAATCTTTCCCGCTTCTCCCAGGCCGTTGAGCTGGAGCTGGCCTCCTATGACGGCTATGTGCCCATCGAGGTGATGAGCGGCAACAAGTTTCCGGCGATCAAGTCAACGCCGTATGTCTTGACGCTGGGATTCTACGACTACTACTGGTTTGCCCTGAAGAAGGCCGTCACGCCTGCGGGTCTCCAACCGCGGCGCGATATTCCGGTGCTGGCGGCGAACGGCGACTGGCACGCCGCGCTGCAGGGCAAGGCCAAAGAACGGCTGGTGCAGGAGATTCTGCCTGCGTATTTCGCCGGCTGCCACTGGTTCAGCAGTCAAGCGCGCAGTCTGCAGCAAGTATGCCTGCTGGACAGCATCCCGCTGGAAAGCAGCGGCGCGATGCACGTGGCGATTCTCGAACTCCACTACGAAGAAGGCGCCAGTGAATTGTATCTGCTGCCCTTGTCGTTTCTTCGCGGGCTCGCGCTGGAAAAGATCCAGGAATCACCTCAGGCAATCATCGCCCATCTGCAAACCGATCTGCCGGGTGCTCTGTGCGATGCCACCTACGATGAGTCGTTTCGCCGGCACCTGCTGACCGCGGTTGCGAAGCGCCTGCGCGCGCGGGGACAGCACGGGGAGTTGTCGGCTCATGCCGGCCTGCTGCTCAAGAATCGCAAAGAAAAAGAGGCCGGGGTGGAAAAATCTCAGCTCGTCAAGGTGGAGCAAAACTGCAGTTCGATCATCTACGGCAGCGAGTACTTTTTGAAGCTCTATCGCCGCCTGCAGGAAGGGCCGCATCCGGATCTCGAAATCGGCCGGTTCCTTTCGGAACAGGCGGCGTTCACTCACACGCCGGCTTTCTTGGGTGCGCTGGAATATCGCCGAAACGGCGCCGAGCCGATCTTGATCGGCGTGTTGCAGAAATTCGTACCTCATGCCGGCGAGGCCTGGTCCTACACCCTGGGCTCGACCGGCCGCTACCTGGAACGCGTGCTTGCCAAACAGGTGGAAGTACCGGAGGCACCGTCGGTGCCGGCTGCACTGCTGCAAATCGCCCAACAAGAGCCGCCACCGCTCGTGCAGGAACTGATCGGTGGCGTCTATCTGGAAACGGCACGTCTGATCGGCAAGCGCACCGCCGAGCTGCATTTGGCGCTTGCCGGCAGTGCGCATCCGGCTTTTGCGCCGGAGCCGTTCACCCAATTGTACCAGCGCGCGCTGTACCATGCCATGCGCACCGCGGCCCGCCGCGCCCTGGAGCGTCTGCGCCGCAACCTGCGCGAGTTGAACGAGGGCGTGCGCAGTGAGGCGGAGAAGGTTTTAAAATCGGAGAAGGAGATCGTTAACCGTTTCAGCCGGATTTTCAGCCGAAGAATTTCCGCGATGAAAATCCGCATACACGGCAACTACCAACTCGGCAGATTGCTCTTCACCGGCAATGATTTCATCATTACCGATTTTGCGGGCGACCCGGGGCAGGCGCTGAGCGAACGCCGGTTGAAGCGATCGCCGCTGCGCGACGTGGCGGGCATGATTCGCTCATTTCACTATCCCGCCTACGTCACCTTGTTTCGCGACAAGACCATCTCCCCGCGGGATGTGCAAAGCCTCAAGCCCTGGGCGGACCTCTGGTATCAATATGTGTCCGGCACCTTCCTGCAATCCTATCTCGAAACCGCCGGCGGCGCGGCGTTTCTGCCGGCCCGTCCCGAGGAGTTGGAGCTGCTGCTGCATGCCTATCTTTTGGGAAAAGCCCTGCAGGAAATGAGCGACGAGCTTGCCCGGCGGCCGGATTGGGTGATCATTCCGCTGCACGGCATTCTGCACTTGCTGGCGAGTGAAACCAGGACAGACTGAGGAGAACCTCCGCATGAACATCGGAACCACCTATCTCGGGAACCGGCGCGCCAGATTCACGGTGTGGGCGCCCTTTGCACAAGAGGTGACGCTGCATTTGGTCGCGCCGGCTGAGCGTACGCTGCCGCTCCGCAGAAACAAATTCGGCTACTGGCGAACCGTCGCCCACGATATCGCGCCGGATACTTCCTATTTCTATCGCCTCGATCAAACCCGCGAGCGGCCGGATCCGGCCTCGCACTCTCAACCGCAAGGCGTGCACGGCCCCTCGCAAGTCATCGACCATCAGGCCTTCGCATGGGGAGATCAGAATTGGCGCGGACGGGAGTGGGCGCAGTGGATCATCTACGAACTGCACGTGGGCACCTGCACGCCGGAGGGAACTTTTGCGGCGATCATTCCCCGGCTGGACGACCTGAAGGAGATTGGCATCAATGCCATCGAGTTGATGCCGGTGGCGCAGTTCCCCGGCGAACGCAATTGGGGCTACGACGGCGTGCATCCTTTTGCCGTGCAGCAGTCCTATGGCGGGCCGCAAGCGCTCAAGAGCTTCGTCAATGCCTGTCACCAAAAGGAAATCGCCGTCATTCTTGACGTCGTCTACAACCATTTGGGACCGGAGGGAAACTATCTGTGGGACTACGGCCCCTATTTCACCGATCGCTACCAAACCCCGTGGGGCAACGCCGTGAACTTCGACGGCCCACACAGCGAGGCCGTGCGCCATTTTTTCATCCAAAATGCCCTGCACTGGCTGGGGAATTATCACATTGATGCCTTGCGCCTGGACGCCATTCATGCCATTCACGACATGGGTGCCAGGCCCTTCCTGCGCGAGCTGGCCGAAAAGGTCGCCTGGTTTGCCGGCAGAACCGGCAGGGAATTTCATTTGATCGCGGAAAGCAATCTAAACGATGTCAAGATCATCAAGCCGGCGGAGCTGGGCGGTTACGGCATGGCGGCGCAATGGTGCGATGATTTCCATCATGCGCTGCGCACGCTGCTGACCGGCGAGCGACGGGGCTACTATGCCGACTTTGGCAAAGTCGGGCATCTGGTCAAAGCGCTGCGCCAGGGTTTTGTCTATGCGGGCCAGTATTCCCGCTACCATCAACGCCGGCAGGGCAACTCTTCCCAAGACCGGCCGGCGCAACAATTCGTCGTCTTTGCGCAGAATCACGACCAAGTCGGCAATCGCATGGGGGGCGAGCGCTTGTCGCAATTGGTGCCGTTCGAGGCGCTCAAACTCGCGGCGGGCGTTGTCTTGCTCTCGCCTTACATTCCGCTGCTCTTCATGGGCGAGGAGTACGGTGAAACCGCGCCATTTCTCTATTTCGTCAGTCACGGCGATGCGGATTTGATTGCGGCAGTGAGAGCCGGCCGCCTGGAGGAGTTCAAGGCTTTCAATTGGCAGGGCGAGCCGCCGGACCCGCAAAGCGTCGCGACTTTTCGGCGTTCGAAATTGCAGTGGCACCAGCGGCGGGAGGGCAGACACGGGGTGTTGTTGAACTTTTATCGAGCATTGATCAGATTGCGCCAGACCAACCCGGTGCTCGCCCGACTTGACAAAGACTCGCTGGAGGTGGATGGCCGCGAGACCGACCAGCTTGTGGTGATGCGGCGCTGGCACGGCGCGAGAGCCGTCTTGCAGCTCTACAACCTCAACCGTGCCGACGTCACGCTGGCTGCCCCCGGCGCGGGCAGGTGGGAAGTCATCTTTGACTCCAGCGAGGAGCAATGGCATGGTCCGGGTTCGCTGCTGCCACCGCGCCTCCACGCAAACCAGGAGATTACTCTGCGCGGCCATGGCTTGGTGATATGTTCACGAGAATAATCAGGATCGTGCAATTCCCGCGGACGCCCTGCGCCCGCACAAATCAAATCGAATGATTTTGGAAAGGCAGAAGATGTGGGACAATTCCGAATACGGTCATCACACGTTGAAAGTGTGGCCGGGAAAGCCCTATCCCTTGGGCGCAACGTGGGATGGTGCCGGCGTGAACTTCTCGATCTTTTCAGAGAATGCCACGGCGGTCGAGCTTTGCCTGTTCGACTGGCCGGAGGGCAAGCGCGAAATCGCGCGGCTGCGCATGCCGGAGCAAACCGATCAGATTTGGCACGTCTATCTGCCGGAGGTGCGGCCGGGGCAGCTCTACGGCTATCGCGTGCACGGGCCTTATGCGCCCGAGGCCGGCCATCGCTTCAATCCCGCCAAGCTGCTGCTGGATCCCTACGCCAAAGCCATCGCCGGCACGATCCAGTGGAGCGACGCGCTCTTCGGCTACACGATCGGCCATCCCGCGGCCGATCTTTCGCAAGACGAGCGTGACAGCGCCGCGGGAATTCCCAAATGTGTGGTGGTCGATCCCGCTTTTAGTTGGGGGGACGATGCGCCGCCACACACGCCGTGGCACAAGACGGTCATTTACGAATTACACGTCAGGGGCTTCACCGCGCAGCACCCGGAGGTCCCGCCGCACCAGCGCGGCACGTATGCCGGCCTGACTTGCCCGGCGGTTATTGACTACCTCAAAAGTTTGGGAATCACCGCGGTGGAATTGATGCCCGTGCATCAATTCGTGGCGGACAAGCATCTGGTCGATCGCGGCTTGACCAACTATTGGGGCTACAATTCCATCGGCTTCTTTGCGCCGGACGCGCGCTATTCCAGCTCCGGCGTTTGGGGGCAGCAATTGATGGATTTCAAAACCATGGTCAAAACCCTGCATCGCGAAGGCATCGAGGTGATTCTCGATGTCGTGTACAATCACACCGCCGAAGGCAGTCATCTCGGCCCGACGCTGTGCTTTCGTGGCATTGACAATGCCGCCTACTATCGTCTGGTGCGCGACAACCGCCGCTACTACATGGATTACACCGGCACGGGCAACACCCTCGATATGACGCATCCGCGCGTGCTGCAGATTATCATGGACAGCCTGCGATACTGGGTGTTGGAAATGCACGTCGATGGTTTCCGGTTCGATCTCGCCGCGGCGCTGGCGCGGGAGCTGCACGAAGTGGATCGGTTGGGGGCATTCTTCGATATCATTCACCAAGACCCGGTGCTCTCGCAAGTCAAGCTCATTGCCGAGCCGTGGGACTTGGGCGAAGGCGGCTATCAGGTCGGCAACTTTCCCATCTTGTGGACGGAGTGGAATGGCAAGTATCGCGACACCGTGCGGCGCTTCTGGCGCGGCGATGAAGGCCAGGTCGGTGATCTCGCCTATCGCTTGACCGGCAGCAGCGACCTCTACGAACACAGCGGCCGCCGGCCCTACGCCAGCATCAACTTCGTGACCGCGCACGACGGCTTTACGCTGCGCGATTTGGTGAGCTACAACGAAAAGCACAATTACGCCAACGGCGAGGAAAACCGCGACGGCCACAATGACAACTTGAGCTGGAACCACGGCGTGGAAGGCGCAACCGCCGATCCGGCCATTCTGGCCCTGCGTGCCCGGCAACAGCGCAACTTTCTGGCCACCCTGTTCTTTTCCCAGGGCATCCCCCTGCTGCTCGCCGGTGATGAATTCGGCCGCACTCAGCGGGGAAACAACAATGCTTACTGTCAAGACAACGAGATTTCCTGGGTGGACTGGAAGTGGGAGGAATGGCAACACCAGTTGCTGGCGTTTGTCCGGCTGGTGATCCAGTTGCGGCGCGAGCATCCGGTGTTGCGGCGCCGGCACTTCTTCCAGGGCCGCAAGATCCGTGGCTCCCCTCTCAAGGATCTCTACTGGTTGCGGCCGGACGGTAAGGAAATGACCGAAGAAGACTGGCGCAGTCCCGGCCTCCGTGGCCTCGGCCTCCGGCTCGCCGGTGAAGCAATCGAAGAAGCCGACGAGCGCGGCAATCGCATCAGCGATGAGACGCTGTTCCTCCTGCTCAATGCCCACCATGAGCCGCTGCCCTTTGTGCTGCCGGCGTTCCAGAGCAACATGCGCTGGGAACTGTTGCTGGACACGCGCGAGGTTGCTGGCCTGCGGCCCCACCGCGTGATGAAAGGTGGGGTCAGACCTTTCCTCCTGGAAGGGCGCTCGCTGGCGCTGTTTCGCCTGCGGCCGATGGAAGAAGTGCAGGAAGAATGACGGACATCGCTCACGCCCGCTGTCGAATTCACACAACCGCCGCGCGTGCGGCCAGCCGGCCGCACGCGTGCAAACCTACCAGCCCGAGTTTGCCATGAGAATTCCAGTTGCCACCTACCGGCTGCAGTTTTCCCCGCACTGGGGCTTTGCGGAGGCAGAGGCCATCATCGCTTATCTGCACGCGCTGGGTATTTCCGACGTTTACGCCTCCCCCATTTTCAAAGCGAAGTCGGGCAGCACGCACGGTTACGACCTCATCGATCCGAATCAAATCAACCCCGAGCTCGGCGGCCCGGCGGCGTTCGAGGCGCTGGTGGCGAGCGTCAAGCAACACGGCATGGGCTGGCTGCAGGACATTGTGCCGAACCACACGGCGTTTGACGGCGAAAACCGCATGCTCATGGATATCTTTGAGAGCGGCCCGTCCTCCCTCTTCTTCGATTTCTTCGACATCGAATGGAATGAGGGCGTGCAGGGGAAGATTCTCGCACCCTTTCTGGGCAGCTTCTACGCGGCCTGCCTGGAAAACGGTGAAATCCAACTGCAATATGACCAGACCGGGTTGAGCATCAACTACTATGCTCTGCGCTTTCCCTTGCGGATCGAATCGTACGCCACGGTTTTCGATCATCAATTGGCGCGGTTCAAGCGGCAACTGGGCAATGCCCACCTCGACTTCATGAAGCTGTTGGGCGTGTTCTATGTGCTCAGAAATCTCGCCTCCCGCGAGGAGGTGCAGGAACGCACGGAACAGATTGCATTCGTCAAAAGAATGCTGTGGGAAATCTACTCGACAAACCAGCAAATCCGGCAGTTCATGGATGAAAACGTGGCCAGGTTCAACGGCGAGCCGGGCAGGCCGCAAAGCTTCAACCTGCTGGACAGCCTGCTCGCGGAGCAATATTTTCGGTTGTCCTTCTGGAAAGTCGCCACCGAAGAAGTCGACTACCGCAGGTTCTTCAACATCAACGGCCTCATCTCTCTCAAAGTCGAAAACCAGAAGGTGTTTGACCACACTCACGCGCTCATTCACCGGCTGGTGCAGGAGAACGAATTCACCGGTTTGCGCCTGGACCACATCGACGGCCTCTACGACCCCACCGTCTACTTGAAAAGGTTGAGGAATCGCATGGGTGACGTCTACCTCACCGTCGAAAAAATTCTGGAGCGCGGCGAAACGCTGCCGGCCGGCTGGCCGGTACAGGGCACCACCGGCTATGATTTTCTCAATTACCTCACTGGCGTGTTCTGCGAAACCAGAAACGAAGAGAAATTCGACAAAATCTACACTCGCTTCACCGAATTCACGACGCCCTACGAGCGGCTGGTGAGTGACAAGAAGCGGCTGATCATGGGCAAGCACATGGCCGGCGACGTCGACCGGCTGGCACAATTAATGAAAGCCATCACCCTGAAGGATCGCTACGGCCGTGACATCACGCTCTACGGACTGCGCCGGGCGTTGGTGGAAGTGCTGGCCTGGTTTCCGGCTTACCGGACTTATGTCAATGAACAAGATTTTACCGACAGCGACCGCGCCCTCATTCGCCGGGCGGTGGAGCGCGCAACGCAGGCGAATCCCGGCCTGCTGCATGAGATCAATTTTATCCAGCGCTGTTTGCTGTTGGACTTTCACGAGCATCTTTCCGAGGAACAAAAAAAGCACTGGCTGCACTTCATCATGAAATTCCAGCAGCTCACCGGGCCGGTGATGGCGAAAGGATTCGAGGACACCACGCTGTACATCTACAGCCGGCTGCTGGCGCTCAACGAAGTAGGGGGCAACCCGAAGACCTTCGGCATTGCGGTGAGCGCCTTTCACGATTTCATTTCCCGGCGCGCCGCGGACTGGCCCCATGCCATGAACGCCAGCGCGACCCATGACACCAAGCGCGGAGAAGACGTGCGCGCCCGCCTCACGGTGCTCTCCGAGCTGCCGGAGGAATGGGGAAAAATGCTCCGGGTGTGGAGCCGGATCAACGAGAACAAAAAGAGCCGGGTGCAGAACGAGATTTTTCCGGATGCCAACGATGAATATTTTCTCTACCAAACTCTGATCGGCGCGTATCCTTTTGATGCCGCGCCACACGACGATTTCGTCCAGCGCCTCAAGTCGTACATCATCAAGGCGGTGCGCGAGGCCAAAGTGCACACTGCCTGGCTGAAACCCGATGCCGCCTATGAGGAGGCTTTTCTGCAGTTCATCGATGCCATCCTGGCGCGGCCGGCGGAAAACGAGTTCCTTGCAGCCTTCCGGCCGTTTCAGCGCAAGGTGGCGTTCTATGGCATCTTCAACGGGCTGGCGCAGACTCTGCTCAAGATCGCCGCGCCCGGCGTGCCGGATTTCTATCAAGGGACGGAGTTGTGGGACCTGAACCTGGTTGATCCCGACAACCGTCGCCAGGTTGACTATGGCCGCCGCCAGCACCTGCTCGATGAAATCAACCGGACGCCGCCGGGTGATCGCGCAAAGCTGATCGCAAGACTGCTGGCGACGAAGGAGGACGGCGGGGTCAAACTGTTTCTCGTGCAGGCCGCCTTGCACGCCCGGCGGGAAAACCTGCCGTTGTTCCAACAGGGCGACTACCTGCCTCTGTACGCGACCGGCCGCTGGCGAAATCACCTCATTGCCTTTGCGCGGCGCCACCAGCAGGCTTGGGCGGTGGCGGTCGTGCCGCGATTCTTGACGACCGTCATCCCGGAAAACGGGCTGCCGGTGGGCACAGCCGTCTGGTCGGATACTTCGTTGGCCCTGCCGAAACCGGCGCCCGCCTCCTGGCGGAATGCCATCACCGGGCAAGTGCTCAGCGCCGGCGACATCATCCTGCCCATCGCCGGCGTCTTGCAGTCCTTTCCGGTGGCGCTGCTGCTCGGCGAAGAAAATGCAGGTTGATCTCGGAATGTACTTCATCGCAAGGAGGAATTGCGCATGGCTCCATGGCAGAATCTGCTTCAACTCGACTGGATGAAACTCATCCTCCCGCTCAGTGTGCTGGTGCTGACGGTGCTGGCCGGTTGGGTGGCCAGACGCCTGTTGTTTCGCGGCCTGCGGCAGTGGGCGACGCACACCAAGACGCGGGCGGATGACATCCTGATCCAGGCGTTCAGCGGGCCGTTCATGATCTGGGTGGTGATGCTCGGCCTGCATCTCGCCGCCCAAGCTTCGCAGTTGCCCGAGCGGGCCACCGGCTTGATCGGCAAGGGTCTGCTCGTCTTGTGGATTCTCTCCCTCACCCTGGCGGCCTCGCGGCTGGTGGGCAATCTCGTTAAATACTACGGCGGCGAGATACAGGAAGCGCTGCCAGTCACCAGCCTCACCCAGAACCTGGCGCGCATCATTGTCATCATCATCGGTCTGTTGATTCTCTTGAATCAGCTCGGGGTTTCGATTACGCCGATCCTCACCGCGCTCGGTGTCGGCGGTCTGGCCGTGGCGCTGGCATTGCAGGACACGCTGTCAAATCTGTTCGCGGGATTCTACGTCAGCCTTTCCGGCAATATCCGCCCCGGCGATTACGTCAAACTCGACAGCGCTGAAGAGGGTTACGTCACCGACATTTCCTGGCGCAGCACCACGATTCGCGCGCTTGCGAACAATCTCATCATCATTCCCAATGCCAAGCTGGCGCAGGCGATCGTCACCAACTACCACCTGCCGGAGAAACGCATGTCGCTGCTGATTCCGATCGGCGTGAGCTACGCCAGTAACACCGAGGAAGTCGAACGCATTCTCATCGAAGAAGCGAAGCGGGGCGCGGCAGACATCCCGGGGTTGTTGGCCGAGCCCGCACCTTTCGTGCGCTTCATTCCCGGCTTCGGCGACTCCTCGCTGAATTTCACCCTCATCTGCCAGGTATCGGAGTTTGTGGATCAATACCTGGCGCAGCACGAGTTGCGCAAACGCATCTTCCGGCGCTTCCGGGAAGCGGGGATTGAAATTCCCTTTCCGATTCGCACGGTCTACCTGCGCCAGACGAAAGATGCGCCCGAACCCGAGTCCGCGCCATGAGCTGGCCGCTGTTCGAACATCTCGACGGCGTCGCCTGGCGGCTGGCGGCCAATCGCCAGGTTGTGCTCTTTCTGGATTTTGACGGCACGCTGGCGCCCATCGTCGAACGGCCGGAACTGGCGCACTTGCCGCCGGAGACCCGCGCGCTGTTGCACCAGTTGGCGCGGCAACCCGGCGTGACGGTGTCAATCATCAGCGGCCGCAGCCTGCCCGATATTCAAGCGCGCGTCGGTCTCGACGCGCTGATCTATGCCGGCAATCACGGCCTGGAAATCGGTGGGCCGGGCCTGCACTTTGTCCAGCCGGAGGCCGCGTTGCAACGCCCGGCGCTGCAACGATTGGCCGGCGCGCTCGCCACGCAGTTGCGCCATTTCACGGGCGTCGCCGTGGAGGACAAAGGCCTGAGCCTCAGCATTCATGTGCGCCGCGCGCAGCCTGCCGATCACAACAAAATCGCGCGCCTCGTGCAAGCGAGCCTGGCTGCATTCCCAGGCTTGGCGCTCGCCGCCGGCAAGATGGTTCTCGAGATTCGCCCGGCCGTGGCTTGGAACAAAGGATCTGCGGTGGGATGGATCAGCGCGGCCCTGGCAAAAAAGCAGGCGCTTGCCATTTGCCTGGGCGATGATCGCACGGATGAGGATGCCTTTGCCGCTCTGCCGGAGGGAATCACGATCAAAGTTGGACCGGCAGAGGCAAGCGCGGCGCGCTATCACCTCAATGGCCCCGCGGAGGTGAGGTTTTTCCTGGCTTGGCTGGCGCGCGCTCTCGAAGGCCACATCTCGGGGTGAGAAGGTTGCTCTCCGTCGTGTCGGCCGCAGTAGGCACCGCCAAACAGCAGCGCCTCGCTGCCCGCACGCCGCCCCGCTCCGCCTTGCCTTCCGGGCCGAGCGCCACGCCCGCGAATCTGGATTTCTTGCTGTGAAGCCGTCACTCACTAGCGGAGGTGAATCATGCCTGCTCTTCAGCCCTTTGCCTTTTATACCGAACACCGCCTGGTTGTGCTCACCGGGTTGCAAGCCAGGAACCTGCACGAACTGTTGAGATTGCTGCACGAGGTCTCTGGTTCCGCCATTTTCTATCACACCCACCATCGCTATCTCGCGCATCATTTCGAGAAGCCGGTGTTCTACAATGATTTTGCCCTGTGGGCTTCGGAGGCACTCCAGGCGGAGGAGCTGGCCGAAAAACTGGCGGCCATCGACCTGTTGGCCTTCACCACCATCCGGCAGCTTCGCGAAGCGATCATCGCCGTTGTGACGGAGTTTCTCGCCCAGCAGACCAACAACGCGCGCGACTGTCCGGAGGGCGACGAATTCCACTTCTGCCAGTCGAAAAGCTTCATCATGCCGACCGGCATCGTTGCCCACAGTGTGCCGGAATTCTTTGCCTGCCTGCCACGCATCACCACTTCGACCCTCTACTTTCATTTTTTTGAAGCCCGCTTGCGGCTGGGGCATACCACCAACGATTTCTCCCGCTGGCTGGCTGACAATGGCGAAGCCAAACTGGCGCGGGCCATCGACAAACTCGATCCGTATCTGCCCACGCTGGACGAACTCAAGGCCAGGATCATCAAGCTTGGCCACAAACACTTGCAGGCCTGAGATGATGACGACTACCTTACAAGACTATGCCGCCATCGTGGGGCAAGAGATGATCGACGAGCTTTATCACCTGGCAGAACGCGTGCGCCACCGGCGGCTGCAGCACATCAATTCGACGCCGGTTGGCGGCGGCGTCGCCGAG
Organism: bacterium; assembly: GCA_023150945.1. NCBI lineage: Bacteria > bacterium. The sequence goes on along the minus strand of JAKLJX010000001.1, from coordinate 617,808 downwards.
ATCCTCACCCGGCTGGTGCCCTTGCTGTGCGATCTCGGCTTGTCCGTGACTTGGGACGTGATCAAGGGCGATCAGGCATTCTTCAACGTCACCAAAGCCTTTCACAATGCCCTGCACGGTCAGCCGGAAGAGATCAGCGAGGACATGCTGGCAATCTACCGCGCCAATCTCGAGATGAACTTGCGCCAGATGGACTTCACCGGCGACTGCATCGTGATTCACGATCCTCAGCCCGCCGGCCTGGTGCTGCGCAAAAGCGAAATCGGACGGCACTGGCTGTGGCGTTGCCATATCGACATCTCCAGGCCTCAGCCGCAGGTTTGGCAATTTCTCCAACCCTACATCGCACAGTATGATGCTTCGCTTTTTTCGATGCCGGACTTCGCCCAACGCCTGCCCCTGCCGCAATTCATGGTGGCGCCTGCGATCGACCCTTTGAGTGACAAGAACAAAGAACTCAAACACGGGGTGATTGCGGGAGTACTGGAGAAATATCAAATTGATCCATCGCGGCCGCTCCTCACCCAAATCTCGCGGTTTGACCGGCTGAAGGATCCGCTGGGGGTGATCGCCGCCTACCGTTTGGTGAAGAAACGCCATGACTGCCAGTTGGTGTTGGCGGGCGGTGGCGCCTCGGATGATCCGGAAGGCGAAGCGGTGCTGCGCGAAGTGCGGGCACAGGCGGCGGACGATCCCGATATTCATGTGCTCTTGCTGCCCCCCTTCAGTGATGTGGAAATCAATGCCCTGGTGCGCAGTTCGACGATCGTCCTGCAGAAATCGATCAAGGAAGGTTTTGGCCTGACCGTCAGCGAAGCCTTGTGGAAGAAAAAACCGGTGATCGGCGGGGCGGTGGGAGGCATCAAACTGCAGGTGATCAACGGGGTCACCGGCTTTCTCGTACATTCGCCGGAGGGTGCGGCGCATCGCGCCATGCAACTACTCGCCGATCACCAGTTGCGCAAACACATGGGGGAAAACGGCTATCAGCACGTCAAGCAGAATTTCCTGTTGACGCGGCACGTGAAGGACTACTTGCTGGTGATGCTCGCGCTCGAACATCCCCGGCCGGAGGTGGTGAATTTGTACTGAGGCGGAATTCCCGCAAGGGGTGTGGCCCTGTGCACGATTTCTCCTTGCTTCACGAGCTGTTTGTCGTCTTCTGCAGCGCCATCGTTGTGGTGTTGATCTTTCATCGACTGCGCCTGCCGCCGATCGCCGGCCTGTTGTTCTGTGGATTCGTGGTCGGGCCGCATGGCCTGAACCTTATCACCCGTCTGGATGACATCGAAGTGCTGGCGGAGATCGGGGTCGTGCTCCTGCTCTTCACCATCGGCCTGGAGTTTTCACTCGCCGAGCTTCGCCGCATCAAACGCCAGGTGCTGTTGGGCGGCTCATTGCAGATGCTCACCACCTCGCTGTTTGCTTTTGTCCTCGCCTCTCTCAGCGGCCTGCGCACGCCGCACGCCATCTTTCTCAGCCAAATCTTCGCACTTTCCAGCACTGCCATCGTCCTGAGCGTGCTCGCCAGCCGGGGTGAAATGGAATCGCCCCACGGCCGCATGATCCTGGGCATCTTGCTCTTTCAGGATCTGTGGGTGGTGCCCATGATGTTGATGGCGCCCTTGTTGCACGGCGAAGGCGGCCTCCAGCTTCTCCCTCTGCTGATCTCGTTCGGCAAGGCCCTGCTGCTCATTGCCCTGGTTCTCACTCTGGCGGTGTTCATCGTGCCGCGGGTGTTGGAACAAATCGTGCGCGTGCGTGAGCGCGAAATCCTCGTACTGGGAGCCGTGATCATCTGCATCGGCACTGCCTGGTTGACCTCCGCGCTCGGCCTGTCGCTGGCCCTGGGCGCATTCATCGCGGGCTTGGCGATTTCGGAATCGCGCTACGGCCATCAGGTTTTTGCAGAAATCCTGCCCTTCAAGGATGTCTTCAACAGTCTCTTCTTTATCTCGGTGGGAATGTTGCTCGATTTGAAGTTTGCCTTCACCCATCTCAGGCTGCTCGCCGTGCTGGTGCTCGGCACCATCGTCGGCAAGGTGCTGCTCGCCGGCGTCACCGCCAGGGCGCTTTCTCCCTCGACGCGCACAGCGCTGCTGGTGGGAATGGCGATCGCGCAAATCGGCGAGTTTTCGTTTGTGCTCGCGCGCCTGGGGGTGCAGCACGATTTGCTGGATGCCAACTTGTACCAAGGCTTTCTCGCCGTCGCCGTGACCACCATGATGGCGACGCCGCTGCTCATCAGTCTCGCGCCGGCTTTCGCCCGGCACATGCCCGAGGGTCTGGATGGCAGGCTGGGCAGGGAACGCGGGCACCTGCCATCGCCGCAACTGGCGGCGATGCAGGATCACACCATCATCGTTGGTTTCGGCTTGAACGGCCGCTACCTGGCGCGCGTGCTGAAGGACAGCAGCATTCCCTATTGCATTTTGGAATTGAATCCACAAACCGTGCGCGATGCCCAGGCGACCGGCGAGCCGATTTGCTTCGGGGATGCCACCCGGCTGGAAATCTTGCGGCAGGTCAATCTCGACACCGCCCGCATCCTGGTGATTACGACCGATGAGATTGCGGTGGGCCGCCGGCTCGTCGCCATCGCCCGGCAGCATCGTCGTGATCTTTACCTCATCGTGCGCACCAAATTCGCGGCCTATGTCGAAGAGTTATATGAACTGGGCGCCAACCAGGTCATCGCGGAGGAGTTCGAGGCGGCCACGGAAATTTTTGGCCGCGTGCTGGCAGAGTACGATGTGCCGCGGAACGCCATTCAGGCCTATATTGAAACCATTCGCCGGGAGGGTGCGATGATGCTGCGCCGCCCGCAATTGCCACCGGCCTCCCTGGAGAAGCTCCGGCAGTTGCTGGCCGGCAACGTGGTGGAGAATTTTCTGCTGCTGGAAAATTCCCCTGCCGTAGGCAAAACCCTGGCACAGCTCGATATGCGCAATCAAACCGGGGCCACCGTCATCGCAATCGTGCGCGATCATCAGTCCCATGCGAATCCCGCTGCCGACTTCGTGCTGGCCGCCAACGATTTGCTGGTGATAATGGGCACGCATCGCGAATTGGACCGGGCGACGTCGCTGCTCGATCCGCCCGCACGCCAGACTGCGTGAACTCCCGCCCACGCGCGGAGCGTGGCGGAAATTGCCGGGCAATGCCCGCAGTCGCAGAACAGGCCCGAAACGCTGGCGGGCCGTACCTGCAGCGGGTGACACCGCCATTGCGTCCAACCGCCGGCCTCAAGCGCGATTGAGCATGGCCGCGGCAAGCTGCAAATCCAAAGTATCGTGGCCTTCGCTGAACCAGCCGCAGATTTCGCGCAGAAGGGCGCGGGATTCCGGATCATTCTCCTGATAGGAACACAGGCTGATCGCCGCGCGCAGCTCCAATGATTTGGCCTGCCGGTCGCGGGCAAGCGCCAGCGCCTGGCGCAGGCTGCGCTCCACCTCCTCACGCGAGGCGCCGAGTTGCATGAGCAAAATCCCCTGCAGCCGATACAATTCCGCTTGATAAAAGCGCTTGCCGCTCATTTGCGCGGCGCCCAGCGCTTCATGCAACACCTGCAGGCCCTCGGCGGCGCGCTTGACGGTGGCGTACGCTTCCGCCAGCAGCGCGAGCAAATGCGGCCGGAACAACTGCGTGCCGGTTGCGCGCCAAACGCGCAAGCCCTCTTCGATTTCGGCAAGATAGCTCTCCTCCTGATGCAACTCGACGCGCGCCCATCCGTGCAGCACTTTTGCCATCGCCAAATAGAAGGCATAGTGCTGCGCGCGGCTCACCGCGATGCCTTCCTCCGCCAGCTTGCAGGTCGCGAGCACCTCCTGGCGGAGCTGGCTGATCAAAGCGGCAAAGGCCAGCGCCATGGCCAGACTGAAGGGATGCGCCAGCTCGCGCGCCAGGCTCAACGCTTCCATGCTGCGCCGCAACGCCTGATCGGGATAACCTTGAAACCAGCGAATGCGCGCCAGATAGCACAAGCAGGACACGCCCGAGTCATGGCCAAAGCGGGTGATCATCGAGCGGTGCTGCGGCACCTGATACAGCGCAATGCCGTTCTCCAGGGCGGCGGCCGCCGGCTTGAGCTCGCCGAGATGAAACAACGCCGTTCCCACCAAAAAATGTGACTCCACCTGCAGTGCCGCCTCCTGCACTTCGTTGGCGAGACGCAGGGCCTGTTCGCCCAACTCGAGTGCCTGTTGGAAATCTCCGCGCAGCAAGTAGAATTTCGAAAGCCCCAGCAGCGCGGGATAGAGATGGGCATGATGTTGGAGCGGCGCAGTCAGCGCGCGCGCACGGGCATAGAGGCGCTCGACCTCGGCGGCGGCGTAGCCCGAAGTGATGATCAACGCCGCGGCCAGCGCAATCAAGATTTCCAATTCCTGCTGAATCACCGCCTCACCGGCCGGCAGTTCCCGCACCAACTCCAGGGCTTTGTTGTAATGGCGAACGGCCTCCTCGTGGGCAGTGCGCCGGCTCGCTCGCTGTCCGGCTTGATACCAATAGTTGACTGCCGGTGCGGTGCGTTTCGCCGCGGTGTAGTGATAGGCGATCAACTCGGGCTTGGCCTCGGCAATGCGGGGAAACTGCTCGGCCAGCACTTGCGCAATGCGGCCGTGATAAACCTGCCGCGTGCTGCGCAACAGCGCCTGGTAGGCGGTGTCCTGAATGAGCGCATGCTTGAACACGTACTTTGCCGACGGCGGGCTGCCTTGCTGCTGCAGCAAACCGGCCTCGACCAAGCGTGCCAGCTCGCGTTGCAGCGTGGCGGCCTCGAGCTGCGACACCTGCAACAGCAGCTCATAACTGAATTCCCGGCCGATGACCGCGCCAAGCTGCGCCACTTCCTTCACCGTCGCCAGACGATCGAGGCGGGCCATCAGCGAGTCCTGCAGCGTGGCGGGAATCGCCAGCGGCGGCAGCGGCCCGGCCAGCTCGAAGCGATCCTCCTGCTCGCTGAGCAAGCCGGACTCCAGCACCATCTTGGTGAGTTCTTCGATGAAGAGCGGCACGCCATCGGTTTTGGCCACGAGCTGCTGCAGCATTTCCGGCGGCAGCGATTTGCCGCCGGCGACAGCGGTAATCATTGCTGCGGTTTGCTCGGGAGAGAACGGCAGCAGGGCGAGCGCGTGCAGATGATCCCACCGCGGCCAGGGCGGATGGAATTGCGGCCGAAAAGTGAAACAGGCCATGATCGCGGAGGAGGCGATCTGCTCGGTGAGCAACTCGAGCAGCTCCAGCGTTGCCGCATCCGCCCAATGCAAATCTTCCAGAAGCAGAAACAGCGGCTGTTCGCTGGCCAGGGCTTGCAGCAACTGCAGCACCGCCCGATGGGGCTTCGGCTTCGACCCCGGCGGCTGCGCAAAGGACAATGCTTCGATCGCAACCGGTGCCGCGGCCGGCAGGCTGGCAAACAGCGGCTGCACCTCTGCCAGTGCAATGCCATAGCGGCCCAGCCGCGCTTCCACCTCCGCCCAGCGTGGCGCGCCCATTTCCTCCCGCTCGAGGTCAAACAGGTGTTCCAACATCTCGCTGATCGGATGCAGCGCCCGTTCCTGATCGAAGGAAGAGCAGCGGCCCTTCAGCACGCGGTGCGGCGCGCCGGCCAGCCGTTCTTGCAGTGCATGCAGCAAGCGCGATTTGCCGACGCCGGCTTCACTGCTGAGCAGCACGATCTGGCCTGACCCGCTGCCAGCACGCCGCCAAATCGCCAGCAAGTGTTCCAACTCTTCGGATCTGCCGATCAACGGCGTCAGCTCCTGCGCGGTGGCACGACGCAGCCGGTCTTTGCGGGGATGCGCCTGGAGCAATTGATAAACGTGCACCGGCTGCGCCACGCCCTTGAGCAGATGCGAGCCGAAGTCGCGGCATTCGAAATGATCCTGCACCAGCTTATAGGTGATTTCGCTCAACAAGACCGCGTTGGGTTGCGCCAAGCTTTGCAGGCGGGCGGCAAGATTGGGCGTTTGCCCCAGCGCCAGTTGTTCAAAGCGGCCGCCGCCGCCGATGGCACCGACCACGACGGGTCCGGTGTGAATGCCGATCCGCACCGCCAGCGGCACGCGCAGCCGGTGCTGCCAGCGTTCGTGCAAATGCGCGATCGCCGCCACCAGGCCCAGCCCGGCGCGCACCGCGCATTCGGCGTCGTTTTCGTGCGCCTGCGGATAGCCGAAATACACCAGCAAGCCGTCGCCGAGGTATTGTGCGATGTGGCCCTGCTGTGCGACGATCACTTCGGCGCTGGTGTGCTGGTAATCGCGGATGAGGTCGCGCAAATCCTCGGGATCGAGTTGGCTGGAGAGTTGGGTGGAGCCCACCAAATCGCAGAACAACACAGTGAGTTGGCGGCGTTCCGCGCGGCCATCTTCAAGACGCGGGCCGGACGCCTCCGCGGGCATCGCGGCGCGCAAGTTGTCACCGGCAGGCGGTGGTGGCGTAACGCCGGCGCCAAGGCGTGTGCCGCACTTGCCGCAAAAGTTGAAGCCGGCGGGGTTCACGAAGCCGCAACTCGAACAAAGCGGCGAAGACAGCGAAGCGTCGAGTGCCTGATCATTCATGTTGATTTCCCGTCGCAACGGTTGCCACGACATTGTGGCGATGAACTCTTCAAGCTTTGACTGATTCTGAATGATTCTTGACCACAAAGCAAACGCTTGCACCGCGGAGGCGCAGAAAGGGCAGAGTTGCTACATCAAAAAGCCTCTCTCTGCGTTCTCAGCGTCTCGGCGGTGAACTTTTGAGGTTAATGTCACGGCAGTGTGCCCAAATCTCCACAAGATCCTTACTGGATGACAGTGGTGGACACCTCATTGAAGCCGGCGGGGTTCACGAAGTCGCAACTCGAACAAAGCGGCGAAGACAGCGAAGCGTCGTGTGCCTGATCATTCATGTTGATTTCCCGTCGCAACGGTTGCCACAACATTATGGCGATGAGCTTTTCAGACTTTGACCAATTCTGAAAGATGCTTGACCACAAAGCAAACATTTGAACTGCGGAAACGCGGAGAGCGCAGAGCTGCCACATCAAAAGAGCCTTCACTGCGTTCTTAGCGTCTCGGCGGTGAGCTTTTGAGGTGAATGATACGGGAGTGTGCCCGAATCTTCACAAGATCCTTACTGGATGACTGCGGTGGATGCCTCGTGCGAGGTCACAGTGTCCGAATCGGGCTTATGGCTGCCCGCGGGCTTCAGGTTTCAGCCTGCCTGAAATCCGGTATGGTCAGTTACACGCCCGTTCTCTGCAAAATGCAAAACTTTCAGGCACTGTCGCAACGGCTCGCAGAGTGGAACTTGATTTCCGTCCTTCATGAATGCTGCCAACAAATGATTGGTCAGCAATTGTCCGCCGGAAAAGCGAAGCGGGGCGCTTCAGGCCGCCTCGCCCTCGGTGGCAGCCACCACCGCCGCGCACGAGGCATCGCCGGTGACGTTGACGACGGTGCGGCACATGTCGAGCAGGCGGTCAACGCCCAGGATCAGCGCGATGCCCTCGAGCGGCACACCAATGGTTTTCAAGACCAGCGCCAGCGTGATCATGCCCACGCCGGGAACGCCGGCGGCGCCGATCGAGGCCAGCGTCGCAGTCAACACCACCAGAGCTTGCTGCGCCAGAGAGAGTTCGAGGCCGTAAACTTGCGCAATGAAAACCGCTGCCACGCCCTGGTACAATGCCGTGCCGTCCATGTTGATGGTCGCGCCCAGCGGCAGCACGAATCCGGCGACGGCTTTGGAAACACCGAGATTCTCCTCCACGCATTCCATGGTCACCGGCAGCGTTGCGGAACTCGAGCTGGAGCTGAAGGCGATGAGCTGCGCCGGCCGGATGCCGCCGAAAAATTTGCGCAAGGACAGGCGCGTGAAAATCTTGAGCAGGGCGGGATATGTGAGGCTCGCATGAATGATGAGGCCCAACACCACGACCAGCGCGTATTTTGCCAGCGTGCCGAGAATGCTCAAGCCGAATTCCGCGGTCAGCGCCGCGATCAACGCAAATACGCCGTAGGGCGCGATAGCCATGATCAACATCACCAGCTTGAGCATGGCTTCGTTGACGCCGTCGAAGAATTTCAGAACCGGCCGGGATTTCTCCTGCGGCAGCATGGTGAGTACGACGCCGAAGAGAAGCGCAAAGAAGATGACTTGCAGCATTTCCGCTTCCACCAGCGCACGCATCGGGTTGGTGGGAATGATGTCCAGCAGAATCTCGACGGTGCTGGGCTGCTGCAATGCCTGCTCGATGCGGCCGCTGGCCTCGGCTTGAAAGCTGGCGAGCAGTTGTTCCTTGGATGCGGCGGTCAGGCCGTGTCCCGGCTTGAAAAGACTGGCGAGTACCAAGCCCAGCGTGATGGCCACCGCAGTCGTGAACAGATAATAGGCAAAGGTCTTGAGGCCGATGCGGCCCAGCCGGCGCACGTCGGAAAGCGTGCCGGTGCCCACCAGCAAGGAGGCGAACACCAGCGGCACGACGACCATGCTGATGAGACGGATGAACGCCGTGCCCAACGGTTTGACATAACTGTTGAAGAACGCAGCCAGCCCGAATTGGCCGGCAAGCAACCCCGCCAGTATTCCAAGAACGAATCCCAGCAAGATTTTGGTGTGGAGCTGAAGCTTCAACCGTGGCATTTCTTCACCTGTATCGTTTGTGGGTGAACGGGCAATTGCTCTGTTGCAAAAGTCGGGAAGATTTGGGATGTTCCTTGCGCGGCGGCCCGGCCAGGTTACCTGCGGTTGCACCGTCCGGCTGCCGAGCGGAGCGTACGGTGGCAATTGCGCCAATCCCGCCGAGTGGTTGAGCGCAATGTCTTTTCCTTCCCCTCCGAGTCAGCGGGTCCACGCTTGCAGCCGGCCGTCGCTTCGCCAACGATTCCGCTGGACAAAACAAAGGCACGTGATCTTATGATCCTCTTTCTGGCAAGCAGTCTGATCGCCGTCGTGGTTTCTTTTCTCTGTTCGTTGGCAGAGGCCGTGCTGTTGAGTTTGAATCCCATCCGTCTCGAGACCTTGAAGCAACAGGGCCGCCCGTTCGCTTCATCCTGGCTGGCGATGAAGCAGAATGTCGGCCGGCCGATCGCGGCGATTCTCATTCTCAACACCGTGGCGCACACCGGCGGCGCAACGATTGCGGGCGGCGCTTTCGACGAAATCTATGGGGACAAGTGGCTGTGGCTGTTCTCCACTGTTTTCACTTTTATCATCTTGTTCGGCACCGAGATCATTCCCAAAGTGCTGGGTGTAACTTTCAATGAACGGCTGGCGCCGGCCATCGCGCCGGTGTTGCGCTTCAGCATGACGGTCCTGCAGCCCATTATTTTTCTCACCGAATTCGTCTCCCGGTTGTTGAAAGGCAAGGGCGAAGAAACCGGCCTGAGCATTGCCGACCTGCAAACGCTGGCGCGTGTTGCCAAAACCAGCAACCTCATCGAAGCCGAGCAGGAAAACATCATTCTCAATGCCGTCAAATTTCACGAAACGAAAGTGCAGGCCGTGATGATTCCACGGGAGTGGATCGTGTGCTTGCGCGCCAACCTGCCGGTCGAGGCCAATTTTGAGATTGCCAACAACAACTTCCACACGCGCTATCCGATCAGCGAGACCGATTCCGTCGACGACATTATCGGCTATATCAACTTCAAGGAAATGGCAACGTTTGCGTTCGATTTCAAAGCGCTGAAACTGGAAGCGCTCATTCGCCCGATTTTGCATGTGCGGGCCGACGCCAACCTCAACACCATGTTGAAGCTTTTTATTGCCAAGCGCCATCATTTGGCGCTGGTGAAGAATACCGCGGGCCGGGTCATCGGCATGGTCACGTTGGAAGACGTGGTCGAGGAAATCGTGGGCGACATTGAAGACGAATTCGATTTGAGTTCGACGGAGATCGTCCAAGTTGGCGCGCAAAGCTGGAAAGCCGGCGGAGACGTCAGCATGAAGTTGATCGCAGAAAAGGTTGGCGTGGCGGGCAGCGAAACGGTTCTCTCCCAAACGCTGGCGCAGTGGTTTGCAGCGACCACGGCGCAGACGCTTTGTCCCGGCTATGTGCAGGCGCTCGGCCCGCTCCGGTTCACGATTCAGCGGGTGCGGCGCGGCAAAGTGCACCAGGCCAAAGTGGAAGTTTGTGCGCCGGAGAATTGAATCAAGTTCCACCCGCCAAACGGACATCGCGCCCGGCATAATCCTCTGGTCTCGCCACCGCCGCATTGATCCATTCGATCACCGCGGCATGGCCGAGGCTCTCGGGATCGTGGCGCAAGTAGCCCTCCACCACCGCCAGCACACAAAAGCCCTGCTTGAGCTGGAACGACAGCGTGGGGTCGCCCAGCTCGCCTTGCACGACCTTGACCACATACTCTTCCGGCCCCATGCGATCGGCATAGCGATGATACCCGCGCAGCCGCGCCCCGGCGCGAATACGCAGCAAGCCCAGGCGTTCGACCAACTCGCGCCGCGCCTGGTACAGCCTCTTGCCGACGCCGTGGCCCTGCACCTTCGGATGCACCATCACTTCCGCGCCATACAACGTGCGACCGTTGGCGGGATCATGATTCGTGAACATGCCGTGGTCGGTGAAGTCCCGCCAGCTCGTGTGCATGTCATAATCGTTCCACAACACGATCAAGCTGGCGGCCATGCCCACTACGCGGCCGGAGGCCCGTTCCACCGCCACCAACTGGCCCTCGGGGAACACCTGCAAATGCGAACTGAGTTGTGTCGCGGACCACGGCATGCTCGCGGTGTAAACCGCGCGGCTCATGGCAATGATGCCGTTGAAGTCCTGCGGCTGCGTGTTGCGCACGATGATTTCTGCCGGCGCTGTGCTCATAGCTTTACCAATTCGGATTGCGAGACGACTTCCGCGGTGCGGCGGCTGTCCCACAGCGGCAACACCGTGCCGGACAAGCGCGACTCCGCGATCGTTTTGAGATTGAGTTCGCCAATGACCATCATTTCCTGGTTGGGATTGCCTTCGGCGAGGATACCGTCACGCGAGAAGGCAAAATCACTGGGCGTGAGAATGGCGGCCTGGCCATAGTTGAGGGAGACCGCGGGCACCATCGGCAGCGAGCCCACGGTGGAGGCTTGAATGACATACATCTGGTTTTCGATGGCGCGGGCGTGCGCGCAATAGCGCACGCGCAAAAAGCCCTGGCGGTCGTCGGTGCAGCTCGGCACGATGAGAATGTGCGCCTCCTGCCGCGCGGCCGCGCGCGCGATCTCGGGGAATTCGACGTCATAGCAAATCGCGATCGCGACCCGGCCGAAATCGGACTCGAAAATTTTCAGCCTGGTCCGCGGGGCGACGTGCCATTCTTCGCTCTCGAAGCGGGTCATGTGGGTTTTGCCCTGCACGCCGAACGAGCCGGTTGGACTGAAGAAGAAACACTCGTTATAGACTCGTTCGTCGCCGTCTTCGCGTGCCGGGGTTGTGCCGGCAACGATGTGAATTTTGTTGGCGCGCGCCAGCCCGGCCATCGTCTCGACGAAGCGCGGCACCTGCTTGGCAAGGTCGCGGATTTGCTCGTGGATCGGGCGTTTGATTTGGCCGAGGGTGAGCAACTGCACCGTGAAATATTCCGGAAAGACGATGAGATGGCATTTGTAATCGGCGGCGGTCTGCACCAAGCCTTCGACCTGGTCGCGGAACTGCGCGAAGGTGGTCACGGGACGAATGAAGTATTGCAGGGCGGCGACGCGAATACGATCCATGGCGGATTCTCCCAATCGAGCGAATGGCTGGCCGCTGCTCAGGTTGCTTCCGGTGCTTCTGGCGGGTGCGCCTGTTCCGTCCGGTGCTTGACCATTTCCTCCAATTGCTTGCGCAGCGTGATATTCTCGAAGAGAATGCCGACGCAGGCATTGGGCATGGGAAAGGCTTTCACGGCATAGTAGGCCTTCTCGACGTTGACGTCGCTGTACTCGAACGCACCCACGGTGCGTGGCTGCTTGGTGCGCACGACGTCGGCATACAACTCCGGCACGTCGGTTTGCGCCAGCGCCGGAAACGCCTCCGGCAGATATTTCCCCACCGACCGGCTCAAATCGCTGCCGGTGTAGCGCGAGGCCTGTTTGTTGGCATAGACCAGCTTGAGCGAGCTGGCCGCCGCCGGGTCTTCCAACTGATAGACGATCAGACCAAGATTCATTTCCGAGAAGATCTCATCGATCAGGCAAGTCATGGTGTCGAGATCGGTGAGATTGAAGCTCTTCGGTTTGGCCATAGTCAATCACCTCCATGCTGCGGGGTTGCACCGGGCGAAGCCCGGCTTGAGTGAATCAAAACGGCGGTCTCCGGCCTGAAGCTATTCCACGTTTGTGGCAGACACAGGCTTGCGCCGATCAAACAACCCTTCCACCGGCAGAATCCGAAAGGACGGCGGTGTGTATGTCTTGGGCAGATAGTCCTGCGGAATGGTGGTTTGATTGCCGTCGCGCATCGCACTGTAATGTGGCGACATAATTTCGACGCCCGCCTCGTTGAACTTGTCTTGAATATTCTGGTGCAGCTCGGAATAGATGCCGGCCATGAACTCGGGCTGATCGGTGTGGGCATTCAATTCGTAGCTCGGATAAAAATCATTCAAACCTGTCTGCAAAACGAACGGCGGCGGATCATTCAGGATGTGTTTGGTGTTCGCTGCGGCGGCGAGCAACAATGCATGTACCCGGCGCCACGGCACGTCATAGCCAATGGTGACCGTGGTGTGCAAGATCAGCCCGTGCGCTTGTGCGGAGGAACTATAGTTGATGATGTGACTGCCGAGCACCATGGCGTTGGGAATCGTGACATCGACGTTTTTGATGGTGCGGAGGCGGGTGACCAACAGTGTTCTTTCCACCACCTCGCCCATGGTATCGCCGATTTTCACGCGATCACCAAGATTGAAGGCGCGCGTGTAGGTGAGTACGACGCCCGCCACCACGTTGGAAATGGCGGAGGCGGAGCCTAATGAAAACAAAATGCCAAGAAAAACCGACACGCCTTGAAAAGCCGGCGAGCCGGCCCCCGGCAAGTAGGGAAATACCACAATCAACACGAACGCGATGACCAGAAAACGCACGATCTTAAACGTTGGTTCGGCCCATTCCGGATAAAAACCGGGTAACGCAATTGTCCCTTTGCCCAGTTCGTTGAAAATCCAGCGAATGAATCTTACGGTGTAGTGCGTGACAAAAACGGTGACGGCAATGAAAAAGATGTTGGGCAAATAAGCGGCAAAACCGCGCCAGAGTACGCGCAGCGGTGAGAGAACATAGCCAAAAAGTCTGGCGGCCAGCCCCTCGGTCCACGGAAAAAAACTGAAGACCAGCGGCAGATAGAAATACAACAGCAACAGCACGACGGCAGCGCGCAATGCCTTGGCGAATCCCAGCAAAATGTTGGTGACGCGGTCCGCGGAAAGAACCTCCAAATTTTGAATTTTGAGAGCGGGAATGCGGGTACCGCGCCAGGCCTGGAGTTGGGCAAATATTTTTGCGAAGAGTTTGTTGAGCAGTTTTAAGACCACGATTGCGACAACAGTAGCCAATACGGAAAAAAACGCGCCGAGCAAAATATTCTTTACGCTCGTTTGTTCAGCCTCTTTCTCCAGCGCTGCCTGAATTTTTTGCGTGTAGGCTTGCACCATCTGCGCGCGCGCCAGGCCCGCGGCGTCGGCGTCGGTGATGGTCATGATGATCGCATCGCCAGCGAGAATATCCGTGCTGGTTTCGCCTTCGTTCGTCAAAAGGGTGTCGCTGCCGGTGAAGGCGCGGGTAGACAACGTCGTCAAACGTTCGATGATGGCGCGAGCGCGATGCTCCGGCGGGAAAGAACCTACGCGTTCGCGAATATGAAAAAGCGTGTCCCCGGCAAAAACAACAGGTGCGCCCAATGACGCTGCCGGCTTGGTGGAATCGCTCTGCACCGGCCTGGCGTTAACCGCAGCCAGCATGAACAAGGCCGGCATAAAAATCGCCCAAACCAACCTTTGGGAAAGCAAAATAGCCTCCTTGTCAAGCACAAATTTTTCCCGGTTAATCTGCAACGCAAATCACGCCCACGGCACCGGGTCGGCGCAATCGCGGCGGCCGCGAATCATCCAGATCACCAGGGTCGGATACAACACGCGGCCGGTGAACATCAGGGCGATGACAATGCCCTTGCCTGCCGCGGACAGTGCCGGGGTCAGATCGCGCGTGAGACCAACGGTGCCGAGCGCGGAAAACGATTCAAACATAACGTCGGCCAGCGGCCGCGCCTCGGTGGCGAGCAGCAAGAAGGCGGCGCCCAGCCCGGTGAGGGCATAGAGGCCGATCAGCAACAGCGCGAGGCGAAACGGCTTGAAGGTGATGAACCATTGCGAGGACTGCCGTTCGTCGCGCGGATCGAGGCGCTGAACCAGGCGCGCGAGCACCGCGGTTTTCACGCCGCCGCCGGTGGATTGCGGCGAGGCACCGATGATCATCAACAGAATCGTGCCGAGCAGGCCGGTGAGGCCGAAGCGCAATTGCGATTCGATCTGAAATCCGGCCGTGCGCGCGGTGACGGATTGAAACACCGCCGTGAGCAGATTGCGGGGCTCACCGTGCAGCCAGCCGTCGATCAAGAACAGCAACGCGCCCAGGGCAATCAAGCCGCCGGACCAATAGAGCACGACGCGGCTCGCCGGCAGCAGCGGGCGATTCTCCTGCCACGGCACCAAACGGCTGCTGCCGGCCTGCGCGAGATTGGCAATCACCGGAAAACCGGCACCGCCCGCGATGATGAGCAGCATCACCATGACCAGCGTGGCCGGGTCCTCGCGAAACCCGGCGAAGCTGTCACGGAACAAGACAAAGCCCGCGTTGCAGAAGGCGGAAATGGCATGAAACACGCCCTGCAACAGCGGATGCTCCAACCGATCGCGCCACAACAGCCAAAACCCCAGCGCGCCAAAGGCCTCGATCAGCAGCGTGACGCGGAGCACCGTGCCCAGCAGTTTCTTGGTTTCGTGTTGTTGCGCGCCGCCGACCAGCTCGGAGAAAGCGGCGCGCTCGCCCAACGTCAGGCTGCCGCCGTGCCACAGCGCCAGCATGCCGAGAATCGTCAGCGTGCCCAGGCCGCCGATTTGAATCAACAGCGCGAGCATGGCCTGGCCAAGCGGGTTGAGCGAAGTGGCCACGTCATAAACCGTCAAGCCGGTAACGCACAGCGCCGAGGCTGCCGTGAACAAATTATCGAGCCATGACAGCGGCCGCTGCTGCAAGCCCGGCAAGGAAAGCAACAGGCTGCCAGCCACAATGGCAACCGCAAACGTGATCGCCGGCAGGGCCAGCACGGGAACGCGCCGGTTCGCCAGCCAGCGGTTGGCGAGAATCGCGCCTTTCGCCCAACTGCCGGCAAAGCCGAAGAGAAAAACGGCGAGATAAAGCTCGCTCGCAATGCGCGCCGCGCTCGCGCCCGCCAGCGTTTGCTCGGAACTCCACGCCGCCACATTGGAAAGCTCGAGCACGATCATCAACAACAGCAGATAGCGCAGCGGATGGCGCGCGAGATAGCGCCAGGGATCATCGACCCAGAGCAGGCGATACATGGCTTCGAGAAAGAAGCCGATGGGCAGCAGCGCAGTCCAGGCAAAGAGCACGAAGCGGGGAATGGGCCAATGCGGAAAGCCGTAGCGCAGCGTCAGCATCACAAAAGCCAGGATGCCGAGCGCGGCGGCAAGATGGTCGAGCGCGCGCAGGCGTTGGGCGGAGCGGCCATTCATGCGACATCTCTCCGTGCGGGCGTGAGCGTGTGCTCAGCTTTCAGAATCTTGGAATAAGGCAGCCAGTGCCGGCGGTCCGCGCGCAGAACTTCGAGATGAACCAGGCCGGGTGCCACGACGGTGTAGACCACGCCTTCGACGGTGAGCTGATCGCCGGCCTTGAGCGCATGCGAGCTGTTGAAATAAATGCCGGTGGCAATCTCTTCCACCAACGGCCGCAGCGCCATCAAAGTTGCCAGCAGCGCGATCAACAGCACGCCCACGGCAAACAAGCGGGGCGCGCCGGGATAGGGAAAGAGAATGAGAAAGAGGGCGACGATCCAGATCACGATGCGCAGCGGAAAATAGATCACCGGGTCAGCCAGAATCGGCGGTGGATTTTCCAGGCGCCGGCGCTGCGACAGATGGCGCGTGGCCCAAAACGCGAGCAGCACCACCAGCACGCTGTAAGCCAGCAACAGCACGCCACGCGCCGTGCCGCCGATCAGCTCGAGCAGCGGGCCGATAATGCGGGCGAGCAGCGCCGTGGCGAGCGGCTGGGTCTGCGGAAACAGCGCAAACCAGCCGAAGGAAATCAAAATCACGATCGCACTGTAGAGCACCAGGCGCTCGACGCCGGTGAGAAAATTGACGACGCGCTGCGCCTGAAAATCTCTCTCCGACAAGCCGCGACGCGCGGCCATTTGCCGCAGCCAGCGCAGAGCGGCGCCACGCCAGTTGCGTTCCCAATGCAACACCCCCAGACGGGTCATGCGCAACACCACCAGCAGCGAGAAGGGATAAATCACCCCCAACAACAGGCGTAACAACAGATCTTCCTCATCCCAGCCGGAGGCCGGCGGCGGCGGCGCGGCCAGCACTTGTTCACGAATCAACACGGCGTTGGCGAGCGGCGAAAGCTGCCAATCCACCCGGTTTTCCGGCCGCACAATTAGGACGACAGTGGTGTCGAGCATGAGAATGCCGGCGCTCTCGCGTTCGCGCAGCCGCAGGCGCTCGGGCGTTGCGGCGTGCGCGCGCAGTTCGTGCAACACGTTTTCGACGCGCTGCGCTTCGGCGCGTGCCGCCGCGCTGTCGACACCGAGTGCCAGATAGACCTCCACGCTGTCCAACAGCGCCGGCAGCGCCACCCGGCTTTGCTTGGCGCGCGCCGTTTGCCGGCCCGGGAATTTTTGCGCCGTAGCGCTGCCCGCCAGCAGGCCGAACAGGCAGAGCAACACCGTCCATTTGGTCATGCCGCCTCCTGCACGATGGGATCTTGCGACGGGCGAATCTTCAAGAGGCGAAAGGTCATCCACAAGTTGCTGATCACCACCACGAAGGTGGCCAGGGTTTCCCACGCCGGGCCCGGCTGCGTAGCGCGGTCAACCAGCATGGCGGCCAACACCGCCGTGGCCAGACCGCGCGGCAGCATGGCGTTGAGCAGCGGCCGATGCACCGCCGAAACGCGCGTGACCCAGCCGGTGAGCTGCACGGCAATCTCGCGGCCGACGATGATGGCGACGGCGGCCAAAGCAATGGTGAGCCACATGCGAAAATCGGCGCCCGGCCATTGAAAAATGATGCCGAGGTAAACAAAAAAGAAGCTGCGCGTGAGAAAGGAAACCTCGGCATGTGACTCCGTCAGGCGGGGATGCAGCGCCACGCCACCTTCGCCGAAACTGCGGGCGATTTTCTCGCGAATGCGCGGATTGAAAATGCCCACCAGCGCCTCGCCGTTCGCGAGAATCATACCGAAGATCAACACCGCCAAAGCGCCGCTGCCGTGAAACACTTCCACCATGCCCATCAACAGAAACACGAAGCCGATGGTCATCAAATAGAAAAACGGCCGCGCGGAGAGATGGCTCAACAGCCACAGCCACACCAGGCCGCCCACCACGGCGGCGCCCGCGCCGATGAGCATCGATTTCCCCAACTGCCCGGCAATTGTCGAACCGGAAAGCTCGGTTTGCTCGAGGCCGATCAACGCCAGCACCGCCATGACTGCGAGCGCATCGGACAATGCCGATTCCACCACCAGCAGAGGCCGCATCGGCGATTGTGGCGCCGCGCGCGCGAGCACGGGAATGACGATGGGCGCGCTGGTGCAGCCGAGCGCCGCCGCCAACGCCCACACCAACCGGCCGTGCGCATTCATGCCCAGGGTGATGGCATAGTAAATCAGAAACAGTGCCAGGGTAAATGACACGAAGGCCAGCAGAATCGCGCGACCGGCCTGGCGCAGCGTGTGTCGAATGTCGAGATCAAGTCCGCCTTCGAAGAGAATGATGGTGAGCGCCACCGCGCCGAACGCGGGCATGAACGGCCGCACCAATTCCGGCGGCACGATGCGCGTCAACGGCCCCAGCACAATGCCGATGGCGATCAGCAGCAACACCGAGGGGATGCGGGTACGCTCGAAAAACAAATTGCCGATGAAGCCCACGCCGATGATGCCGCCCAGGAGAATCAGCAAGGTTGCTGCCATGCACGGCCTCTGCAGATTGAGATGAAAAGCGAATGGCGATTGATAATAAAATAAAATTCTCCTCTAAACATACAAGCTGCATCTTGCGGAAACCGGCGGCTGGCGCACGTGGCGGCGCTTGCATCTGTGGCCGGCGCCGGTTATATTGCGGCCATTTGCGGCATCCCAGCGACAAGGCAGAACCGGCAGCATGCCAATCACCAAAACCAAAGGCCAGCTCGAGGCCGACCTCAGCGCGGCCATGACGCAATTCGAGCGCGAGTATCTCGGCCGCGGCCCGCGCGAGGCGCGCAGCTTCATCATTCAAGACATGGTGCTCGTCCGCCTGCGCGGCGTCTTGACGCCGGCGGAAGAAAAGCTGGCCAGCGAACGCGATGGTGCCCAGCTCATCAAGCAGGTGCGCATGCGCCTGATCGAAAGCGCCCGTTCGTTGCTGGAGCAAATCGTCTTCGAAAAGACGGGTGCACAAGTCATCACCTTGCACACGGACATCAGCTCCAAAACCGGCGAGCGCGTTTTCGTCTTGTGCCTCAACAAGAACTTGGAGGAAGAACTGCGCAAAATTTGAGGCCGCGGGTTAAAACTTTTTTCTCCGCACCTTCGTCTTAATCGCCACAAGCTGAGCAAACGGCATCTCGACAGCAATCGCAGCGAGTGGCCGTTTGAAAAGCTTCTTCACATATATGATCACCCGCGGGCAGACGGGATAGAGTACAGTCTTCAGGACAAGACGGTAAGCTAAACGGTAGGCCGGCGCTCGGATTCAGATCGGAATTCGGGTGCCGGCCTTTTTTTTGGGCCCTCCAGCATGGAGCGCGGAAATGAACAACTCCACGGCAGAACTGGCGCAGAAGATCAGCGCGCTGGTGGCTGATTTTCTCAACCAGCAACTGGGCGAGCAGGCGGCGGCGGTTGAAACTTTTCTGTCCGGCAATCTGGTAACCGTGCGTGCCAGCGACTGCTTTGCCCCCGGCGAACGGGCGCTCGCCCGCAACGAGACCGACTGGCGTCTCTTTCACCAATTCAAAAGCCAGCAGTTCGAAGGCGTGAAATGGCTGCTGAAGGAACGTTTGGAAGAAATCACAGGCTGCGAAGTGCGTGACATCGTATCCGCCATCGGGCCGGACGGCATGCGCTTCGAAGTCATCACCCTGAACAAAAGTATTGAAATTGGAAGGGAAAAATGCCATGAATAGAGTGAAGACTTTTATGCTCATGGCCGGCCTGACGGCGTTGTTCGTCGTCATCGGCAAGGCGCTCGGCGGACAAACGGGCATGTTCATCGCGTTTGGCCTGGCGCTGGTCATGAACTTTTTCAGCTATTGGTTCAGCGACAAGATCGTTCTGAAGCTGTACGGTGCGCAGGAAGTGCGCGAGGTTGATCATCCGGCCCTGTACAGCATCGTGCGGTCGCTGGCGACGCGCGCCAACCTGCCCATGCCGAAGGTCTATGTCATCCCCGGCGATCAGCCCAACGCCTTTGCCACCGGCCGCAATCCCGAGCATTCCGCGGTGGCCGTCACCGAGGGCATCATGCGCATTCTCGACCGCGATGAGCTGGCGGGCGTGATCGGGCATGAGCTGGCGCACATCAAGCATCGTGACATTCTGATCGGCACGATCGCCGCGACCATCGCCGGCGCCATCAGCATGATCGCCAACATGGCGCAGTGGGCGATGATCTTCGGCGCCGGCCGCAGCGACGACGAGGAAGGGCAGAATCCCATTGCCGCGCTGGTTTCCATCATCGTTGCGCCGATTGCGGCGATGTTGATTCAAATGGCGATCAGCCGCAGCCGCGAGTATTTGGCGGACGAAGAAGGCGCACGCATCGCGGGCAATCCGCGTTACCTCTCGAATGCGTTGCGCAAACTGCACACGGCTGCGCAGCAAATTCCCATGACGGCGACACCGGCCACGGCGCACATGTTCATCGTGAGCCCCTTCAGCGGCGGCGGCGCGTTGCTCAGCCTGTTCAGCACCCACCCGCCGATGGAAAAGCGCATCGCGCGGCTGGAGAGTTTGCGGTTGTACTGAACCACGGTTCGGTGAAATTAAATGGTTGCCTGCCCCCAGCCCACGGGGGCAGGGTTGTGCCGAATTCCCATTGCCAATGATTGCGAGGTGACTGATGAAGTGTCCGGCTTGTAACATCGATTTGAAAATGGCCGATCGCCAGGGAGTGGAGATCGACTATTGTCCGCAATGCCGCGGCGTGTGGCTCGATCGCGGCGAGCTTGACAAAATCATCGAACGGTCGGCGACGGCCATGCCGGGCCGTGATCGTTACGATGACGATGATGATGATGATCGCCGCCGGCGCTACGATCATGACGATGATCACGCGGGGCGCTACCCGCGCAAGCGCAAGTCGTTTCTTGGTGATATTTTCGATTTCTAATTTCATCCGGCTCGTCAGAGGGAGCAGCGTCAATTACTAGCACGCGCGCCTTCGCCACCGAAGGCGCGCGCCATTTTTGCCAGCAGAGGTTTCACGAAGGAGCCGGCATGCCGGATCAGATTCTGTTGTGGATTGGTTTCAATTTGTTCGTGTTGTTGATGCTCGCCCTGGACTTGGGCGTATTCCACCGCAAAGCGCATGTCGTCAAGACGAAAGAGGCGCTGCTGTGGAGCGCGGTGTGGATTGCGATGGCGCTGCTGTTCAATCTCGGCGTCTACTTCTGGCAGGGCCAGAAAGTCGCGCTCGAATTCCTCACCGGCTATCTCATCGAGAAATCATTGAGCGTTGACAACATCTTCGTCTTCATCATGATTTTCGCCTATTTCGGCGTGCCGGCGCTTTATCAACACAAAGTGCTGTTTTGGGGTATTCTCGGCGCGCTGGTGATGCGCGCCGTCTTCATCGCCTCGGGCGTGGCCTTGATCGAGCGCTTTCACTGGATCATCTATGTCTTCGGCGCCTTTCTCATTTTGACCGGCGTGAAAATGGCGTGGCAGAAAGACAAGGAAATTCATCCGGAGAAAAATCCGCTGTTGCGCCTGTTCCGCAGGCTCATGCCGGTTACTAATCGTTATCACGGCGGCGCATTCTTCGTGAAACAAGCCGGAGGCTCTTTTGCCACGCCCCTGTTCGTCGTGCTCCTGTTGGTGGAAACCACGGATCTGATCTTTGCGGTCGATTCCATTCCCGCAATCCTCGCGATTACGCTGGATCCTTTCATCGTTTACACCTCCAACGTCTTTGCGATTCTGGGGCTGCGCTCGCTGTACTTTGCCCTGGCCGGCATCATGCCGCTGTTTCACTATTTGAACTACGGTCTTGCCGCCATTCTGGCCTTTGTGGGCGCCAAGATGATGCTGGTGGATTTCTACAAAATTCCGATTGGTATTTCTCTGGGAGTTGTGGCTGCCATTTTATTGATATCCGTGTTGGCTTCATTGCTCTGGCCGCGGCCGCAGGCGCCGGTCACGCTTCCGCCCGAAGTGCCGCAACCGAAACCTGAAACCATTGATTCGACCGGATGATGACCATGCCGCCACAAATCAATCATTCGCCTTCTGCGGAATCGCATGCCGGGCAGGGTTCGATCTGGCATCATCCGGCTGCCGGCTGGTTCCTTGCGATTCTGCCGGCGAGCGTGATGATATACTTGCTTGGCCTCACCGGGCGGGTGGCCGCCGGCGAAAGCTTGCGGCTCTCCCTGAACTGGGTGCCCAGCCTGGCCGTCAATTTTTCGTTTTTTGTTGATGGCCTGTCGCTGCTGTTTGCGCTGCTTATCACCGCTATCGGTGCGTTGATTCTGATCTATGCAAGCGGCTACCTCGCCGGGCATGTGCTGCTGGGACGTTTTTACTTCTACCTCTTGCTGTTCATGGCCGCCATGTTGGGCGTGGTTCTGGCCGACAATCTCATCACCCTGTTCGTGTTTTGGGAATTGACCAGCCTGAGTTCGTATCTGCTCATCGGATTCGATCATCAGCGGGAAGAGGCGCGCAAGGCTGCTTTGCAGGCGCTGCTGGTGACGGGGGGCGGCGGCTTGGCGCTGCTCGCCGGCCTGCTACTGCTGGGCAACATCGGCGGCAGTTTCGAACTTTCCGAATTGCTGCAGCGCGGCGACCTTGTGCGCGGCCATGCGCTTTATCTACCGCTGCTCTTGTTGGTTCTGGCGGGCGCTTTCACCAAGTCTGCGCAAGTGCCGTTTCATTTCTGGCTGCCCAATGCTATGGAAGCGCCGGCGCCGGTGAGCGCGTATTTGCATTCCGCCACGATGGTGAAAGCGGGCATCTACCTGCTCGCGCGCCTGAGTCCGGTTCTCGGCGGCACCGAGGCCTGGCACTATCTCGTCACACTCGCCGGCGCCGCGACGATGCTGGGCGGAGCCATGCTCGCCTTTCCGCAAACAGATTTGAAGAAGATCCTGGCATACACCACCGTGAGCACGCTCGGCGCGCTCACCCTGCTGCTCGGGATCAACACCACGCTGGCCGCCAAAGCTGCCATGGTTTTTCTGATTGTGCATTCCCTCTACAAAGGCGCGTTGTTCATGATTGCCGGCGCGGTCGATCACGAAGCCGGCACGCGCGACCTGCGCGAATTGAGCGGCTTGCGCCGCTTCATGCCGCTCACCACCCTGGCAGCGACACTGGCCGCGCTGTCGATGGCAGGACTGCCGCCCATGCTCGGCTTTATCGGCAAAGAATTGCTTTACGAAGCCAAACTCGAGGCCCCGCGTGCCGCGTTCTGGATCACCAGCGCCGGCGTGCTGGCCAACGTCTTAATGGTCGCGATTGCCGCATTGGTGCTGCTGCGACCCTTCTTTGGCCGCAAAACGGCAATGCCGCAGACGCCGCACGAAGCGCCCATGACTTTGTGGCTCGGCCCGGTGACGCTGGCCCTGCTCGGTCTGATCATCGGCCTGGCGCCGGACACCACCGCGCAGTATTTCATTGCGACTGCGGTCAGCGCGGTGCGCGCCGAGGCGACCGAGGTCAAGCTCGCGCTGTGGCATGGTCTTAATCCGGTGCTGGCGCTGAGCGTGTTCACCGTGGCATGCGGCCTCCTGGCTTATTTTTTCCGGCGTTTCGTTCAGCGAGCGGTGCACCCCCTCTTTTTGCTGGCCAGGGTAGGTCCGCAGCAATGGTACGAGTGGTTTTTGCAGGGACTCAGTGGCGTGGCGCAGTGGCAAACGCGCCTGCTGCAGAGCGGCTATTTGCGTTCGTACTTGCTCATGATCATCCTCACCACGATCGGGCTTACCGGCTATGCCTTGGTCAGCCGCGCCGCCCTGCCGCTTCTGCCCTCATTGCCCGTGGCGCAATCTTATGAATGGCTCATCGCGGCGATCATGCTGGCATCCGCGGTTGCCATCGTGCGCTCCAGCTCGCGGCTCGCGGCGGTGGCCGCGCTCGGCGTGATCGGTTTCAGCATCGCGTTGCTTTTTGTGCTCTACGGCGCGCCGGATTTGGCGATGACGCAATTCGCCATCGAAACCCTGTCGGTGATCATCTTCGTGCTCGTGCTTTACAAACTGCCGCGCTTTGCAACCTTTTCGCGGCCGAGCGCGCGCCTGCGCGATGCCCTGGTCGCGCTGGCCGCCGGCGGCTTGATGACGCTGCTGGTGTTGGCCGTCACTGCCGCGCCGCTGCGCTCGCGTTTGACCGGCTTCTTTGCCGAGAACAGCTTGCCTGCCGCCAATGGCCGCAACATCGTCAATGTGATTCTCGTGGATTTTCGCGGGCTGGATACGCTCGGTGAAATCACCGTGCTGGCGGTGGCGGCGATCGGCGTTTATGCCCTGCTGAAATTGCGCCTGGCCGAGAAGAAGGAGAAATGATCATGCCCTCATTGATTCTTTCCATTGCCGTGCGTTCTCTGCTGCCGTTGCTGCTGTTGTTCTCCGTCTTCCTGCTCATTCGCGGTCATAACGAACCGGGCGGCGGTTTTGTGGGCGGTCTGGTGGCCGCGGCTGCTTTTGCACTCTACGCCATTGCCGAAGGCGTGGAAAAAGTGCGCCAGACACTGCGCGTCGATCCGCGCGTATTGATCGGCGCCGGCTTGCTCGTCGCTTTGAGCAGCGGCTTGCTTTCCCTGCTGCAGGGCCAGCCGTTCATGACCGGACTGTGGTACAAACAGGCCGTGCCGGTTTTGGGCAAGCTCGGCACACCGGTGTTGTTCGACACCGGCGTTTATTTGGTGGTGGTGGGCATCATTCTGACCATCATCCTCACTTTGGCGGAGGAGTGAATGGAAACCGTGTTGGCCGTAGTAATTGGCGGTCTGTATGCTGCCGGCTTGTATTTGATGTTGCGCCGCAGCATCGTCAAGTTGATTCTCGGCCTCGCCATCCTGGGCCACGCCGCGAATCTGCTGGTGTTCACGGTGGGACGCCTCACGCCCAGCCAGCCGCCCATCGTGCTGCCCGGCGCGACGACTCCGGCTGAACCGTTCGCGGATCCGCTGCCGCAGGCATTGATCTTGACCGCCATCGTCATTGGCTTCGGCGTGCAGGCCTTCGCGTTGGTGCTGCTCAAGCGCGCCTATCAAACCGTGGGCACCGATGATTTGGATGAAATGAAGTCGACCGATACTTGAGGCTGAACACATTGCGGCGGAGATGCAAAGATGCGCAAAAAATTGAATTCAGTCTTCCAGGAATGAAAACGACAAATGTCTACACCAGAATTCAGACAAGCTGAGATCCGAAACCGGCGGGCAGCACAGAAAGTTTCCAACAGATAGAAACAACCCAACTGATAGAAAAATCATCCGCCGGCTTGTCTCTATCCGCTGGAAAAAAAGTTGGAATTTCATTCTGAGATTAACAAGCCGATTACCGACTACGAGAATATCACCTCTGCCCATGAATGCACTGCTGGTTCTTCCCATCTTGATTCCGCTGGCCACCGCGATTCTCGCGCTGTTGTTTTGGAATTACCGGCGCGTGCAGCGCGGCTTGCATCTCGCCGGCGCGGCCGCGCTGTTGGCGGTTGCCGTGGGCCTGCTCGTTTCCGTGTGGCACCAGGGCATCCACGCCACGCAGATCGGCAACTGGCCCGCGCCCTTCGGCATCACGTTGGTTGCCGATTTGCTCAGCGCCATCATGGTCGTGCTTGCCGGCTTGATGGGCTTTGCCGTGGCCGTCTACTCGCTGTTCAGCATCGACGCGCGCCGGGAATCGTTTGGCTATTATCCTCTGCTGCAAGTTTTGCTGATGGGCGTGTGCGGCGCATTTCTCACGGGCGACATTTTCAATCTTTATGTTTGGTTCGAGGTGTTGTTGATTGCCTCGTTCGTGCTGGTGGCGCTGGGCGGCGAGCGGCCGCAGCTCGAAGGCGCCATCAAATACGTCACCCTCAATTTGGTATCCTCCGCCTTGTTTCTCGCGGCGGTGGGCATACTCTACGGCGTGGCCGGCACGTTGAACATGGCCGATCTCGCGCGCCAGTTGAGCCTCGTCGACCGGCCGGGCCTGGTGATGGCGCTGGCCATGTTGTTTTTGGTGGCCTTCGGCATCAAGGCCGCAGTGTTTCCGCTGTTCTTCTGGCTGCCGGCTTCCTATCACACGCCGCCCCTCGCGGTGTCGGCGATCTTCGCGGGCCTGCTCACCAAAGTCGGCGTGTACGCGTTGATTCGCGTGTTCACGTTGCTGTTTGTGCAGGATACCGGCTTCACCCATCAACTCATTCTGCTCATTGCCGGCCTGACCATGATCACCGGCGTGTTGGGCGCAGCCGCGCAACAGGAAATCCGCCGCATTCTCTCGTTTCACATCGTCAGCCAGATCGGCTACATGATCATGGGACTGGCGCTGTTCACCCCGCTGGCGCTGGCCGGAACGGTGTTCTATTTGATGCATCACATCATCGTCAAAACCAATTTGTTTCTGGTGGGCGGCGCCGTGCATCATCTGCGCGGCAGCTACGAGCTTAAGAAATTGGGCGGCCTCTACCGCGCTGCGCCCGGCCTGGCGATTCTGTTTTTGATTCCCGCGCTGTCGCTCGCCGGCGTGCCGCCGCTCTCCGGCTTCTGGGCGAAGTTCGCGCTGGTGAAAGCAGGTCTACAATCCGAAGAATACCTCATCGTCATCACCGCACTCGCCGTGAGCTTGCTGACGGTGTTTTCGATGATGAAGATTTGGGCCGCTGCCTTTTGGCAAGAGGAGGAGCCGGTGCAAGCCGGGCAGGAGGCCGCAAGCACGGCAGACGACCGCAGCTATCGCGGGCTGTTGATACCGGTGACGGCGCTCGCGGTGCTGACGGTGGTGATCGGGCTGCTGGCGGAGCCGGTGTTTGCGCTGGCCGAACGCGCGGCCGGGCAATTGCTCAATCCCGCGGAATACATTAAAACGGTTTTAGGAGCAGATTGAGATCATGCTGCTGCTCAATGTCTTTTTGGCGCTCGCCTGGGTCGCCCTCACCGGCGAGTTGAGTCCGGTCAATTTCTTCTTCGGCTTTGGCCTGGGCTATCTTCTGCTTTGGCTGGGGCGCGGCCATTTCGGCTCCGAGCAGTATCTCGTGAAGGTGCCGCGTGTGCTCGGCCTGCTGGCGTTTTTTACCTGGGAAGTGATCGTGGCAAACATACGGGTTGCCATCAGCGTGCTGTCGCCGCTCCAGCGCTTGCGCCCCGGCATCGTGGCGATTCCGCTGGAGGTGAAAACCGATGCCGAGATCACGCTGCTGGCCAATTTGATCACCCTGACTCCGGGCACCATGAGCCTGGATATTTCCTCCGATCGGCGCGTGCTCTACGTGCACGCCATGCACCTGGAGGATCCCGAGCAGTTCCGGCGGGACACCAAGCAGGGTTTTGAACAGCGCATTCGGGAGGTGTTCGAGTGAGTCTGCAATCAGTCACCCTGTTGCTCATCATGCCGGCGCTTGGCCTGGCGATCGTGCTGGCTTTCATACGCCTGCTGGCCGGCCCGAGCCTGCCCGATCGCGTGGTCGCGCTCGATTTGATCACCACCATCGGCATCGGCATCATCGCGGCTTATGGCGTGGGCGCCGAGCAGCCGGTGTATCTCGACGTGGCGATCGTCGTGGCCTTGATCTCCTTCGTGGGCACCATCGCGTTTGCGGCATATGTGGAAAGGAGAAAATCCGAAGATGGCAGATCTGTTTAGTTTGATTCTCATGATCATCGGCTCGGTTTTCATGCTGCTCGCCGCGATCGGCGTGGTGCGCATGCCCGATCTCTATTTGCGCATGTCGGCGACCTCCAAAGCCGCGACCCTCGGCGTCATTTGCGTGATGCTGGCGGCGGCATTGCACTTCAATGATTTTGCCATCACCGCGCGCGTTATTGCCATCATCGTTTTTTTGGTTCTAACGGCGCCCGTAGCGGCGCACAAAATCGCGCGCGCCGCCTATCTCGCCGGCCCGGGCCTCTGGCCGGGAACCCGCTGCGATGAGCTGGAAGGCCGGTATGATCATGACAAACAGGAACTGACAGGTGTGGCTGCGCACGCGCGGCCAGACACGAGGGCAGTGGCGCCGCCCGGCAATTCAACACCGGGCGCCTGAACATTGCGCGGGCAAGCGTGCCAAGCGGCACGGAAAAGACGGCCGCAATCCTATTGATCAGCCTTATTGGAGAGGATGCGATTCATGGACACGATGGTGCTGGTGTTGTTCGCTTTGGGATTGGTGTTGTTGATCGTCGGCGCTGAGGCCCTGGTGAAAGGCTCTTCGCGGTTGGCAGCGGCGCTCGGCATTTCGCCCTTGGTGATCGGACTGACGGTGGTGGCCTACGGCACCAGCTCGCCGGAATTGGCGGTCAGCATTCAATCCGGCTTAACTGGCCAGGCTGACCTCGCGCTGGGCAACGTCGTCGGCAGCAACATTTTCAACGTGCTGTTCATTCTCGGCCTTTCCGCAATGATTGCGCCGCTGGTGGTGTCGCAGCAGCTCGTTCGCCTCGATGTGCCGCTGATGATCGCGGTTTCGCTTTTGCTGCTGCTGCTGGCGCTGGACGGCAACCTGAGCCGCTTCGATGGCTTGCTGTTCTTTTCGATCAATATCGCGTATGTGGTCTGGGCGATCCGGCAGAGCCGCAAAGAGAATCAGCAGGTCAAAGAGGAATATGAAAAAGAGTACGGCGCCGCCGGCCGTTCCGCCAAGTGGTGGGTGAATCTCATCTTGATCATTGCCGGCTTGGGCATGCTGGTGTTGGGTTCACACTGGCTGGTCGAAGGCGCTGTTGCTGTGGCGCAAGCGTTGGGTTTGAGCGAGTTGATTATCGGCCTCACCATCATCGCTGCCGGCACCTCTTTGCCGGAAGTTGCAACTTCAATCATTGCCAGCATGCGCGGCGAGCGCGACATTGCCGTGGGCAACGTGGTGGGCAGCAACATCTTCAACATTTTGGCCGTGCTTGGACTAGCCAGCCTGCTCGCGCCCAACGGCGTGGCAGTCTCGCCGGCGGCGTTGCGCTTCGATATTCCCGTGATGATTGCGGTGGCGCTTGCCTGCCTGCCGGTTTTCTTCACCGGCTTCCGCATCGGCCGCCGCGAAGGCGCGTTGTTTTTTGCCTATTACCTTGCGTACACGCTTTATCTAATTCTCGATGCCACCGGCCACGATCAGCTCGACGAGTTCAGTCTGATCATGTTCGAATATATTACCCCTCTGGTCGCTTTGACGTTGATACTCCTGGCGGCACATGCGTGGCGCAAGCGGCGCCGCGACCAGTCGCTCAGCCCTGCAGATGAAGCATGAATTGCCTCGAGTTGATGGAAAGGAGAGATACTGATGAAATGGTCATGGAAAATCGGAGAATTCTTCGGCATCGGCGTTTACCTGCATGCCACCTTCTTGTTGCTGATCGGTTTCATCGCCCTGATGCACTGGTTTCAAGGTAACAGCCTGAGCATGTTGGTGTCCGGCGTGGGATTCATCCTCGCGCTCTTCGGTTGTGTGCTCTTGCATGAATTTGGCCATGCGTTGACCGCGAAAAAATACGGCATCAAGACGCGCGACATCACCCTGTTGCCCATCGGCGGCGTCGCCCGGCTGGAACGCATGCCCGACGATCCCCGCCAGGAATTGTGGGTCGCGCTCGCCGGCCCGGCCGTGAATGTCGTGATCGCCATCGCCTTGTTCCTTTGGCTGGTGGTAACCAACACCTTCGAGCCGTTGGGCGGTCTCACCGTCACCAGCGGCTCATTCCTCGAACGGCTGATGATCGTGAATATCTGGCTCGTTCTGTTCAACATGCTGCCGGCCTTCCCGATGGACGGCGGCCGGGTCTTGCGCGCTTTGCTGGCCACCCGCAAAGGCTATGCGCGCGCGACGCAAATTGCCGCGGGCATCGGCCAGGGCATGGCCTTCCTGTTCGGCTTCATCGGATTGTTCACCAACCCCTTTCTGCTGTTCATCGCCTTCTTCGTGTGGATCGGCGCCGCGCAGGAAGCCAGCATGGTGCAGATGAAAACCGCGGTCGGCGGCATTCCCGTGAAGCTGGCCATGCTCACCAACTTCCAAACCCTCGCCAGCCACGACACGCTCAACCGCGCCATCGAGTTGATTCTGGCAGGCTCGCAACAAGATTTTCCCGTGGTCGACGACGGAAAAGTCGTGGGCGTGCTCACCCGCGGCGATTTGCTGATGGCGCTCGGCAAATTTGGGAAAGAGGCCTCCGTGCGCGACGCGATGCAGCGCGAGTTCGAAACCGTGGATGCGACTGAGATGCTCGAAGGCGCGATGGTCCGGCTGCAAACCTGCCAATGCCACACTTTGCCGGTGCTGCAACAGGGCAAAATGGTCGGTTTGGTGACGATGGACAACATCGGTGAGTTCGTCATGATTCAAAGCGCGCTCGCGGGCGAAAAAAAACGCGGCTGGAAGCCGGCTTTTCAGGGTTGATCGAATCTGCCGATCAGTTTTTGCCTCACATAACAGGAAGGAAACAAGCCAAGGTGTCCGAGCGCATCAAAACGATAGTCGAATCGACCCGCACCCAACACTTCATCACAGCCGTCATCGTGCTCAATGCCATCACCCTGGGCCTGGAAACTTCGGCAGAGGCGATGGCGGCCTTCGGACCGGTTTTGCTCGCGATCGATCGCCTGGCGCTGCTGATCTTCGTGGTCGAGCTGACCGCCAAAATCTCCGTCTACCGCCTCCGTTTCTTCACCAGCGGCTGGAATTGGTTCGATTTCGTCATCGTCGGCATCTCACTCGTGCCGGGCGCAGGCAATCTTTCCGTGCTGCGTGCCTTCCGCATCTTTCGAGTGCTGCGGTTGTTCTCGGTGGTGCCCAAATTGCGTTCGGTGGTGCAAGCCCTGCTCGCCGCCATTCCGAGCATGGCCTCGATTCTGGCGGTGCTGCTGCTGGTCTATTATGTCACGGCGGTGCTGGCGAATCAATTGTTCGGCGCACGCTTCGCCGAGTGGTTCGGCACCATCGGCCGCTCGATGTATTCACTGTTCGAAATCATGACGTTCGACAACTGGTCCTCCGGCATCGTCCGGCCGGTGATGGCAGTCTATCCCTGGGCGTGGGTGTTTTTCCTGCCCTTCATCGTGGTCACCAGCTTTGCCGTGCTCAATCTGTTCATCGCCATCATCGTGAACACGATGCAGGCGCAACACGAAGCGGAACTGCAGCAAGAGCGCCGCGACGAGCGCACGGAGTGGCTCGCCGGCAATTCGGAGCTGGCGCAGGAAATCACTGAATTGCGGCGGCAGGTCGCAGCGCTGCAAACGCTGTTGCTCAAGCATGAAACAAGGAGCTGAGGCATGGCCGAAAACCTGCTGGATCCCATCACGCTGTTCTTCCTGCTCGGCATCCTGGCCGGCGTCTTGAAATCCGATCTACGACTGCCGGACGCGATCTATGACTTGCTCAGCATCTACTTGCTGCTGGCCATCGGCCTCAAAGGCGGCGTGCAATTGGCGAGCACCAACGCCGCCACGCGCGTGTTTCCGCCGGTGCTCGGCACGTTGCTGCTCGGTATCATCATTCCGGTTGTCGCCTTTGCGATTCTCCGCTTCGTGGGAAAATTCGCCCGCCCGGACGCCGCCGCGGTGGCCGCGCATTACGGTTCGGTGAGCGCGGTGACCTTCGCAGTGGTGCTGGCTTATCTCGATCAACTGGCGGTGCCCTATGAAGGCATCATGGCGCTGCTGCTGGTGGTGCTTGAAATTCCCGCGATCATCGTCGGCATTCTGCTGGCGCGTCTGGGACGGGCGCAAGGGCGCGTGCCCTACGGCCCGCTGGCGCACGAAGTGTTGATGAACAAGAGCGTGTATTTGCTGCTGGGCGGACTGGCCATCGGCTGGATCGCCGGGCCGGAAGGTGTGGCGCCGCTCAAGTTTGCCTTTGTTGACGGTTTCAAAGGCGCGCTGGCGTTCTTTCTATTGGAAATGGGGATCGTGGCGGCGCAGCGCCTGGCCGATCTGCGGCGCGTCGGTCTCTTCCTTCTGATTTTTGGCATCCTCATGCCGCTCATCTCCGGCGCGCTGGGCGCCGTTGCCGGCCGCCTGGCCGGCCTGTCGCACGGCGGCACCGCAGTGCTGGCCACCATGGCAGCCAGCTCCTCCTACATTGCGGCCCCGGCCGCCATGCGCATTGCCGTGCCCGAGGCCAATCCGACTTTGTACTTGACCGCCTCGCTCGGCATTACCTTCCCCTTCAATTTGACCCTCGGCATCCCGATTTACTTCGAAATGGCGCGCCTGGTGCACAGCCTTTGAAGCCGCGGCCCTCCACTTTTCCATACACTGCCAACAGTGACACCGGCTTTCACGATCACAACCGGTGCGGCGGGGCGCGCGATTCCAGCGCGCTGCCCGCAGCACCGGGCCCAACCTCCGGCAGGGCGGGGAACAGGCCGGGCTTGTAATCTCCACTGAACATGATTATCTTGAGATCCACAGAAGCATGGTATTCACTTGTTGTGAGGGCATGGGATGGCAATTGAAATACTCGTCATTTTCTTGTTGATTCTGCTGAATGGCGTCTTTGCGATGTCGGAGACCGCGCTGGTTTCGGCGCGCAAGCTGCGCCTGGAGCAGTGGGCGGAGGAGGGCAACGAACGCGCGTCCGCGGCGCTGGAGCTGGCCAACGACCCCAATCGTTTTCTCTCCACGGTGCAGGTGGGCATTACGTTGATCGGGACAATTGCCGGCGTCTTCGGCGGCGCCACCCTCGCCAACGAACTGCAGCAGGCGCTGGCCGCGATGCCCTGGCTGCAGCACCACAGCGAATCCGCGGCCCTAGCCCTGGTCGTGTTGGGGATCACGCTGGCCTCGCTCATTCTTGGCGAGCTGGTGCCCAAACGCGTGGCGCTGCATTCGCCCGAGCGCATCGCCGCGGCCATGGCCTACACGATGCGGCGCTTGTCGGTGATCGCCTCCCCGGCGGTCCGCCTGCTGAGCTTCTCGACCGATGCGGTGTTGCGGCTGTTTCGCATCAAACCCTCCACGGAACCGCCGGTGACGGAAGAAGAGGTGCTGGCGATGATCGATCAGGGCGCGGAAGCCGGCGTGTTCGAAGAAGCCGAGCACCACATTCTCGACCGCGTCTTTCGCCTGGGCGACCGCCGCGTCAGCACGCTGATGACTTCCCGCAGCGATATCGTGTGGCTCGATCCGGATGATTCCATCGAAGAAATGCGCAACCGCATCGTGAGCAGCGGTTTCTCCCGCTTCCCCATTTGCCAGGGCAATTTGGACAATCTGCTCGGCGTGGTGCGGGTGAAGGATTTGATGGCCAGCGTGCTGAGCGGCCAACCGCCCGATCTGCGCACCGTCATGCGCAAACCGCTGTTCGTGCACGAAAAAATGCGCGTCCTGCGCGTGCTCGAGCTGTTCCGCACCTCCCGCACCCACCTGGCGATCGCCATCGATGAATACGGCGAGATTCAGGGATTGCTCACTTTGAATGACATTCTCGAAGCGATCGTCGGCGACGTGCCCAATCTCGGCATGGCGGCGCAACCCCAGGTGGTGCAGCGTGAAGACGGCTCCTGGCTGGTGGACGGCTTCATCCCCATCGATGAATTCAAACAGCTTTTCGAATTGTCGGATCTGCCCGGCGAGGAGCGCGGGGATTACGAGACCCTGGGCGGGTTCATCATGGTGCACATGGAGCGCATTCCCAACCCCGGCGAGTATTTCGAATGGGAGGGCCTGCGCTTCGAAGTGATCGATATGGACGGTAACCGCGTTGACAAGGTCCTGATCAAGGCCCTGCCGCTGGCGCCGGCCGAGCCCAAGCGTGCTTGATCCCGGCCGTGAACGCGCAATTCTGGTGAACTACTACTCAACAGAAATCAGACGAGGAGAACCGCATGAGATGGCGAGGTAAGAAAATGAGTTGGGGCTTGGCGTTGGCGGCCGCGATGGTTGCCCTGGCCGGATGCGCCGCGCTGCAGGAAATGCAAGATGCGCTCTTGAACGTGAAACGGCTGCAATTCAAACTCGATGGCGTCGTGCCCGGCACGCTGGCGGGTGTGAGTCTGGCTAAGATCAACGATCCTGCTTCCCTGAGCTTGCAGGACGGCATCAAACTGACTTCCGCCTTCGCCCAGAAAGCGCTGCCCCTGGCTTTCACGTTGAACGTCGCCGCCAAGAATCCCAACGACGGCAGCGGCGGCAGCCCGCAGAAGGCCGCGGTGCTCAGCGCCCTGGCCTGGACTTTGAAAATCGATGAGAAGGAAACGATCAATGGCGACATCAGCAGCCCGATTGAAATCCCTGGCACCGGCCAGGCCACGGTGATTCCACTGCAGATGTCACTGGATCTCTATCAGTTTTTCGGGGAGCGCGGCTACAAAGACATACTGAACCTGGCCTTCACCATTGCTGGTAAAGAGGGGAGCACAGCACGCATCACGCTGGCGGCGACGCCCACGGTCACTGTCGCTGGCCTGCCGCTCAAGTATCCCGGCGCCATCAACATCGTTGACAAAGAATTCACCAATCCGTGACTTCAGGGAATGCCATGGCAAAACTATGGTTGTTGCTCGCGGCTGTTTTTGGTTTTCTCAGCGTCGCGTTGGGAGCCTTTGGCGCCCACGCGCTGAAAGCGACGCTGGATGCGTACGGCCGGGGCATCTATGAAAAGGCGGTGCAGTATCAAATGTTTCACACCGCGGCTCTGTTGCTGGTCGGTTTGCTGCAAGGCCAGCATCCCACGCTTTCGTTGCAGCCCGCGGGCTGGGGCTTCGTGCTCGGCATGCTGCTGTTCTCCGGCAGCTTGTACTTGTTGGCAGTGACCGGCGCGCGATGGC
Source organism: bacterium (assembly GCA_023150945.1). Taxonomy (NCBI): domain Bacteria; species bacterium. The sequence goes on along the minus strand of JAKLJX010000001.1, from coordinate 583,415 downwards.
TGGGCGCGGTCACGCCGCTCGGCGGATTGGCGTTCTTGTTCGGCTGGCTGTGGCTGGCGTATGCGGTGTGGAAAAATCAGTGAGCCGCGGGAGGGGCGGCACTTTCGAGTACATGCGCGCTGCTGGCCGGCGGACTGGCGCGGGCCGGGCGGCACGGAGCAGGCAGCTTGACTTTTCAGAAAATCCTCTGTAGGTTGCGCGTGTCAAGCGCACTGCAGATTTGCATCGCCGGAAGGAGAGTTCATGATTCCACTCAAAGATGACAATCCCCGCACGGCCTTCCCGCTCGTCAATACTCTGTTGATCATCGCCAATGTTCTCGTGTTCATCCACCAGTTCACGTTGTCGCAGGTTGACGGCCAGGCTTTCATCGACACCTACGGCGCCATCCCTCGAATCATCATGCAGGGCGAGAAGATGGAAGGCCTGCTCACCTCCATGTTTCTGCACGGCGGCTTCTTTCATCTGTTCGGCAACCTGCTCTACTTGTTCATTTTCGGCGACAACATCGAGAACCTGCTCGGCTCGCTGCGTTACCTGTTTTTCTATGTGCTCTGCGGCGCGGGCGCGGCCCTGGCGCACATTTTGACCCAGCCCGATTCCGCCATTCCCATGGTCGGCGCCAGCGGCGCGATTTCCGGCGTGCTGGGGGCCTATGCCGTCAGCTTTCCGCGCGCGCGGGTGCTGGTGCTGCTGCCGATCATTTTCATTGCCACCTTTCGCGTGCCCGCGTTTTTGGTGCTGGGGCAATGGTTCGTGCTGCAGATCTTTGCCGGCCTTTCCACTATCGGCGGCGCTGCGGAAGGCGGCGGCGTGGCATGGTTCGCCCACATCGGCGGTTTTATCATCGGCATCATCCTGCTGCGCCTTTTCAAACCCCAAAAGCGGAATTCGGATATCGAAGTCTTCTATCGCTGAATTGCGGCTGCTGCTGCCGGCGGGAGTGGCGCGCGGCGCGACGTATTCGACAAGGTTGCAGCCCGGGCAGTGAGAACAGCATGAGGCAAGGAATGGTGGCCATGACATTCGCGCTATGGGAAAAGGCCCTGCTGGCGGTTTTGATTCTGGTGGCAGTGGCTCTGTTTGTCAGGGATTTCTCCCGCAAGCTCAACCAGATTCGCGCCGGTGTCTCCGACCGGGTGCGCACCGACCGTCCCGGCAGCCGGCTCTGGCGCACGCTCAAGGAAGTCTTCTTCCACACGCGCGTCATCGGACCGCGGCCGGTGGTCGGCGTCATGCACCTCGCGGTGTTTCTCGGCTTCGTCATTTTTGGCGCCGAGACGGCCGATCACTTTCTCAAAGGCTTCGGCCTGCCGTTTCTCCAAGTCATTCTCGGTGAGCAGGTCGCGACCTTCAAGACCCTGGTCGCGGTGATGGCGGTGCTGGTCACCGCCGGCATTACCGGGCTGGCCTTCCGCCGGTTTGTGCTGGTGAAGATTTCGCCGGATCCGCGCTCGTGGAGCTCGGGCCTGGTTGCCCTGTTGATCGTGATTTTGATGCTCACCTACCTCAACAGCTTTCAAGCGGAGCCGGTGCTGGCCAAGGCGAATTGGTGGGCGCACACGCTGACCATCCTGATCTTTCCGCTGCTCATCCTGCGTTCCAAACACCTGCATCTGATTCTATCGCCCTTCGACATTTTCTTTCGCACGCACCACCTGGGCGACTATCTGCCGCTCAATCTCGACATGGACAAGCTCGCCGAAACCGATGAAGTCAAGCTCGGGCTGGAGACGGTCGCGGACGTGCCGTGGAAGATGCGGCTGGATTTTCTCACCTGCGTGGAATGCAAGCGCTGCACCGAACAATGCCCGGCCTGGAACAGCGGCCAGGAGCTGAATCCGCGCGGCTTCATTCTCGCCGGCCGGCGCGCGCTGGCGCTGGCGCCGGATTCGCCGGTCATCGGCAGCATCATCACTGAAACCGAACTGGGGCAATGCACCAGTTGCGGCGCCTGCGAGAACATCTGTCCGGTCGGCATCGAGCATCTGCAGTTGTTGCTCGGCGCCAAGCGCGCGCAGGCACTCGCGCTCGGCACCGGCATGGTGGCCACCGAGTTTCTCGAAAAAGTGGAGCAGTACGGCAACCCGCTGGCGGCGCGCAAAGAAGTGCGCGCCCATCTGCTGCGCGAGCTGGATCTGCCGATCTATGAAAAAGGAAAAACCGAATACCTGCTCTGGCTCGGTTGCGTTTGGTCCTACAACACCGACATGCGCGCGAGCGTGGCGGCGATGGCGAAAATCCTGAAGCAGGCGCAAGTCAGCTTCGGCGTGCTGGCGGAGGAATCCTGCAGCGGCCATCACTCGCGCCGGCAGGGCGAGGAGATGCAGTTTCAAACGCTGGCGCGCGAAAACATCGAGGCCTGCGAGCAAAACGGCGTGCAAAAAATGATCTCGCCCTGCCCGCATTGCCTGCACACGTTTCGGCGCGAGTATCCGACGCTCAAACCGGATTTCAGCGTGGCGACGGTGCATCACTCCGAGTTTATCACCGGCTTGCTGGCTGCCGGCAAGTTGAAGATGCGGCAGCCCACCGCCAACGGCAAGACGCTGACCTATCACGATCCCTGTTATCTCGGACGCTATGAAAAAGTCTACGCTGCGCCGCGCACCGTCATTGCACAAGCCGGATTCCAACTCGCCGAACTGCCGCGCCACGGCGAGCGCTCGCTGTGCTGCGGCGGCGGCAACGCCGGTTTTGCCCGCGAGCAAAAAGTGGTCAAGCGCGTCGATCAAACGCGCAAGGAAGAAATCGCTGCCTCGGGCGCGAAGATTCTCGTCACCGCTTGCCCGGAATGCAAAATGATGCTCAACGCGGCGGTGGAAGAGACGAAGGATTTGGCGGAATTGGTGGCGGAAAACTTGTAGCGCCGTGCCAATGAGCCAAAGGCAATTGGCTTGCGTTGCAGGATTTTGACGGGATTCACGGGGTTGGAAGAAAAGGCATTGCACTCAGCGGGGCCGAATCCCGGTTTTTTTAGAGGCAATGCCGCTTGCTGTGCGTGATTTCTTAGGTGGGATTTTCACTGCCCGGTTTGGGTGTAGAAGATGAGGACATTCCCCGCAATTGCACAACCGTCGCGCCCCAGCCGCCGCCGCTCTCATCTGCCAGTTGAAATGAGATAACTTCCGGAAGTCTTCTCAAAATCGCATGCACGGTTTCGCGCAGCGCGCCCATGCCTTTGCCGTGGATGAGGCGCACTTGCAGAATCCCGTTTTCCCGGCAGGCAGCAAGATAGTCGGACACGAGGTTCTTCACCTCGGCCGGACGGAAGGTGTGCAAATCAAGCACGCCGTCGATCGGCATTTCAACCGGGTCTGCTTCTTTCATCTTCCAGCTTGTTGCTCAGTTTTGAAATTGGAGATTCCCGCCCCGCTGCTTGCTTTGGCGTTTGTGAATTCCACTACGTACGGCCTTGCGCATGCGGGCGGCCGCCGGCCTGCACAAAACGGCGGTTTTGGAAATTAAAGAGTGGCCGTCCGAAAACGCTGATTTTTGAAAAATGTTCTTGCAACGGCCTGCCGTTGCATCGAATGCCTTGGCGCTTCCAAGACATTCGAGGTTTCAGAAACCTCGGCACAGCCGAGGTTGAACATTTTCAGACGGACACAAAAGAGGCAGCCGGCATTGCTGCGAAGGGACTCGCGCCTTCGCCGCTGCCAGCGAAGGCGCGAGGGCCCGGCCCCATCAGAAGCAAAGCTCAGAAGCGAAAGATGGCGCCCACTTGAATGGTGAACAGATCCGTTTTGGAGCGCCTGACATCATAAACAATCCTGCCGTTCTCCTGCCGAATCGAACCTTCGTTGAGATATTCCGCCTCGCCGCCGGCCAGGTAGCGCAGCCGCAAGTCGATCAACACTTCCTTGGTGCGGCCGAGTTTGGTGGACTCGTGCACGCGCAGCATCACGCCGCCGCCGCCGCCGTAGCTTAGGGCGGCATCATCCTGGTTGGTGGTGCTGGCCACTTCGGCATTGAGAAAACCGCGATTTTGAATCGTCGTGCGCGTGAACAAATAATTCAAACCGAAAGCGCCCTCGGCATAAGGCCGCAGCGTGCCGACATTCGATTGCAGCCGCAGCAGCGCATGTGCGGTCAAAATGTTGTTGGTGGTGTTGACATCAACGATGACATCGGGAATGGTTGAGCTGAAGGGCACCGTGCGGGTGTTGTCGCCATAGATCATGTAGCCCACTTCCACGCCCACAAAGTAGGGATTGGCTTGCGGCGCATAGCCGATGTGGCCGGAAAGGCCAAAGCCCGGGTTGTCGACATTATCGGCAAAATCGCCCTGGGGAATGCCAACCATGAAGTGCAGCCCGGCTTGGCCGTTTTGCGCGCGCGCCGCGACCGGTAACGAGAGTGCGATGATGCCGGCGCCCAGCAGGGCAGCGGCAATCCAGCCAACAGGATGTTTCATTCAGTTACTCCTTTTCCGGAAAACATGTACCTCTCAAACACAGGCAGGGTCAGCCGGCATTGGCTTGCGCGGCTTTCTTCAGTTTCTCATTGGCCATGATGGCGATTTCCACGCGGCGGTTGGCGGCCCGGCCCACCTCGGTGGAATTGTCGGCGATGGGCTGATCCTTGCCATAGCCCATGATGGTAAAGCGCGACGGATCGACGCTGAGCGAGGCGAGATAGTTGGACACTGACTGGGCGCGCAGCCGTGACAATTCGAGATTGTACTCCGCCGAGCCGGTGGCGTCGGTGTGGCCTTCCAGCAAAATCACCGTGTCCGGATACTTCTGCAAAATAGCGGCGAGCTTCGCGATGTTCTCTTTGCTCACCGGCTTGAGTTCGGCTTTGTTGACATCGAACAGGATGCCGGAATCGAAAGTGATGCGGATGCCCTCGCCCACGCGCTCGACGCGGGCGCCGGCAATGTCCTGCTTGATTTCCGCGGCCTGTTTGTCCATATAGTTGCCGATATAGACGCCGGCCGCGCCGCCGATGGCCGCGCCCAAGATCGCGCCCAACACGGTGTTGCCGGCCGCCTTGCCGATCGCGCCACCCACCACCGCACCGCCGGCGGCACCGGCAGTGCCATACTGCGCCTTCTTGCTCCAACCACAGCCAATTCCACTCACGAGCATGGCGGTGCTCAACAACAACACGAGAGTCTTCTTCATGGCAGTTTGTACTCCTTCCATCATGATCATTACGGATTGCGAAATTTAAGGGCTCGAGACAGCCGGCCGCATGCTGCGCCCGGCAATCTAGCATGATTTCGTTGAATGTCAAGCTTCGTGTGGCGGCTCAGTGGCGGTAGCGCTGCTTGATGCCCGGAATCAAGTATTCGCTGAAGGCGCGCTCTTCATCATAATCGGGGGCCCAGCCCCAATCGCGGCGCGCGGCGGAATCGTCCACGTCTTCCGGCCAGGAATCGACGATGGCCTGGCGCTTGTCATCCGGGAGAAAATCGATCTGCGCGTTCTTGAACTCGCGCAGCACGCGCGCGCGGATCTCGCCGGCGCTCGGATTGAAGCTGGCGATGTTGTAAACCGTATGCGTCAGCTTCGGCCGCGGCGCCGCCTCCAGCCGCAGCAGCGCCGCGATGGCATCCGGCATGGCCATGAAGGGAATGCGGACGTCTTCACGCACGAAACAGGCGTAGCGCTTGTTCTGCGCCGCGGCATGCAGCATCTCGGGCGCGTAGTCGCTGGTGCCGCCGCTGGGCACGGTGATCGCGCTGATCAAGCCGGGGAAGCGCAGCGCGCGAAAGTCGATGCCGCCGCTGAGCGTGTCCGCGGCAAGCTGGCGGTAGTGGTGGGCATAGTAGCGGCCGAGATGCTCGCAGTAAAGCTTGTTGCAGCCGTACATCGTGGTTGGAAAAGTCCACTCGCCCTCTTTCACTTTGCCGGCCGATTTTTTGGCGGCGAGACTGGGCAGGCCATAGGCCGCGATCGAACTCGGAAACATGAACTTGACCACCTGGCCGTGCCAGCGGGATTGTTCGATCGCCAGCTTGAGCAAATTGAGCGTGCCCTCGACGTTGACGCGATGCGCTGCTTCCGGGGTGAATTCCGCCCGCGTGGAAAGCAGCGCGGCGAGATGATAGACGCAATGAATCTCGAACTCACTTTGCATGCGCTCCAGCAGCCGCGCCTCGAGAATGTCGCCGGTGATGCTGGCGCTGCACAGCCGTTGCAGGCTTTCATCCAGCGGATGCACATCGAGCGCGATGAGATGATGCGTGCCGATTTCGGCCAGGCGCACGAGCAAGCCGTGGCCCATCTCGCCGTTGGCGCCGGTCACCAAAATACCGGGTTTGCGAATGTGTTTGGTCATAAAGCCATCCCATGAAGAAATTGAGAGAAAAGAAACTCGGGTGATTGCCGCTTGCTTCCGTGCCGCAGTTGGTTGCCGGCCGCAAAATAGCCATTAAATCCGAAGAAATCAAATGCCGCGGCACAGCCTCGCGGCCGGCCTTTTGCTTGTAAAATCTCATGCCGCAGCTTATATTGCCGGCCACTGCCGCCGCTTCACCTTTCACCCCTCACTTCAGACACGGAAGGATCAGAACTTATGAAACCAGGATTCGCGCTGCCCGCGATGGGCCTGCTGCTGTTGTTCGCGCCGCCCATTTCTGCCCAATACCAATTGGAAGTTGCCTTTCCCAATTTGAACTTCAGCCGGCCGGTCGATCTGCAACACGCCGGCGACGGCAGCAACCGGCTGTTCGTGATCGAGCAAACCGGCGTGATTCGCGTTTTCCCCAACACCACCAGTGTGGCCGCCGCCGATACTTTCCTCGACATTCGCGGCCGGGTCAACGACAGCGGCAACGAGGAAGGTTTGCTCGGCCTCGCCTTTCACCCGAGCTACGCGGCCAACGGTTACTTCTACGTGAATTACACCGCCGCGAATCCGCGCCGCACGGTGATCGCGCGCTACCGCGTGAGTGCCAACAATCCCGACCGCGCCGAGGCCGCCAGTGAATTCATCCTGCTCACCATCAATCAGCCCTATGAAAATCACAACGGCGGACAGCTCGCCTTCGGGCCACAGGATGGTTACCTCTACATCGGCATGGGCGACGGCGGCTCGGGCGGTGACCCACAGAACAACGGCCAGGATCGCCGCACGCTGCTGGGCGACATGCTGCGCATCGACGTCGACAATCCTTCCGCCGGCCGCAATTACGGCATTCCCGCGGACAATCCCTTGGTGGGCAACTCCAGCGGCTATCGCGAGGAGATTTTCGCCTGGGGCTTCCGCAACCCCTGGCGCTTCAGCTTCGATGCCGAGACCGGCTGGCTCTGGCTGGCTGACGTGGGACAAAACAGCCGCGAAGAGATCGACATTGTGGAAAAAGGCAAGAACTACGGCTGGCGCATCATGGAAGGCAAGAATTGCTATGACCCGCCTTCAGGCTGCAATCAAAGCGGGCTGGCGTTGCCGATTTGGGATTATGGCCGCAGCAGCGGCGCTTCGGTGACCGGCGGCTATGTCTATCGCGGCACGCGCGTCGCGCCGCTCGCCGGGGCCTATGTCTATGGCGATTTCGTCTCCGGCCGCATTTGGGCGCTGCGCTATGACGGGGTGAATCCCCCCGACAACTCGCTGTTGATCGACACCAATCTCAGCATTGCGGCGTTTGGCCTGGATCAGAACAAGGAATTGTACATCTGCGCGTTTGACGGCCGCCTCTACCGCTTCAAGGCCATTCCTGGCACCAACATCGCGGAAGCGCCGTTGCCCGCTGCAACGCGGCTGGCGCAGAATTACCCCAACCCCTTCAATCCCGCCACTCTCATTCGCTATGCGCTGGCGCAACCGGGGAGGGTGGTGTTGGACATCTACAATCTCAAGGGCGAGCGGATCAAACGGCTGGTGCAGGCGCAACAAGAGGCAGGCGAGCATGCCGTCGAATGGAATGGCCTGAATGAGACGGGCCAGCGCCAGGCCAGCGGGATTTACTTCTATCGGCTGCAAATCGGCGAAGGCTACGTCGAAACGCGGCGCATGACTTTCTTGAAATAGCCTGGCAACGTGCGTCCGTTTTTAGAACCCAGCGTAGATCCGAATCTTTTGGCGCTTGAAAACCTGCAGAGAGTGCTGGGGGACTGAGACCGCTCATGCTTCAGAACTTGCGCGGGATACGAAAAAGGGGCAGGGGGCAAAGGGCAGTCAATGTCGTTTCGGGGTAATCCTTCGTCAATCAGGTGCTGTGCCAAGTAGTCATTCACCGAAAACGAAAAACTGCCCGAGCGCTGCGGGGCCGGACGCCCGGGCGGTTTATAAATTTCTGGACGGACACGAATCACTTGCCGCGCATCATTGCCAGCAGGCGCTTGAGTTGCTGCCGGTCCTGCTGAATGAATTGCGAAAACTGGCCGGCGCCGGCCAGCGCTTCACCGCCGTCGATCGTCACCACTTCGCCGGTAATGAAATCCACGCCCTCCGCCACCAGAAACACCGCCAAATTCGCCAATTCCTGATGCTCGCCGAATCTGCCGGCGGGAATGCGCTGCCGCGCCTTGTCTTCGATTTCCTTGGTGGGCAACAGCCGCTGCCACGCACCCGCCGTGGGAAACGGGCCAGGCGCGATGGCATTCAAGCGAATGCCGTACGCCGCCCACTCCACGGCGAGCGAGCGCGTCATCGCCAACACGCCGGCCTTGGCGCAGGCCGAGGGCACGACAAACGCCGAGCCGTTCCAGGCATACGTGGTGACGATGTTGAGAATGCTGCCGCGGCGTTGCGCGGCGATCCATTTTTTCCCCAACACCTGCGTGCAATTGAACGTGCCGTAAAGCACGATCTTCAACACGGCATCGAAGCCGCCCGGGGAAAGGTCTTCGGTGGCGGCGAGAAAATTGCCGGCGGCATTGTTCACCAGAATGTCCGGCAAGCCGTGTTGGGCAGTGAGCGCCTCGATGGCCGCGGCGACGCCGTCATAGTCCCGCACGTCGCAAACGAAGGTGATGGCTTCCCGGCCATTGCCGGCTTTTTGGATTTCCTGGCTGGCCTTTGCGAGCCGGTCGGCGTTGCGGCCACAAATCGCGATCGTCGCGCCCAGTTCCGCGCAGCGTTTGGCCATGGTCAGGCCCAGACCTGAACCGCCGCCGGTGATCAGGGCAAATTTGTTCTGCAACAGATTGGGATGGAACATGAGGTTTCCTCTCGAGTGAAAAAGCAATAGGCGTTGCGGTGACGCAGGGCTGTGGCAGACGGCGCAACATAGCCAACTTTCGCCGGAAAGTCAACGCCGCCCCAATCGCGGAGTTTTGAGAAAATGTTCCTGCAACGGCTTGGCCGTTGCATTGAAGGCCCCGGCGTTTCACAATGGAAAACTCACCCCGCAACGCATCAATCTGCGACTCAAAGAAAATCGCCAATGGATGGAAACAACCCAACCGACGGAATAAAATTGTATCGGTTGGGTTGCTTCCAGCGGACTCTTGAAAAGACGTTCCTGCAACGGCTTGGCCGTTGCATTGAAGGCCCCAGCGTTTCACAATAGAAAACTCACCCCGCAACGCATCAATCTGCGACTCAAAGAAAATCGCCAATGGATAGAAACAACCCAACCCATGGAATAGAATTGTATCGGTTGGGTTGCTTCCAGCGGACTCTTGAGAAGACGTTCCTGCAACGGCTTGGCCGTTGCATTAAAGGCCCCAGCGTTTCACAATGCGCGAAGTTTTGGAACCCTCGCCTCAGCCGGGGTGGGGGCATTTTCGGACGGACACTAAATCTCCCCGCTCGCGAAGCATCGCCCCGCCGCCGAGAATCCCATTGCTTTTCTCTCAGAAATGATTAGAGTAGTTGCGTCACGAACGACCGGCTTCGAACTGATCGGCGGTTCTTGCCGGCCATCCGATCTTGCGCGAGGGAATGAACACCATGATCCTGCCACTTTGAGTAGCGCAGCCGCATCACCTGATTTTCGGCAGCGCTGCAAGCTCCCCATTCCGTCCTCGCTGGCATATGCTTTGCCCTTAATCCCGCTTAACTTATGCCGCCGCAGTTACAATCTCGGCAGTTTGATAATTGATTACAAATGCGTTACTTCAGTCCGGCTGTATCATGCGTGAACACCGGAAGTGTCTCACCAAGTTGCAGGTGCCTCTCGGCAAGACAAATCCCAAGGAGCTGATGCCATGAAGTATTTCTTTGTTCACTCACTTGGCCGCTGGATTACGTTGATTTTGCTGCTGGCGCTGCCGGTGCTGGCCGCAGAAAATCAGGAATTGGAGCGGGCCAAAGCCCATTTTCGCGCCGGCCGCATCGAAGAGGCCATCAACCTGCTGGAGACGCTGATCTCGACTTCCACCCTCTCCACCGCCGATCGCGTCGAGGCTTGGGAGTTCCTGGCCTTCTGCAACGTGGCCAAACAAAACGAAGCGCGCGTGCAAACCAGCTTCGCCGAAATTCTCAAGCTCGACGCGGCCTACGAACCGCGCGATTCCTATTTGAGCCATCCGGCAGTCATGCGGAGCTGGCTGACTGCGCGCAAGCAGGTGCTGGGCAATTATTGGCAAATGACCGAAGCCGGCATCAAAACCGTCGCGGTTTTGGATTTCGACAACAACTCGATCAGCGACGCCGACAAGGCGGCCAATCTCGGCAAGGGGCTGGCGGACATTCTGATCACCGATCTGTCGGCGCTCACCAAACTCAAAGTGGTGGAACGCGAGCGCATTCAGTTCATTCTCGAGGAAATTCAGCGCAGCGAGGCCACGGTGCAGGGCCAGCCGCTGGTCAATCCCGATTTCGCCGTGCGCGTCGGCAAGCTGCTGGGCGCGCAGTCGGTGTTGATCGGCAGCTTCATGAAGCTCGAGAAGAAGCTGCGCATCGACGTGCGGCTGGTGAAAACCGAGACCAGTGAAATCATCAAGACCGATTTCGTCGAAGGCTCGCCGGACGAGGTGCTGAATCTTGCCAAGAAACTCGCGCTCAAAGTCAGCGAGAATCTCGACGTGGCCGTGAACAAAGTCGAAGAAGAGAATCTCGAGCGGCTGCGCCACAAGGAGATTCCGCTGGAAGCGGCGATGGCCTATTCCGAGGCGCTCAACATGCTGGATCAAGCGCGCTACCAGGAGGCGCAGGCCATGCTCAACAAGGTGCTGAAGCTGGCGCCCTCCTTCAAGATGGCGAAAGATAAACTGAGCCTGTTGCAGACCTTTCAAAAGAGCTAGGCGGAGCGAGAGCATTGAAGAATTTCCCGGGCAGGCTTGGCGGGCCGGCCATGCTGCTGGTGCTGGCGACAGGGCTGCAGATCGGCTGCGGCGAAGCGCATTTGCGCAGAGGCCGGGCGGCACTCAACCGCGGCGAATTCGAACGCGCGGCGCAGGAATTCCTGACCGCCGCGCAAAACAGCCCGCGCGACGCCGTGCGTTTTCGTGAATTGGGCGTAGCCTATTTTCACCTGCGTGATCTTGAGCACGCACTCGCGGCGCTGGAACGCGCCCGCCGGCTGCAACCCGATGACGGCCGCACGCTCTTTTTCCTGGGCTACGTGCACGAGCAACAGGGCAAGTATGCCGAGGCGCTGGCGGCCTATGGCGCCTATCGGCCGCGGCCGCTGTTCGATCCCCTCGCCCGGCAATTGCAGGCGCGCATGAGCCGGATTTCCCTGCAACTCGCGGAGCAGGAGATTCAACGGGCGCTGCACGACGAACAGTCGCGCGCGCTGGCGCGGCCGGCGACCAACACCGTGGCCGTGCTTTATTTCCGCAATGTTTCGGAACGCGCCGAGTGGAACCCGCTGCTCAAAGGCCTGGCGGCCGTGCTCACCACGGATTTGGGCAAGGTCAACAAGCTGCGCCTGGTCGAACGCACCAAGCTGGAAGTGCTGCTCAATGAAATTTCCGCCTCGCCGGCGCAGTTGTATGACGGCTTCACGGCGCCGCGCGCCGGCCGCATTCTGGGCGCGGAGCGCGTGGTCATCGGCGGCGCCACGGCGCTGGGCACGTCCAGTCTGCAGTTGGATGCCGGCATCATTCAATCTTCCACCAGTGAGTTGGTGGCCAAAACCGTGCGCGTCAGCGGCCGCCTGAGCGACATTCTGCAGCTCGAAAAGCAGCTCGCCTTCGCGCTGATTCAGCAGCTCGGCATCAAACTGAGCGTGAGCGAGCGCGAGGCCATTCAGGTCCTGCCCACTGAAAGCACACTGGCCTTCGTGGCCTTCTGCCGCGGCCTGGATTTCGCCGACAGCCTGAAGATTCCCCAAGCGCAAGCCGCCTTCACGGAAGCGCTGCGACTGGATCCCGGTTTTCACGCTGCCCGGCAGCAGTTGGAGGTGATCGCGACGCCGGTGGCGAGTGAAGCGCAGTTGCTGGCGCTTGCGCAGCTCGATCCCGCGGCAGCGCGTCAGCAGCGCCATTTGGAGGCCACCACCGAAACGCTGCAAGGTCCGCCGGTGTTCATCGCGCCATTGATTCCACCGGCCAGCACCGGCCGGATTGTGGTGAGCGGAAAAATTCCAAACTAAAGACCGGTACCCGGGCTGAACCTGGCATGAAAGCAACGCACCGACAAATTCACCTCTTTCCCCGCGCTGCAGGGATGTTGCTGCTGCTCGCCGCCGGCCTGCACGGCCAGCCGCGCTTCGAATATTCCGCTGAGCTTTTTTCATTCACCCAAAGCGCTTCCTTCCTGTCGTGGGAGCTGAAGTCTGGCGGCCAGACGCAGCGGATTCAACAAACCTATCTGCCCACCAGCCTCAGCCTTCCGGTGTTGCGGCACACGACTTTCACGCTGGGCACGGCCGGCGGCTTTTCGCGCGCCGAACTGGCCAGCACGCGCGAGTGCAACGGCTTGAGCGACGTGCGGCTGCGGCTGTCGCAAAGCTTGGGCGGCAGCCGTTGGTTTCTCGGCGCGGGCGTCAATCTGCCCGCCGGCAAGAACAAGCTGGATGACGACGAAAACGCCGTGGTCAATGCCCTCAGCGAAAACGTTCTGGGCTTCCCGCTGCAGCGCTACGGTGCTGGTTTCGATATTGAGGTGACGCTGGCGCATGCTTTGAATTTCAGCGATCAGCTCGGCCTCGGTCTGGGCGCCACCTGGGTGATGCCCGGTGCGTTCGAATTCCGCCGGGACAGCGAGATCCGCTATCAGCCGGGCCAGCGTTACCTTTTCACGATGGTGCTCAATCGCCTCGACCCGGTGCTGGCGTGGCGCGTGAGCCTGCTCGGCCAGTCCTTTGCATTCGACAAACTCGCCGGCCAGCGCTTCTTCCGCCAGGGCTGGCAATTCGAACCGGGCGCGAGCCTCGATTGGCGGTTTGCGCCGGCATGGCGCGGCCAACTCGCCCTCACGCACATTTGGAAAGACCAGAACAAAGTCCTCCCGACCGTGGCTGCCGGCCTGCCGCCCGAACACTACTACATCGACAACAGCAGTTATGCCCGGCTGGTTTTCCTGCGCGATTTCACGGCGCGCATGCAAGCCGGCGTATATTTGCACTTCAATCATTTCGGTGAAAGCGCGGTGCAGCAGCTCAACCGCGCCGGCATTGCGCGCCTGGGCCTGCGGCTCACTGCCAAGCTGTCGGAGCACTTCATGCTCGGCGCCACCGCGGACTACGCCAGCGGCAGCGCGGAGGACAACCAACGCAGGAACCTCGATCTGAACGGTTACGGTTTGGGAGCTTGGTTGAAGGCCCAGTTTTAGAGAGTTTCCGTCCGAAAATGTTTCGGCCTCGGCTAAACCGAGGTCTTGAAAACTTCGAGCCCCATGGCAGCCTCAGAGTCCTTAACGCAACGGCCACGCGGTTGCCGGAACGATTTCGCCAAAAGGCTGCAGTCTCGGACAGATGTGAAAGCGCGGCCGCTGCGAGCAAACAGCGCCCGGCAATGCTCTGCCCGCGCTGAGCGCAAGATCGTGATCTCATTCATGTACCTCAATTGCAGAGTCTGATGCGACGCACTCACCTCAAAACCTCTCCGCTGCTGGCGGCCACCCGACTGGGATTTTTGATTTGGCTCGGCGTGGCGCAGACGACATTCCCGCAAACCACGCCGCCGGATACCGCGGTGGCGCTGATAAAGATCGATGAGCAGCCGCGCAGCGATTCCGTCAGCTCGCCGGCCGTTGCCCTCGACCGGCGGGAGTATGCCACCTTTGTTTGGCAGGCGCGGGCCCAGCGCCGCGAAGCGGTTTTGCTGCGCCAATTCGACGCCATCGGCCGGCCTCTGCCCAGCGGCATCGTCCCGGTGATTTTTTCCGATGACACGCTGGCTTTCGCCGGACCCAACTTGTTCTTCACGCCCGGTGATTCGCTGTGGGTGGTGTGGGAGGAAAAATCGCGCACCAGCGCAACCAGCGAGGTGTTCGCGCAAGTCTTCAGCCGCGCTTTGAAACCGCTGAGCGACAAGTTCGCGCTGCGGGAAAACCCCCAAACTTCGGCGCTGCAGCCGCGCGTGGTGGTCGACGCCAGCGGCCGCGTGTTGGTGGCCTGGCTCGAGCCGTTTTTGCCGGCGCTGGGTCTGCCGGCGCGCGTCGCGGCAAGATACTTCAGCAGCAGCGGCATTCCTCTGAGCAACACCTTCCCGCTCTACGAAGGTCCAGCCAATCTGGCCACCGGAGAAAAACTCGATCTTGCCGTTTCCACAACCGGCCTGGTCGCGGCCACCTGGAAAGCGATCGACGGCAACCTCGAACAGATCTTTCTGTGCGTGCTCGAAGATGCCGGCAAACTGCGCACGCCCGCCACCGTGATCGCGCAGCGCAACGTCGTTCACCCGAACCTGACTTTTCTCTCCCCGCAGGAAATTCTGGTGCAGTGGAATGATGCCGCTTCCGGCGCGCGGCTGATCGCGCAGCGCTTTGATCTCGACGCCCGGCCGTTGGCTGCTTCCTTTCAAATCAATTCTGGCTCCGCCGGTGAAACCAAACCCTCACCGGCGACGGTGCTGGCCTTGAGTGATTCCACGTTTGCCTCGCTTTGGTCCGAGCTGAGCACCACTGAAAAAGAGTTCAATCTCCTCCGCAGCCAGATTTTCGACCGTTTCGGCAAGCCGATGAGCGAGGTTCGGCTGCTGGGCCGCACGCCCAACGATTCTGCGCGCATGGCGATTGAGGTGGAGGCGGCCGGCTCGGTTTACGGCAATTATGCCCTGGTCTATGACGGCAATGATCGCGATCCCAATTCCGACTTTCCGCGGGTGGCCGGCATCATCACCCAATCCGTCCTGCCGGATCTGGCCGCCGACAGTCTGCAGGTGGTGAATGTCGATCCCACGCGCGCCGACTCGGTGCTGGCGCGGTTCCTCATCAAAAATGACGGCCGCGCGCCGGCGGCAAACTCCTCCGTGGTGGCGCGCGTGCTCAGCCAACGCACGCTGCAAATCGTCGCGATCGTGCCCGTGCAAGTTCCCCTGCTGCTGCCCGGTGAAAGCCGCGCTTTTCGGGTCAATCTCGGCACGTTCGAGCCGGGCCTGTACTTCTTCGGGATGATTGTGGATCAAGCCCGGGAAATCCCCGAGCAGAACGAAGACAACAACATTCCCTCGCCGATCGGCTTCACCGTGCTGGAAGCGCCCACGCTGGCGGTGTCCAGTGCCGGCCTGCAATTCACCGCTATCGTCGATCAAACCGATCCGGTGCCGCCGCAGGTTTTCAGCATTCGCAACAGCGGCAGCGGGGTTTTGAATTGGAGCCTGGTTGCCGATCAACCCTGGCTGCGCGCCAATCCGCAAAGCGGCCTGATCACCACGCAAACCGAACAAGTGACGGTGAGTGTAAGCGTGGCAGGGCTGGCGCCCGGCACGCATCTGGCGCATCTCAACCTTGCTTCCAACGGCGGCGCGGCCACCGTGATGGTGACGCTGATCATCCGGCCGGCGGAACCCAGGCTCGCGGTCGAACCAGCCGTGTTGCGCTTTGCCGCCACCCAGGGCAGCCCGGATCCGCCCTTGCAAAACCTCACCATCAACAATGCCGGCAACACCGTGTTGCGCTGGCAGGTGACGAGTAATCAGCCCTGGCTGGCGGTATTTCCCGACACCGGCTCGACCACGCAGGAAGCCGATCAGATCGGCGTGCGCGTGACGACGGCCACGCTCACGGCCGGCACCTACGAGGGCAGCCTCAGAATAAGCTCCAACGGCGGGGAAGCGGTGGTCACGATTGCGCTGGAAGTCAGCCCGCTGCCCGCGGCCTTGCGCGCCACCCCCACCAACATGAGTTTCACCGCCACCGAGGGTTTGGTGAATCCGCCGCCGCAGCCCGTGCTCATCACCAACACCGGCGGCGGCACGTTGAACTGGAGCGTGAATGAAAACTTCATTTGGCTTTCGGCCTGGCCGGCCTCCGGCACGACCAGCAGGGAGGTGGATACCGTCTGGGTGGTGTCGAGCATCTCGATTGTGCGCGCCGGCAGTTATTCCGGGTTCTTCAGCATCGAATCGAATGGCGGCACGCAAGTGGTGACCGTGAGCTTCCTCGTCAATCCGCAACCGCCGGTGCTCGCGGTCGATCCGCCGAGTCTGTCCTTCACCGCCCTGCCGCGCGGACCCAATCCGGCGCCGCAACGAATAATCATTCGCAACGCCGGCGGCAGTTCATTGAATTGGTTCGCCACCGTGGATCAAGCCTGGCTGCAGGTTGCGCCCGCTGCCGGCGACACCCGCAGCGAGTTGGATTCGTTGACCGTTGCCGTCGATTTGACCGGCCTCCCGCCGGGCAATTACAGCGCCCTCATTCGCATTGCTTCCACCGCCGGTGATCTGCCAATCGGCGTCAGCTTGGCCGTGCAGCGCTATCCGGATCTCCAGGCGCAGGCTGTCGGTGCCGCGCTGGACAGTTGCCTGGCGGCCGCTTACAATTTCCGCACTTCGTTCGTGGTGGCCAATGCCGGCCCCGGCGCCTCCGGCCCTACGACTGCCCGCCTGCTGCTGGGCGGCGCGGTGCGCCAGCAGGTCAACGTGCCCACGCTGGAGTTGGGCGCGAACTTCAATGTCGCGTTCGCCGCGGAGCCGCTGCAGGAAGGCATCAATGATCTCCTGTTCGAGGCGGGCTCCGACACCGCGGATGGCAACACCACGAACAATCGCGTGCGGCTGCGGGAATGGGTGCCGCGCCGCGGCGATGCCAATCTCGACAGCCTGGTGGATTTGCGCGATCTCTTCTATCTCGTCGATGTCATCCTGCAGCGCCGCACCAGCGTGATCGACAAGAGCTGCTGGGCGGCCAACGCCTTTGTCGATGACCGCATCGACGTCGCGGATCTGGTCGCCATCGTCGACGTGCTCTTGAATCAAACCAGCCTGGCCGGTGTCGCGGCGGGTAAATTCGAATTGCAGGCCGAGCCGGTTGCGGCGACGATGACCCGGCTGCGTTGGCAGGCGCCGCACGCGTTGCGCGCCTGGCAGGCCAAATGGAAACTGGCGGGCCGCTCTCCCGAGCAAAGCGGCCGCAGCGTGCGCTCCGGCGCCTGGGAAGCGCGCTGGCAAATTCACAATGATGAAATGAGCTTGCTGGTGATGCCGGTGCTCAGCCAGGCCACAGCCGAACCCGGCGCAGCGGTGATCGATCTGCCGCTGGCGCTCACAGTAGAATCCGTGATTGCCGCCACCGGCTTGAGTGTCAGCGGTGAGATGCTTGCGCTCGACGCGCAGTTGAGCGGCGGTAGCACAGAGTTGCCGCAAGTGTTCGCGCTGTCCGCGGGCTATCCCAATCCGCTGCAGCGGCGCCGGCACCAGGCGCTGCAATGGCGCTATGACTTGCCCGCGGCAGCGCTGGTCGAGGCCAAAATCTACAATCTGCTCGGCCAGGAGGTGTGGCGATTCGCGCCCGGCGTGCAGCCGGCCGGCCGCTATTCCCTACGCTGGGAGGGCCGCAATGCCAAGGGCCTGCCCGTCGCCAATGGCGCTTACTTTTTGGAATTGCTTGCAGGCGCCGAACGCAAGCTCACCCGCTTCGTCGTGCAGTAGAAGATTGGGCAAAGCCCGCAGCGAGAGGCACAATTGAAGAATCCGAGGCCGCCGCGCCGGCAGTGGCTTCTGAGAAGTTTGCTTTCGTGGAAGGACGCAACGTTTCGAGTCAAATGAAATTCGCACTCAAAATCCTTGGCGCTGCCGCGGCGGCGCTGACGCTGTCAGCCTGCTCTTCGTCATCGCCCACCGCTTCAACTCCGGCCACCCTGGCGCTGCAACTCGAGTTCGTGCGGGGAACGCTGCACCCAGCCGCGGAGGGTGTTCGCCGGCTGAAACCTCGGGCGGCGCAGCAGATCAATCGCATCGAGATTTACGTTCTGTTCGCGGCCGACACGCTGGCGCGCGCCACCGCCCGCATTGCGCCCGGTGATTCGATTTTCAACGTCGGTTTGGAAGTGACGCCCGGCGAGGAACGTCGCCTGGTGGTGGAAGCCTGGTCGGATGATGTCGAAGTGGAGAGCGTGCTGGAGTACCGCGGCGTGCAAGCCGGCCTGCAAATCGCTGCCGGCGCAGAACAGCAGGTGACCGTGACCTTGTTCCCGGTGCCGATTCCCGGGCGTCGCGTGGTGATGATCGCCGGCAGCGGATCCGGCGCGCCTGGTTCGCCCCGCAATCCGGTGCCGATCTTTCTGATCAGTGCCGATGCCTTGCGCGGCCTCCAGCTTGATGTCCATGCCCATGTCAGCGGGAACCCCGCGCGCCTCGGCCTGCAGCCGCGCGGTTTGGTGAAAGACAGCAACCTGCCGCTGCAGAATCTTGACAGCAACCTCATCGACACGGCCGGCATGCCCACGCTGCGCATCGTCATGTTCGATGACACCGGCCGCAGCCTGCCGCCGCTGCTGGAACCGCTGCGATTGTTTGATGTCGATTTTCAAATCGAGACGGGAATCACGCCCGGCACCCTCTACCGCCTGTGGTTGTCGGATTTCGTGGTGCGCGATCACAACAACAGCAGTTTGGAAGTGTTGAGCGTGGAGGGGGAGTTTCTCGTGCAATAGTGCGCCGTCCATTCCCTTCCGCGGCATCGGCCTGCGTACCGGATTTCCCCCCTTCAACATAGATGCAAAAAGCCGGAGTGGCATTGCCGCCACGCCGGCTTTTTGTTTTTGTCTTCTGATTCAATCCACCTGCCGCCGATGATTTTTACCGCGCGACGGTCGCTCCCTTCAGGCGCGGCCGTATTGCATGGTCATGGCCTTGAACCGTGCGCGGATTTCCGCGGTCAGCATGTCGGCGGTAAAGCGCCACTCCCAATTGGCCTCGGTGGTGCCGGGCAGATTCATCCGGCCTTCGGAGCTCAGGCTGAGCAAATCCTGCAGCGGAATGATGGCGGCGCGGCAGGCTGATTTCATCGCCACTTCGATCAATTCCCAGTTGATCTGACTGTCGTCATTCTGCAAAAACTTCCTGACGGTGACACGTTCCGCTTCGAATTCCTCCGGCTGGCGGCCGCCGGGATTCTGAAACCAGCCCAGCGTGGTGTCGTTGTCATGCGTGCCGGTGTAGATGACGGCGTTCTCGGGAAAGCCGTCGATCAGGCCGCGCACCACTCGTTCATCATGCCCAAAGGCGAACTGCAACACCTTCATGCCGGGAAAACCGAACTGATCGCGCAGCGTTTCCACTTCCGGGGTGATGACGCCCAAATCCTCCGCAATGAGGGGCAGTTGGCCGAGCGCCGCGAGCACGGCCTCAAAAAAGCGCGCGCCCGGGCCTTCCACCCACGTGCCGTTGATCGCGGTCTTCTCACCCGCGGGAATTTCCCAGTGCTTCTCAAAGCCGCGAAAGTGATCCAGGCGGATGTAATCCACAAGCTGCAGCGTGGCGCGAAAGCGCTCGATCCACCAGGCAAAGCCGGTTTCCGCCATGCGCTCCCAGCGATAAATCGGATTGCCCCACAACTGGCCGGTGGCGCTGAAATAATCCGGCGGCACGCCCGCGACCACGGTGGGCTGGCCCTGCTCGTCGAGGTGAAACAACTCCGGATGCGACCAGACCTCGGCGCTGTCATGCGCGACAAAGATGGGAATGTCGCCGATGATCTGGAGGCCGCGCGCGCGCGCATACGCCTTCAACTCCGCCCACTGCTTGAAGAATTGGAATTGAAAAAACTTTTGGCAATAGATTTCACCGGCCAGCTCGCGGCGCCAATGCTGCAGCGCTTTGCGCTGCCGGCGGATCAAGTCGGCCGGCCAAGTGGTCCACGGTCGCAGCGCGTGCACTTCCTTGAGCGCCATGAATAGCGCATACTCTTCCAGCCAGGCGCGCTGGCTTGCGCAGAATTCTTCGAAAGCTTTCTTTTCGAAGGTGGCGGCCTGCGCTTGAAAGTTCGCGGCGGCCTCACGCAGCAACGGCAGCCGGTGCTGAATCACCCGGCCATAATCAACGCGCGCGGCAGGAAAGACCGGCGCTTCCGCGAGACGTGCCGGCGGCAGCCAGTTTTCTTCAACCAGCTTTTCCAGACTGATCAGGAGCGGATTGCCGGCAAAGGCCGAGAAGGATTGATAAGGTGAATTCGCGTAACCGGTGGGGCCCAGGGGCAGCACCTGCCACAACTGTTGCGACATTTCTGCCAATGCGTCGACGAAAGCATATGCCGCGGCACCGAGATCGCCGAGGCCCAAACGGCCGGGCAGCGAAGTCGGATGCAGCAGTACACCGCTGGATCGGGAAAAAATCACGTGGTCAGCCCAAATATTTGATGGATAGATAATTGATGGTGAGATGAACGGTATTGTCGATGACGATGAGTAAAATCGTGCTGATTTCCGGCGGCGGCGGCGGCAGCGGGTTCTGCCCGCGCCACGACCACTGCTTGATACGCATGATGTACGACGCCAGCCGGTAGCGGTCGATCACCACGTGGGTGGCAAAGATGACGAGCAGCGCCCAACTGAAGCCGGTGATGAGGGTGAACGGCAGGGAATACACCAGCGCATGCACGATGGCGGCAGAGAGACTGGAGATCTTGGTGCGCGCCATCCAGTCGGTCTGCAGTACGTAATCCCCCATCAAATGGCAAATGAGTTGATCCATTCAGCGCGCCTCATGCCGGCTTGGCGTTTCCATGGCTGCCCCGCCCTTCACTCGATCGGAACCGTGGGGGTGGTGGCCAAACTGGCCAGCAGGGTCACGAAGCTGATCACCAGGCCAACCATGAACACCAGATAGCTCATGCGAATGAAGCGATATTTGCGGTCGCCCAGCACCTTGCCGAGATTGTAGAGATCGCGCGCCAGGGAATCATAGACGCGGCTGCGATCGTTGATCACTTTTTGCATTTCCTGCGCGAAAACCGGATACTCCAACTGGCTGAAATATCCGAAAAAGATGATATTAAATCCCGCGCTGTGGGGATCCGGCTTCGCCACGCGCGGGGGCAGATTGGGCAGAGTGGCATAAACCGCCAGCAAAATCGTGGCCACGCAGGTCAACCCCATGCAGACGATGGTCGGCTGCAGAGTGGGATCGTTGAAATTCACCAGCGACAGGGAAAGAATCAAGGAGCTGACGGTAATCAACATGTTGGCCTTGTTGTCCGCCATCGCACTGAGCTGCAGATGCGTGTTGATCACGATGCGGAACATGTTGTCCATCGCGCGATCGGCGTTCTTGGCCTTGAGACGGTTCCGGTCTTTTTCTTTCTTTTTTTTCTTCGGGGTGAGATCGTTGTTCTCATCGGGAGGATCGATCATTGACCACCTTCTTTCGCATTGCCGTAGAACCCGCGCGTTCGTCTGCATCAAGCTGGAGTAAGGCGCGAAATAATGCGCAAAAAGCGCTTGAAAGGCAAGGGGATTTTTCGACGGGGCGGGTTGCGCGAGCAGGTGGGGGAGATAATGTGGCACCGGAGCCGGCGGGCTTCCCTGCCTTCAGCTCCGGTGCGGCCAAGCGCTTTGCTTCCCTGCAAAGTCAAGAAAGGCAGCCAACCAGAAAAACACTGCACCGCGTAATGCCGCTCAGGCGCTCGGCCGGATGCGCTTCTCCGCAATCAATGTGCGCCGAGGTGAACGCTGCGAGCGCGTGAGCATGCGCTGCTCGATTTGCTGCAGCGCTTTGAGCAGGTGGTCACGCTGTGCCCGCAACGCAGCCAGTTCGCGCTGCGTTTGCAACAGCCTGGCCAGCAGCTCCTCGCGCGTCGCCTTGTCCGGCCGCGGCGCGCGCGCACTCTGTTTGCCCGGCTGCGGGAACATGCGGCGGGCAGTTAGAGCGGGCCGGGTCTTTTTTTCGACAGTTTGCCCCTGAACGCAAACCGGCGACAGGCTTGCGCCCGCCAGCAGGAAACCGCTCAAGAGCCATACCATGCCACTGGTGAAACGACCCTCTTTCCCGTGTTTCATGGTTCCATCCGTTGATGAGTGAGAGATCCCTTCTTGACTCTGACTGGTCGGGCGGCAACGGCAAATCACATTCTGTTTGGTTGGGCTGGCATCACCTCCGCAAAAGATTTTGGACCGGCTGTTTTAGGCTGAAACACTCTTTCAAAGGCCATGCCAGGCGCGGCATACGCCGCCGGCGTCGTGGTATCTGAGTTCCCGCACTCACACTTATCTCTGCCGGCGCTTGGTACGATCACCGCGATCACCTGCGCTTGCTGTCGCGGCATTGTGACAGACAAACGGACAGAGGCGAAAATGGCTGAACCTGTGCTGTGATTCATCGCGACAAATGTCGCAAGCAGCGAACGTCAAGGCAAGCTGACAACCGCGCAGAGGCTGCGCTTGCAATTGTGCAGCGGGTTGATTAGTTTGGCGCTGCGTTGATCCACCTCCGGCAAAGACTTCGTGTGAAATCTCTCGGCATCGCGAGGCAGAATACGATAATGAACAGATACGGCCGTTTCCTTCTGGCCTGTAGCTGCGCTCTGCTGCTGGTCTCCTGCACTGGCCAATCGCCCACGGCAGCCGCCAGCCGGGTGGTGGCAGGCGTCGATTTCACGGCGCTGTTTGCGCCGCCGAGCCAAGGTGAGATTGAGACGGTGTTGCGTGACTGGGAAAGCCGGAAAGCGCCGGCGCAAGATTTTGTGGAAGTGGCGAAGGCCACGACTTATCTCGGCACGGGAACGGCAACGGTACGAGTGGTCTCGCACACAGTGGATGGGCTGAAGCATTACGGCTTGATCATCGTTCCCAATGGCGCGGCCGGCCACAGCCTGCCGGTGTTGGTGTACACGCACGGCGGAGAAGGCGGCATCAGTGTGCCGGAGGTGCTTTACATCGCAACCGTCATGAATGGCACCAATGCCGGCCGGTTTGTTTATGTCGCGCCCTCGTTTCGTTCCGAGCCGGTGGACTTCTACTCGCGGGAATATGTTTCGGCGGGGCCGCCCAGTCCGTGGGATCGTGACGTCGATGATGCCCTGGCCTTGCTCGAGGCCGCGCTGGCCAACACGCCCGCCGCTGATCCCAACCGCCTGGGCGTGTTGGGTGTCAGCCGCGGCGCCTGCGTGGCGATGTTGATGGCAATTCGCGATCCTCGTCTGCAGCTCGTGGTGGAGTTTTTTGGGCCTACGGACTTTCTCGGCCAATTCGTGCAACAGGTGGCGGAAGAGGCGTTGCTGGGCAATCCCAGAGATCTGCCCGGTCTGGACTATTTCAATGAGACGCTGTTGTTGCCGCTGCAAGCCGGCACGCTGACGCTGGCCGAGGCTCGACTGGAATTGCTGCGCCGCTCGCCCGTCTATTTTGCCCGGCGGCTGCCGCCGTTGCAGTTGCATCACGGCACTGAGGACACCGTTGTGCCGGTGAGTGAGGGCGAGCGCCTGCGCGAGGTGTTGCAGGGCTTGGCGCGGCCGGCCGCTGATTTTGACTTCAACTTCTATCCCGGCGGCCAGCATCATCCCGCCACGTTGCCGGGCAGCCCGGAGCGCACGCAGACTTTCCTGGCGCGGCTGCTGGCGGGCGGAGTGTAGAAGTGCGGTGCGCCGGGCCGGTGCCTTGTGGCTTCGCCTGGCATGAGTGATTCATTCGGGAATGGATGGGAGCCTGGTGGCCTCCGCGGTCTTCAAAACCGTTGCTTCGGCGCTCGCGCGCCGAAGGGTGAGTTCGATTCTCACACGTTCCCGCCAAATACAAAACGGCCTGGAGTGTTCTCCAGGCCGTTTTGTTTTCAGACCATGGCGCGGCGCAGCTTGCGCTTCAAGGTTTTGATGCGGCTGCGCACCGCGGCGAGCTGCTTGCTGTCGTGCGTGGCCAGCGCTTGTTCCCGCTCCTGCTTCAAGGCCTTGATCCTGGACTTGATGGCGGTTTTGTCGATGCCGACGACTTCGTGATGTTCACGAATGTCGAGCGCCGTGCACAACGCCTTGAGTAAATGCTCCTTGTTCAACTGCGTGTAGCCCTGCACCGCTTCGTGTTGCATGTCCTTGGCGAGGTCGCGCAGCTCGGCCAGGGTTTTGTGCTTCAGCTCTTTGTAGGTGTAAGTCATGAGGCATCATCCTCCAGGATTTTGGGGATTCTGTTGCCGGCGCAACCGGCAGGCACGTGTGACGATTTCTGCAATGGTTATG
The DNA here is from genome assembly GCA_023150945.1 of bacterium. Lineage (NCBI taxonomy): Bacteria > bacterium. The sequence continues at coordinate 559,019 of JAKLJX010000001.1, read as the reverse complement.
CGATTGGCTTGCCTAACTCAGAATGGAACGCCAGCCTGTTTCGCACGGAAAAATAGGCGGGCATGCGCAAAAATCAAGAGGATTCTGTTCTGCCGGCCACAACGCCGGCATCAGATTCGCCCCAAAATCTTGTCCAGGACCCAGCTTGTCGAGGCCGCCGACTTGCCCTCCGAGGGCGCTTCGGTGCCGTAGCAGAGATGATTCACCACCATTTGAATGAACGGCTGCTGCACGTGCTCGGGCGCTTGAAACGGGTAGGTCTCCCAGCCCGCGCTGCGCGTGGTGATGGTGTAAGGCCGCTCGGCAAATACGCTGAACTCCGCCTCGCCGCGCTCGCCGGTGATCAACACCCAGTCCTCCGGCTTCTCCGCGGCAAAATCCCACAACAAATCACCGGTAATGTCATTGCCGATCTTGACCAGCGCTGCAACGCTTTTCTCGACATCGAACGGCCCCAAGCCCGGCTCAACCTGCGCTGAGATGATTTGCCACGGCGCATCTTCAAACAAAAATTGCAAAATGTTGATGGCATGGCTGCCGAGATCGAGCAGCAAGCCGCCGCCGGCAATTTCGGGATTGAAACGCCAGGGCACGGCCTGCGGATCAATGGGCGTAAAGCGCCGGCGATAGCGCAACTGCACCCGTTTGATGGCGCCCAACCGGCCGCGGCTCACCACACTGCGCAAATGCTGAAACTTCTGAAAGGCGCGGCGATAATAGGCCACGAACAGCGGCACGCCCGCGGCTTCGAACGCCTGCAGCATTTGCAGGCATTCGCCATAGTTGCGCGCCATCGGCTTTTCCACGATGGTGGGTTTGCCGGCGGCCGCGGCCAGGCGGGCATAGTGGCAGTGCATATGCGGCGGCGTGGCGATGGTGATCGCCTCGACCGCGGGATGATTGATCAACTCCTCCGCGGAGGTGGTCCACAGCTTGATGCCGTGGCGCCGCGCATAGTCCTGGCATTTGGCGGCATCACGCCGCATCACCATCACCAGGTCGCTGTGCATCGCCTTGCGGTAAGCCGGGCCACTTTTTTTTTCCGTGACGTCGCCGCAGCCGATCAAACCCCAGCGCACGAGTTTGCGGCTGTTCAGCTCGCGGCGCAGCGAGTAACAAGTGATGGTGCCGACCCCACGCACCTCGACGTCGTGATGCGCTGCAAACAATCGCTGCCGCGGCCAGGGCAGCTCGTTGTAGAAGCTTTCACCGATGACGATCGGCGAATCCAGCATCTTGCTCAGCGCCTCCAGCCGCGAGGCGAGATTCACCGGCTGGCCCAGCACCGTGAACTGGCGCTTGCGCTCGTTGCCGACGTTGCCGCAAAACACCGTGCCGTAGTTCAAGCCCGTGCCGATTTTGATGGGCTGGCCGCCGAAGGAGTATTTCTGCGCCACTTCGTGCATTTCCAGCGCGCAATCGAGCGCCTTGATCGCTGCGCCTTCGTGCGGCGGTTCGAAGCCCCACACCGCCATGACGTTGTCGCCGATGAACTTGTCGATCATGCCGCCGTGGCTGTGAATCACTTCGATCATGGCATTGAGATAGCGGCTCAGCTCATTGACAATGGCCTCCGGCGCCGCCTCCAGCGAAAGCGAAGTGTAGGAGCGCATGTCACAAAACAGAATCGCGCAATCGATGTAACGCGGCGCGCCGTATTCCTCCAGGCCTTTGGCGAGCAAATCATCGAGCACGCGCGGATGCACGTGGCTGCGAAAAGCGGCAAACATGTTTTCCTCGGCGGCAAAGCGAATGGCTTGCTCCTGCGTGGCTTCACGCAATTTTCCAGACAGGCTTTTGATGATGTTGAGGGTGAAGTGATAGTCGTGCAACAGTTCGCGCGCCAAGCCGGCGGGAATCAACAGGGCGTCCACTTCGTCGTGGGCAACGGCGTCCGCGCTGTAGGGCGCTTGATCGATCACGCCCTGCTCGCCGATCATCTCACCAGGGCCGCGCCGCACCAGGAAGGTCTGCCCGCGCATGATGTTGACCTGGCCGCGCAGGATCAACACGAGATTTTCCGCCGGCGCGCCTTCTTGAAGGAGGGTTTCGCCCTTGCCGAACGAGCGGAACATGGCGGCGGTGATTTGTCTGGTGAGATGAGAAGGGACGTCTTGAAAAATACTTTGTCGCAACAGCGCTTGCAGCAGCGCGTCTTTGCGATCAGCCTGATCGAGTGTGAGGGTCTTCATGATGGTGATGAAACTCGCGCTTGCAGAATATTCTTTCAGCTTCGATTATGGTTTCTCAGCTTGAATGAAGGGTGGCAGAATATGCGCAATTCCTATGATTGATGCAAAAGATTTTGCTTTTTAGATTGTCAAAGAGTACCTTCGTGCAGGTTTCGAATACATATGTGCAAGCTGCACGATTAAAATCAAAGGTGGCCATATGCAAACCATGTCAATGTCATCGGATTTTGATCTTACTGCCTTTGCCGAAAAAGCGGAGCGGATTTATGCCGAGCGGTATAAGGCAGACTTTGAGAAGCTTTATCATGGAAAAATAGTAGCAATTGAGCCTGAAAGCGGCGAGTGCTTCCTCGGCGACTCTAAAATGGCCGCTGCGATATCGGCAAAAAAACGTTTTCCGGGCGGCGTTTTTCACTTTATTCGAGTTGGTCACCAGGCGATGTATAAGCGCAGATGACATATGCACGGTTTGATCGATAAGGACTTGGTGCCCAAAATCCAAGACGTTTACGTTGTTGGACGTAAAAACTGGATTCCGCTTGTGGCCGTTTTAGATACGGGATTCAATGATGAATTTTGTCTGCCGCGTAAATATTTTGATGAATGCGATTTGAAATTCGTCGGCACTGATAAGTATGTTCTTGCGAATGGGGCCAGCGTGACGGAGGCGATTTATCTCGGTACGATCATCATTGACAACACCCCTCTCACTGTTTTGATCAGTCTTACAGATGATCATGAAGCGTTGATCGGCACGCGATTGCTGGACGGCAAAATCATCACATTGAATTTTAAAACTTACGAAGTCATCGTGGAAGAATGAAATTTTAAGTTTGAATAACATCCCAGCCCTTTACTGCGCAATCGCACAGGAGAACATTCATGTCCTTTATGAACGGCAACAACGGAAGCTTGGCGCGCACCCCGCGACCCAAAATCTGGGCCGACGTTCCCAACGAAAAATGGGACGACTGGCGCTGGCAACTCAGCAACCGCTTGAACTCGGTGGCCGAGCTTTCCCAGGTCATCAATCTCACTGAAAGCGAGAAAAAAGCGCTATCCGCAGAGAACCTCTTCCGCGTGGACATTACGCCATTCTTCGCCTGCCTGATCGAACCGGACAGCCGTGACTGCGCTATCCGGCGGCAGGTGATTCCCACCGCAGAAGAGCTGGTGCCGTTCACCTCGATGATGGAAGACTCGCTGGCCGAAGACCGGCATTCGCCCGTGCCGGGATTGGTGCACCGCTATCCCGATCGCGTGTTGATGCTGGTCACCACGCAATGCGCGAGCTACTGCCGCTATTGCACCCGCAGCCGCATCGTCGGCGATCCCAGCGCGCAATTCAACCGCAAAGAATACGATCTGCAGCTCGAATACCTGCGCAACACCCCGCAAGTGCGCGACGTGCTGCTCTCCGGCGGCGACCCGCTCATCCTGCCGCCCAAGATGCTGGACTATCTGCTGTCGCAGTTGCGCGCCATTCCGCACATCGAAATCATCCGCATCGGCACGCGCGTTCCCATCTTTCTGCCCCAGCGCGTCGACGACGAGCTGTGCGAAATGCTGGCGAAATACCATCCGCTGTGGATGAATCTCCACTTCAACCATCACAAGGAAATCACGCCGGAAGTCGCGCGCGCCTGCGACCTGCTCGCGCGCGCCGGCATTCCGCTCGGCAATCAAAGCGTGCTGCTCGCAGGGGTGAATGACTCGGTGCATCTGCAACGCAAGCTGGTGCACGAGCTGGTGAAAATCCGCGTGCGGCCCTACTATCTTTATCAATGTGATTTGGTGGAGGGCGCGGGCCATCTGCGCACCTCGGTGGCCAAGGGCATCGAGATCATCGAAGGCTTGCGCGGCCACACCTCCGGCTATGCCATTCCCACCTACGTCATCGACGCGCCGGGCGGTGGCGGCAAAATTCCGGTGATGCCCAATTATCTCATTTCGCAAGGCTCACACCGGGTCGTGCTGCGCAACTTCGAGGGCTTGATCACGGTCTATTCCGAACCTGATGCTTACGACGCGAATCTCATCAAACCGCTGGAGCAGCAAGTCGAGCGCCGGCCCGAGCCTGGCCAGGAAGGCGTGCTGGGATTGTTGGAAGGCCGTGAACTCCTTATCGAGCCCAAGGATTTCGAAAAGACTCATGCCCGCGGCGGCGCCAAGCATCGCCTGCGCAGCGAAGACGAAACGAAATGGCGGCCGTTCGGCATCGGCACAGAGACCCACCCCGTCATTCAGCTTGCTCGACCGGAAGAAACCGCCAAAACCGAGTAGAACCGCAATCCCGCCTCCCACCCTGCCGCTGTGGCACGCGGCAGGGTGTTTGACGAGGCACAACCCGCGCGCGGTTGGACTGGGCCCCAAAGCGTTCAAGAAATGCTCACACTCCTGCTTCGCACCCGCCTGCGCTACTACCGCAATTATCTGCGCCATCACTTCGACCGGCGCTTTCTCAGCGAAATCATTCTCATTCTGCTGTTCCTGTTCTATCTGGTGGCGCGCTCGCCGGCCGATATGGGCTATCCTTTGCCGGCATTTTCCTCGCCGGATTTCCTGCCGCATTGGACTGCGCTTTGGGTGAATTTGCTGCCGCTGTTCTATCTGGTTGCGGAAGGATTGGCGTGGTTCACGCTGCGGCCGAGCAGCGAATGGCCCTTGCTCGGCAGCCTGCCGGTCGCGGCCGCGACCATGGTGCGCTATCATCTCCTGCGCCATGCCGGCAAAAATCTTTTATGGTTAATACTACAACGTTAAGTCGGCTTTGCTCGTTTTTGTTTTCGTCGGTGTTTTCGATGTGAGCGATAGGCCGCGTAATTTTGCTTTTGCGTTCTTTGAATTTCTTCAAGCACCATCTGGGCCTCGAACTTGCGTTTCGGCAATACCACTTGCAGCAAGTGCCGGGCTTGGGATACCGTCAACGCCGGCGCTTCATCACCCATCTCGACGCGCATTCGCACCAGGAAGTGATGCGACAACATCGTCATGGTCAGATGATGATGCCAGCCGCGCCAGTTGCGCACTTCATAGTGATCCATGCCGAGTTCGCCCTTGCATTCTTCAATGGTCGACTCAATCGGCCAGCGCCAAGCGGTCAGCGTGGCGAGTTTATCCCTGGCGGTTTTCTGT